>NZ_DATIMC010000108.1:0-9771 GCF_035475775.1 Phenylobacterium sp. | reverse complement strand
CGCCGCCCGGCCCTTCACCGGCGCGCTCGCCTTGGGATATTTCCGCGGCAGCTCGGCCAGGGTCTGGCAGGCGTCGGTGGTCTTTTTCAGCGCGTTGAGTTCGCGGGCCAGCTCCACCAGGGCGTCGGGCGCCCAGACGGTCTTCGGCCAGCCGCGGATCGCCCCGATGAAGGCGGTCGCGGCCTCCGCGTGCGCGCCGCGCACCTGCAGGGTCTTGCCCCACCAGTAGCGGGCCTCGGGCGTCTTCGGCGCGTCGGGGTAGGCGGCCACGTAGTCGCGGAACGCGGCCTCTGCGGCGTCGTAGCTGCCGGCCAGCATCAGCTGCCGGGCCTGGGCGAACGCCTCCGTCGGGCTGGCCGCGGGTGGCGGGGGCGGTCCGGCCTCCGCTGCAGGCCCGGCGGCGGGGCCGCCCGCGGCGGTCGCAGCCTGCGCCGCATCGACTTTCTGCTCGAGCGCGCTCAGCTTGTCGGAGAGCGCCTTCACGTCGCCCCGCAGGGCGGCGTTCTCGCGCTTGGCCTCGTCCAGCTGGTGGGCGGTGGTCTCCAGCGAGCCGTTGACCCGTGTCAGGGTCTGCTCGAGGTCGCCCAGCCGGCTGGAGAGCTCCGAGAGCCGGGCGTCGGTGTCGGCCGGCTCGACCACGATGGGCTGCTTGCTGTCGCGCGCCCGGAACACGATGCTGCGAAGCTCGCCGACCACCTTCTCCATGTTGTCGAGCCGCCGGGCGTCGCGCTTGGAAAGGCTCTCGTCCACCGGCGTCTGGGCCGCCACGGCGCCCGCGCAGAGCGCGAGCCCCAGGGCGGCCACGAGCGCGACGCGTCGCTTGCCCATCAGCGGCTCGCCGCCCCGCCGGTGATCGCGGTGTGGGCGTTGCGGTTGTGCTGGTCGGCTTCCTCGCCGGAGCCGGGATCGATCGGCCGCTCCTTGCCGTAGGAGATGGTGGTGATCCGGCCGGACGAGACGCCGTGCGCCACCAGGTAGTCGTGCACCGCGTTGGCCCGCCGCGCGCCGAGCGCGAGGTTGTATTCGCGGGTGCCGCGCTCGTCGCAGTTCCCCTCGATGCGGACGCTGACGGCCGGGTATTTCACGAGCCAGGCGGCCTGGGCGTCGAGGATCGGCTGGGCGTCGGGACGGATCTGGAACTTGTCGAAGTCGAAATAGACCCGGTCGCCCACGTTGATCACGAAGTCCTGCTCGGAGCCGGGGATCGCCTGCTGGCTGACCGGGGCCGGCGGCGGCGCGGTCTCGGCGCGCGGGGCCGGAGCGGCCGCGGCCGGCGGGGTCGTCGGGTAGCTCGGCTTCGGCCGGTGGGCGCAGGCCGCCAGCGAGGCGGCGGCCGTCGCGACGAGCGCGATGCGCAGGGCGGTCTTGCGGTCTGGGATCGGAACCATGGCGAAGACGTCTCCTTTTCGACGGGACTTTAGGGGCGAGGTCGGGCGAGGCAAACCTATTGCAGGAGGGGCGACCAGGCGGGGTCGGAGCCGCCGAGCGGATAGGGCACCGGCTGCAGGATCCGGCCGGTGACGTCCACGGTCCAGAGCCGCGAGGCGCCGCTGGCGGCCTCGCGGGCGAACATCAGCACCCGCCCGTTCGGCGCCCAGGTGGGCCCTTCGTCGAGGTAGCTGGAGGTCAGGATGCGTTCGTCCGAGCCGTCCGGCTTCATCACCCCGATGTGGAACTCGCCGCCGGTCTGCTTGGTGAAGGCGATGTACTCGCCCGTCGGGCTCCAGACCGGAGTGGTGTAGCGGCCCTCGCCGAACGAGATGCGGTGCGGATTCGAGCCGTCGGCGCCCATCACATACAGCTGCGGGCTGCCCGAGCGGTCGGAATTGAAGACGATGCTGCGGCCGTCGGGCGAGAAGGACGGCGAGGTGTCGATGGCCGGATCCGAGGTCAGCCGCACGCTCGTGCGGTTGTGCAGGTCCATCACGTAGACATCGCTGTTGCCGGCGTGCGCGACGGAGAAGGCGACCTTCGATCCGTCGGGCGAGAAGCGCGGCGCGAACACCATGCCCGGGAACTGCCCGAGGCTCTCGCGCCGGCCGGTCTCCAGGTTGAACAGGTAGACGGCCGAGCCCTCCGGCCTGAGCGCCATGTAGGTGATCTCCTGGGAATTCGACGAGAACCTCGGCGTCATGACGATGAACGAGCCGTCGGTGAGGTAGCTCGGGTTGGCGCCGTCCTGGTCCATGATCGCCAGGCGCTTGACCTTGGCGGTGCGCCCGCCGCTCTCGGCCACGAACACCACGCGGGTGTCGAAATAGCCCTTTTCGCCGGTCAGCCGCTCATAGACCGCATCGGAGATCTTGTGGGCGATCCGCCGCCAGTTGTCGGGCGTGGAGGTGAACTCCAGGCCCAGCAGCTGCTGCTCGGCGTTCACGTCCCACAGGCGGAAGGCGACCCGCAGCTGGCCGTTCTCCGCCGTCACCTGCCCGTTCAGCAGCGCCTGGGCGCTGATCTGCTTCCACAGCGCGAAGCGGGGCTGCACCGCGGGATCGAGGTCGTGCTCCACGAAGCTCGCCGGATCCAGCGGCCGGAACAGGCCCGAGCGCTGGAGGTTCGCCGAGATCACGCCGGCGATGTCGGCGCCCTGCGGCCCGCCGAACGGCGGAATGGCGATCGGCAGGGGCTGGACGTCGCCGCGGTTGACGTTGACCTCGATCTCGGCGCGGGCGGGCGGCGCGAGCGCGAAGCTCAGCGTCAAGGCGGCCACGAAAGCGAAGGCGAGGCTCATGAACCGCATGGCTATGCTCCGGAAAAAGGATCGTGTCACGAGCAAGCGTCCTGCGCGATGAAATTGACCTTGACGCGCTGGCCGTAGAGGTCACGCGGCAGATTGCGGAACGGGGCGGCGGCGTAGACGGCGCTGACCGCGCGCGTGGCGCCCACCTGGGCGACGGCGCCCTGGCCGCGCACGATTTGCGAGCCCACCTGGCCCACCACCCCGCCGCCGGCGTCGAGCTGGAAGGTGACCGCCACCACGACGTCGCGGCCGCCCTGCACCTCGCAGTTGGGATTCCAGCGCCGCTGCAACTCGGCGACCAGGCCATTGAGGGCGGCGGCCGAGTGGCCCTGGCCCGCGCCCACCGCCGCGCGCGCCTGCTGCGCGGTCTCGGGGCGGGCCGCGCCCTTCGCGGCCGAGGAGGGCTTGGCCGGGGCGTGCGAGGCCGAGCGGGAGAGACTGGCGGCGAGCGCGTCGAGGTCGAGGCTCTTCTCCGGCTTGGCCGGCTTCTCGGCCTTGGTCGGGGCGGGCGCCGGGGCGGGCTTGGGCGCGGGCTTCGGCGGCGCGGGCGCGGGCGTGGGCTCGGGCTGCGGCGGCGGGGCGGCCTGGGGCGGGGCCTGCGGCTGCGGCGCCTCGGTCTGGGCGGTCTGCGCCTGCGGGGCCTGCTCGGCGGCGCGCAGGTCGCTCACGTCGGCGTTGGCGACGATGGTCACCGGCACGGCCGAGCCGATGTTCAGCTCGTGGGTGAACCGCCAGGAGATGAGCAGCGCCGCCAGCACGAGGGCGTGCAGGGCGAGCGAGCCCACGAAGGCGGGGTTGACCTCCGTTCGCCTCACCGCGTCGCGGGCTCCTGCGCTGGCGGCGCCTGGCCCAGATCGCCGCCCGAGGACGGCCCGCCGGTGTCGGTGATCAGGTTGATCGAGCTGAAGCCGGAGGTGGAGAGCGCCGCCATCACCTGCGCCACGGTCTCATAGGAGGCGCGGCCGTCGGCGCGCACGTAGATCGGCCGCTTGGGATTGTCGCCGACCGTCTCCTTCAGGCGCGGGCTGAGCCGGCTGAAGGCGACCTGGTCGTTCTGCACGAAGATCGTCCCGTCCGCGCGGATCGAGATGCTGACCGGCTTGGACTCGTTCTGCATCGCCGAGGCTTCCGTCTTCGGCAGCTCCAGCGGGACGCCGGCGGTGAGCAGCGGCGCGGAGATCATGAAGATGATCAGCAGCACCAGCATCACGTCGACCAGCGGAGTGACGTTGATCTCCGAAAGCGTGCCGCGCCGGCCGCGGCCGTAGCGCCTGCGGCTGCGCCGGCCGCCGCCCGAGGCCGCAAAGGCGTCGTTGGCGGACAGGCCCATGTCAGACCCTCTCGGCCAGCCGCCGCTGGATGGCGGTCGAGAGGTCGTCGGCGAAGCCTTCCAGGCGCGCGGCGTACTTGCCGGCCTTGGTCGAGAAGGCGTTGAAGGCGATGTAGGCCGGGATCGCCGCGATCAGGCCGATGGCGGTGGCGAACAGCGCCTCGGCGATCGCCGGGGCGACCACCGCCAGGTTGGTGTTCTTCTGGATCGCGATCGACTGGAACGCGTGCATGATTCCCCAGACCGTGCCGAACAGGCCGATGAACGGCGAGGCCGTGGCGACGATGGCCAGCAGGCCCAGCCCCTCCTCCACCCGCTGGCTCTCGCGCGCGATGATGGTGTCGAGCACCCGGTCGATCCGCTGGATCAGGAAGGCCGCCTGCGCGCCCTCGGCGACGCCCTTGGCGCGGGCGTCGCGCCATTCGCGAAGCGCGCTCTGCAGCATGCGCGGCAGCGCATGGCGCGCCCGCTCGCCGGACTCCGCGGCCACCTCCTCCAGGCTGCGGCCGGAGCCCACCGCGTCCTCGAACCGGTCGGCCTCGCGGTTCAGCGCGCCGAACCGGAAGGTCTTGTCGAGGATCACTGTCCACGACCACAGCGAGGCGATCGCCAAGCCCGCCATGACCAGCTTCACGACCCAGTCGGCGTTCACGATCTGGTGGACGAGCGAGAAGGATGCGGGGCTTACGGCGGCAGGATCCATTTGCACGGGCGATGTTGCGGAAGCTTCGAGGTTTCGGTTCAACCGAACCGGTGGCGAACTTAAGGCGGAGGCTCGGGAAACAGCGGCTTCAGCGCCGCCACCAGCCCGGGCGGCGGCCGCCTGGCGCGCCCGTCCAGGCCGATGCAGGCCGCCTCGACCTGGGCGGCGGCGATCAGCGCGTCCTCCCGCACGATCCTCTGGCTGATCAGCAGCCTGGGACCTTTCACCGCATCGTAGGTGGTGCGCACCAGGAGCGCGTCGTCGATGCGCGCGGCGCGGCGGAAGTCGACGGCGATGCGGGTCACGGTGAAGGCGGCCGGATCGGCGAGGTCCAGGAGCCCCTGGTGGCTGACGCCGGCCAGCCTCAGGAAGTCGGAGCGGCCGCGCTCGAAATAACGCAGGTAGTTGGCGTGATAGACGACGCCGGTGAAGTCGGTGTCCTCGTAGTAGATGCGCACCGGCAGGACGTGCTCGCGGCCGTCCAGCCAGCCGGCGCTCGGCGCCTGGTCCATCTCACTCACCGCTCATCCCCTCGACGGCGGGGACCCAAGCTGAATCGGCCGACGTGCTCAAGAGGGCGAGCGGTTGTTGCGGCTCCGCATGGATTCCCGCCTGCGCGGGAATGAGCGGACGGCTCATTCCTCGAACAGCTCCGCCTGGCCGGGCCTGGCGAGGGGCGGCGGGGCGGCGAGGCCCAGGTGATCGTAGGCCCTGGCCGTGGCCATCCGGCCGCGCGGCGTGCGCTGGATGAAGCCCTGCTGCAGCAGGAAGGGCTCGATCACGTCCTCCACCGCGTCGCGCGCCTCGGCGATCGCATAGGCCAGGGTGTCCACCCCGGCCGGGCCTCCGGCGTAGTGCTCGATGAGCGCCCTGAGGTACTTGCGGTCCAGTGCGTCGAGCCCGAGCTCGTCGACGTCGAGGCGGGCGAGCGCCGAGGCCGCGGCCGCGCGGTCGATCAGCGCGGCCCCGTCGGCGGCGGCGAAGTCGCGCACCCGCCTGAGCAGGCGTCCGGCGACCCTGGGCGTGCCGCGCGACCGCCGCGCGATTTCCGAGGCGCCCTCCTCGTCCAGCGCCAGGCCCAGCTTGCCGGCGGCGCCGGTCAGCACGGTCTTCAGCTCCTCCGGGCTGTAGAACTCCAACCGCAGGGGGATGCCGAAGCGGTCGCGAAGCGGCGTCGCCAGCAGGCCCGCCCGCGTCGTCGCCGCGACCAGGGTGAAGGGGGCCAGGTCGATGCGGATCGAGCGCGCCGAGGGGCCTTCGCCGATGATCAGGTCGAGGACGTGGTCCTCCATGGCCGGGTAGAGGATCTCCTCGACGTTGGCGGCCAGCCGGTGGACCTCGTCGATGAACAACACGTCGCGCGGCTCGAGGTTGGTGAGGATCGCCGCCAGGTCGCCGGCCTTGGCGAGCACCGGGCCGGAGGTGGCGCGGAAGTTGACGCCCAGCTCGCGGGCCACGATCTGGGCCAGCGTGGTCTTGCCCAGCCCCGGCGGGCCGAACAGCAGCACGTGATCGAGCGCCTCGCCGCGCCCGCGGGCGGCCTCGATGAACACCCGCAGGTTGGCCTTGGCCTGCGCCTGGCCGACGAACTCGGCCAGCGTCTGCGGCCGCATCGCCCGGTCCTGCGGCTCGAACGGCTCGGGCTCGGCCGAAACCAGGCGGGTCACCGGCCCAGCTCCTGCAGCGCGGCCTTGATCAGCGCGGGGGCGGCGGCTTCATCGCCCAACCGCACGGCCGCCTGTTCGACGACCCGCCGCGCCGCCGGCTCGGCGACGCCCAGGCCCATCAGGGCGGCCACCGCCTCGCCGGGGACCGAGGGCCTGGCAGGCTGCGCGGGTCCGATCTGGCCATGGAAGGCCGCCACGGGCCCGTCGGTGATCGGCTTGTCCTTCAGCTCGGTCGCGATGCGCAGGGCGAGCTTCGGCCCGACGCCCTGGGCGCGGGCGATCGCCGCCTTGTCCTCGCGCGCGGCCGCGGCGGCGAGCTCGGCCGGCGGCAGCACGTCCAGCACCGACAGCGCCGCCTTCGGCCCGACGCCCTGGATCGACAGCAGGATCACGAAGGCGCGGCGCTCCTCGCGGGAGAGGAAGCCGTAGAGCTTCATGCCGGTCTGCTCGCCCCACTGGGTCTCCACGTGCAGCACGGTCTCGCCGCCGATCTCCGGCAGCCGCGAAAGCGTCCTGGCTCCGCAGCGCACGACGTAGCCCACCCCGGCCACGTCGATCAGGGCGTCCTCCTCGGCCGTCTCGGCCACGATCCCGCGCAGGCGCCCGATCATCCGCGACTCACGTTCAGCATCTGTTCCAACATGCCGTAATCCGCGGTGAATCGCTTGATCAATCGTGAAGCCTGCTACGCCGCGCCGCGGAGCGTGCGCGCCTTGCGGGCGTGCGCGTGGGCGATCGCCACGGCCAGCGCATCGGCGGCGTCGGCGGTCGTCTCGCCGGCGGTCGGCAGGAGCCGGCGGATCATGAAGCCCACCTGCGCCTTGTCGGCGCCGCCGGTCCCCACCACCGCCTTCTTGACCACCGTTGCGGCGTATTCCGCGACCGGCAGGCCCGCGCGGGCCGGGGCGATCAGGCAGGCGGCCCGCGCGTGGCCGAGCTTCAGCGTCGATGAGGCGTTGGCGCTGACGAAGGTCTCCTCGACGGCGGCCTCGTCGGGGGCGTGCGCGGCGATGACCTCGCAGATCGCCTCGAAAAGGGTGAGCAGGCGAATCGCGAACGGCGCGGCCTCGTCGGGGCGGATCACCCCGTGCGCCACGTGCGCCAGGCGCGCGCCCTCGACCACCACCACGCCCCAGCCGGTGCGGCGGAGCCCCGGATCGAGGCCGAGGATGCGGACGGGGCGAATCGGGGTCATGGACGACCCGAAGGATGCGGCCGCCAATCCTTAAGGGCACGCGAAAACCCGCGGCCCCCGGGCGTGTCTGGACAACGCCGGTCCTCGGCGGCTAGCTGGCGGGCATGACCACGCTCTCCGACCGGCCGAACGCCGCGCTTCTCATCGTCGACGTGCAGAACCGCGTGATGGCGCTTTCGCACAATTCCCAGGCGGTGGTGGCGAACATCGCGAGCCTCGTCGCCAAGGCCCGCCGCGAGGGCGTTCCCGTCGTCTGGGTGCAGCACGCCAGCGAGGAATTGCCCGAAGGCAGCGAGGCCTGGCGCATCGTCCCCGAGCTCGCGCCCGATCCCGCCGAGCCGCTGGTCGGCAAGGCCTACGGCGACGCCTTCGAGGCGACGGCGCTGGAGAAGGTGCTGGCACGGCTCGGCGTCGGCCGGCTGGTGGTCGCGGGCGCCCAGACCGACGCCTGCATCCGCTCCACCCTGCACGGCGGATTGGTGCGCGGCTACGACGTGATCCTGGTGCGCGACGCCCACACGACCGAGGACCTCTCCCAATGGGGGGCGCCGCCGCCGGACCAGGTGATCGCCCACACCAACCTCTACTGGGCCTACCAAAAGGCTCCCGGACGGACCGCCGGCGCCGTCACCACCGCCGAGCTGGATTTCGCGGCCGCGGGCGCTTAGTTCGGCGAGTCCCCACCGACCCCAGCGGGCCTGACGGGTCCGGCGCTCAGGCGGGAACGTAGGTCAAGCGGATCGTGTCCTCGCCAATCGGGTCGCTCGCCGCCAGGCGGAGCGGCGGCCGCGGGCCGGCGAAGAAGGGCGCACCGCGACCCAGCACAATGGGTCGGAAATACAGGCGATACTCGTCGATCAGACCAAGGTCGCTCAGGCTTCGCGCCAGGTCCGGTCCGGCGACATCGATCTCTCCGACCAGCCGAGCCTTCAATTTGCCGATCGCCGTCCCGAGGTCGCCTTCGATGAGGGTCGCATTTGGGCCGACGGCCTTCAGGGAGCGTGACACGACCCATTTCGGCTGGGCTCGCCACGCCGCCGCGAACGCGCGTTCGTCGACCTCCCACTCGGGCAGGTCCTCGTCCCAATAGCGCATGATCTCGTAGGTGCGGCGGCCATAGATGCAGCCGGCCAGGCCGCGCACGTGCTCCAGGAAGTGACGAAAGAGCGCGGGCCCCGGCCGCATTTCCAGGTGGTCGACGTAGCCGTCCAGAGACTGGGACAATCCGAAGACGAGCTTCGCCATTCTGCCGGACCTCGAGCGCGGGGCCCTCACGATAGCTCGGGAGCTCGCGCCGCCGAAGCCCGGGCGTCCGGCTTCGAGCTTCCGGGCGCCCCCTAGCCGCGCCAGAAGCGGAAGGCGCGGAAGCCCTCGCCGATGCCCTCGGAGGGCACGCCGAGCGCCGCGGCGAGGCTCGCGCCCGTGCCGAACAGCAGGCGGCCGCCCACCGGCGAGAGGAAGATCAGCAGGAACAGCGCCACCATGACCAGCCCCTCGGCGCGGCGGATCGCCGGCGCCCAGGCGCCCGGCAGGAACGGCCGGATCGCCCCGAAGCCGTCGAGCCCCGGGATCGGCAGCAGGTTGAGGATCAGCCCGGTCGCCTGCAGGAAGGCCAGGAAGGCGACGGCGAAGAACAGCGGGCTCTCCCCGCCCGTCGCCAGCAGGACGCGGGCCACGAAGGCGAGGACCAGCAGCACGACGAAGGTGGCGAAGGGCCCCGCCAGCGCCGCGGCCGCGCGCCAGACCGGTCCGCGCATCAGGTCGTTGCGCAGATAGACCGCCCCGCCCGGGAAACCGATGCCGCCCAGGGCCAGGAAGACGATCGGCAGCACGACGCTGGTTCCCAGGTCCCCGTAGCGCCGCGGATCGAAGGCCAGGTAGCCCTTCGCCCGCACGGTGTGGTCGCCGCCGAAATAGGCGGTCAGCGCGTGGCTGAACTCGTGCGCCATCACCGAGAGCACCCAGCCCAGCATCACGAACGCGAAGGTCAGGGGGCCTGTCGCGACGCCGCGGACCAGCCCCCAGCCGGCCGCGAGAAAGGCCGCGAGCAGCACCAGGCCTACCAGGTTGTTCGGCGGCTTCCGCGGCGGCGGCGCGGGCTGCGGCTGCGGTCGCGCCGGCTCCGGCGTCGTGGGG
>NZ_DATIMC010000107.1:0-12195 GCF_035475775.1 Phenylobacterium sp. | reverse complement strand
CGCCGCCGAGCGGGTGCTGTTGCCGCAGGTGCGCGCCGCGCCGGCCGAATGGGTGATCCTGGCGAACGGCTTTTCCTGCCGCGAACAGATCGAGCAGGGCGCCGGACGGCCGACCCTGCACGTGGCCGAGCTGCTGGCGGGTGGGTTGAGCTCGCCTTAGGCGGGCGCCAGCGCCTTCGCCGCGGCCACGGCCGGCAGGCTGAAGTCCCGCGGATGCACGAACTCGGCGCGGTACCACGGCCGGGTGCGCCCGTCGAAGATCGACTTCAGCCAATCCGCCACGGCGCGGATACGCGCCGAGCGGGTCGCCTCCCGGTGATGCACCATCCAGAGCTTCATCGGAGCTACGGGCGGGATGCCCTCCACCATCACGAGATCCGGCTCGACGGAAAGAATCGCCGTCGGCAGGAAGGCGACCCCGATGCCGTTCTTCACGGCCTGGACGACCACCGCGCTCGAGTTGGTCTGAATGCGCTTATTCGTCAGAACCTGCAGCGCCTTCTGCTCTTCGGTCCAGACTTCCCGCTGATGTGTATGGGCGACATGGTGGACGTAAGGGTGCTTGAGGAGCTCCTCGGGACCGTTGAGCTCTCCGTACAGGTTGATGTATTCGCGGGATGCAAAACAGGCGTAGTGCATGTAGGCGATCGGCCGCGCGACCAAGTCTCCCACCGTCGGCTCGCTGTAGCTGACGGTCAGCTCGGCCTCCCCGTCCAACGGTCGGTCGGGCCACAGCCCGCAATCGACTGAAAGATCGAGGCCCGGGTGCGCTCGCAGCAACTCTGGCAGGAACGGCGTGATGAAGTAGCCGGCTACTCCGTCAGGAACTGCGAGTTTCACCTTGCCTTCGGGGAGCGCCTCTAGGTCGCCGATCTCCATCTCCAGCGTGGCGGCCGTACGCTCCATTGTCAGGACCCGCTGGTAGGCCATTTCGCCGGCCTCGGTCAGTGACATTCCGCGCGGAGATCGCGCGAACAGGGTGACATTGAGCTGGTGCTCAAGGTCTTCGATGGTGCGAGTGACCGTCGACGGACTGAGGTTCAGCGCTCGCGCGGCGGCGTTGATCCCGCCCGCTTCCGCAACGGCGAAGAACACCCGCAGGGCGGACCAGTCAGCCCGGCGTCGCGCGATGTCGGCCATCCGGCCTCCCGTCAAATTTGCAGGCGCCCCATTGCGATAATTTCGGGCGCCCACCCCCCACTATGGGCGGTACGCACCGAAGTCGAAACAAGGGTGCGTCCATGCAACTCAGCCACAACCTAACCGGACGCGAGATTTCGCGCCACATCTGCTCCGAATTGGCCAGATTCGGCATTGTTCCCGCAAAGCCCTCGGAAATGCGGGCGGCCCGGGCTCTGGCGTCGGAACTCATCGGCGGCGACCTGGTCACGGTCGAGACGCTGCAACGCGTGCAGGCCTACACGGGCTGCGCGATCTTCGTCGCGCATGAGGACGGCATCGTCAGCGGCGTGCTCGCATGGGTGCCGTTCAACGCGGCGGGTGCGGCAGCCATGCGCCGTCTGCGATTCAACATCTTCGACCCGGCGCCTCAGCACATGGCCTCTCCCGCCGAGGTGGTCTGCGGAAACTACGGCTGGGGCGTGGCCGGCGCGACCAAGGCGACCGCCAAACGCCTGCGCGAGGGATCGGCGGCCATGTCGCCCCACTTCGATCACGTGCCGCGCTATGCGCGAGCCGTAACCGACGCCGGCCGGCGCTACCTCTGCGATCTCCTGGGATACCGCGAGCTGCCGGGCTCGGACGGCCTGGTCTGGCTGCCGCCGCTGTCGCAACGCATGCCCGCGGAGGCCGCGTGATGGCCAGCGGAACCGTCGTCTCATCCATTCCGCGCCGCCGCCTCAAGGCCGGCGACTACCACGTCGAGGTCGCCCGCAGCCTCGACGCCCTGATGAAGGTGCAGGCCGTCCGCACGCTGGTCTACATGGGCGACCAGGCCTGCCCGTTCGAGGAGGAGTTCGACGGCAACGACTTCTGCGGGGCGACCCACCTGCTGCTCAGCTGGCGCGGCGAGCCGGTGGGCTGCGTGCGCATGCGCTGGTTCGGCGAGTTCGCCAAGTTCGAGCGGCTGGCGCTGCGCAAGGAGCACCGCGGCGGCCCGGGGCTCCTCATTCTGTGCAATGCCGCGTTCGATCTGGCGGCGCGCAAGGGCTACCGCAAGCTGATGGGCCACGCCCAGGTGCGCGGCGAGGCCTTCTGGAAGCGCTATTTCGGCGGGCGGCCCCGGCCCGGCCGGCCACGCTTCCACTTCTCGCAGTTCGCCTATGTCGAGATCGAGTTCGACCTGAAGCCGCACCCCAAGGCGGTGGGCCTGGCGAGCCCGGCCATGGTGCTGCTGCGCCCCGAGGGCGCCTGGGACGAGCCCGGCGTGCTCGAGGCCCACGCCGCCGAGGAGCTCGCGGCATGAGCCTGGATCGCCTCCGCCGCGATCCGGCGCCCGCGCGCCTCCTGGTCTGCCTGGACCTCCGCGAGCGGGCCGGTCTTGCGACGGCCGCGCACGCCGGCCCGCGTTGGCGCGAGCGGGCGCGCATCCTGCTGCATCACGCCCGCCGCGCCGGCTGGCCGATCGCCCACCTGCTGGTTGGATTTCCACTGGCCGAGGCCAGCCGCTGGCGGGCCATCCACGGCCTGAGCCCGGCCCCCACCGAGCCGGTGTTCTACATCGATGCGGACGACGGCGCGCCGAGCCGCGCGTTTGTGCGTTTCGCCAACCATTTCGCCGCGGCCGAGCTGCTCATCATGGGCAAGCCCTCGGACCGACGGCAGCTCGAGCGTCTGGTGGGCGCACTGGGCGAGCGCGAGCTCGCCGCCGCGGCGGACGCCATGCCCGCCCCCCCGGCGACGCCCGGGGTTCGGCTGACGGCGGTGAGCGCGCTGATCGGCCTGGCCCCAGACCTGCGGGTGATCCCGGGCGGGCTTCGAGAGGAGTCCAAGCCATGAGCCGCCGTCTGGGGGCCAGGGCCGCGGCGAAGGCCGCCGAGGCGCCATCGGCCGAGACCGACGATCCCATCGCCCCGGTCGCGCTCTGCGAGGCCGCGGTGCAGGAGCTGGTCGATCTGGTGCTCGAGTGCGGCGGCATGAACGATCAGGAGGCGCTGCTGCTGCTCGCCATCCTGTCGCGCCTGAAGCGCGTGCAGAGCGCCGAGGGCCCCCGCGCCGCCTGGGCCGCGGCCCGCGAGATCCGGCAGATCTGGCTGGCCGGCGACGAGGACGAGCGGCCGGCCGCGGTCAACTAGCCGCCGCTAGCCGGCGAGCAGCCGCTGGGCTTCGGTCCAGATCCGCGCGACCGCCTCGCCGGCCGGCTCGGCGCGGGCGAGGCGCGCCGCCTGGCCGGCCCAGGCCTGCATGCGCTCCGCATCGCCCGCCCTGGCGGCCTCGGCGCGCATGGCCGCCGTCAGACCGCGCTGCACCGGATACGGCGCCGGCTCCGGCGCGTCCGGCGCGGAGGCGGCCCGGGCGTAGGCGTTGGCGAGCGCACGGCCAGGCCGGCCGGAAAAGGCGCGGGTGACCACGGTGTCCTCCGGCTGGGCGGTGGCGAGGCTCTCGGCCCAGGCCGGGTTGAGGCCGGCCTCGGGGCAGCGCAGGAAGCCGCTGCCCACCTGCACGGCGCTGGCGCCCAGCGCAAGGGCCGCCGCGGCGGTTCGGCCGTCGGCGATCCCGCCGGTGGCGACCACCGGCAGCGACACCGCATCGACGATCGCCGGCAACAGCGCGAACAGGCCCACCAGCGCGGTCTGCGCGCGCTCGGGCTCGAAGGCGCCGCGATGGCCGCCGGCCTCGGCGCCCTGGGCCACGATCACGTCCGCACCGGCCGCAGCCGCCGCCACGGCCTCCGCGACGGTGGTGGCCGTGGCGAACCAGGCGATCCCGCGCGCCTTCATGCGTTGCACGAACTCCGGCGGATAAAGGCCCATGATCGAAGAGATGATCGGCGGCCCGGCGCTCAGCATGACCTCGCACTGGGCGGCGAAGTCGAGGATGGCCGCATCGCCCGCTTCGGCCGGAACCTCGGGCCCGAAGCCGGCCAGGAAGGCGCGCACCTTGGCCTCGCGCTCGGCGTCGCGGGCCGGCGGCGGATCGGGGATCCAGTTGTTGAGCTGGAACGCGCCGTTGCTCGCGCCGCGCACGGCGGCCACCCAGCCGGCGATCGCCTCGGGCTTCAGCGTCAGGCAGCCGCAGGCGCCGAGCCCGCCGGCGTTGGCGACGGCGGCGGAGAGCTCCGGCGGGCAGGCGCCGGCCATCGGCGCCAGCAGGACGGGGACGCGCAGGCCGAAGCGGCGGCAGAACGCGTCTGTTCGGTCGCGATACGACATGATTCATCTACTCCCGCCATGGCGCCGGCCGCGACGAATCTGTGGAGTTGGGCGGCTTGCGCGAGCCGAGGAAGCGCGCGCATATTGCCGCCGGTTCAGAGGAGGCCTGATGGCCACTATCGGGGAAAAGGTCCGCTAGGACCACCGATGAGTTCGCGCCGGGTCCGCGCATGCGCCCGGCTGCGCCCTTCCCCTCGCCTCTGAGTTCGTCCCGATGGCCTTCTTCCGGAATTCCGCGGTCAACCGCATCAACCTGCACTATGCAATCGAGGCGCTCGCCCTGAATGCGGGCGGGCTGTTCTTCCTCGTCTTCCTGGTGAAGGTGGGCGTGCCCGTTCCGATCGCCCTGCTCGCCCAGGCCGCCAGCCTGGGAGGGCGCTTCGTGCTGCGGCCGCTGATCCTGCCGGTCGCGATCCGCTTTGGGCTGAAGCCGCTGCTGATCGGCGGCACGCTGGGGGTGGCGGCCATCTTCCCGCTGCTCGCGCGCGTCCACGGCGTCGGGCCGGCGCTGTGGTCGGTGATCGCGGTGACCGCCGTCGCCGATGTCTTCTACTGGCCCTGCTACCACGCCTATTTCGCCGCCGTCGGCGACGCCGAGCACCGCGGCCATCAGGTGAGCGTGCGCGAGTCGGTCTACGCGGTGATCGGGGTGATCGCGCCGATCGCCGGCGGCTGGTCGCTGGCGACCGCGGGCCCGAGCTGGACCTTCTGGACCGTGGGCGCGGTGCAGGCCGCCTCGGTGCTGCCGCTGATCGGCGCGCCGAACGTCTTGGTGGCCAGGCAGGCGCCGGGCGCATTCCGCGCCGCCCGCGTCGGCATGGCCTTGTTCATGGCCGACGGCTGGCTGGGCGCCGCGTTCAACTTCTTCTGGCAGCTGGCGCTGTTCGCCGCGCTGGGCGCGAGCTTCACGGCCTATGGCGGGGCGATGGCGCTGGCCGCCTTCCTGGGCGCGGTGTTCAGCCTGGTGATCGGCCGGCACATCGACGCCGGCGGCGGCCGTCGCGCGGTGCTGATCGCCTACGGCATGGCCGTGGCGCTGGCCATCGTGCGCGCGCTGAGCCTCGGCTCGCCATGGCTGGCGGTGGCCGCCAACGCGCCCGGCGCGCTGGTCGCGGCGCTGGTGATCCCGGCCGAGATGTCGGCGGTCTACAACCTGGCCAAGGCTTCGCCCTGCCCGCTGCGCTTCCACATGGTGAGCGAGGCGGCCTGGGACCTGGGCGGGGGCGGCGCCTGCGTGGCGGCGGCGGCGATCACGGCGGCCGGGCACTCGCTCGCCTGGGCGATGCTGCTCAGCCTGCCGGCCGCGGCGGTCTCGGTGGTCCTGCTGCTGCGCCACTATGGCGGACTGGCGAAGACCCCGGCCGGGGTCGCGGAGACCGCCGCCTAACGGCCCTGGAATTTCGCCGGGCGCTTCTCCAGGAACGAGGTCATGCCTTCCCGGAAATCCTGGGTGCGGACGAGCTGCAGGAACTGCAGGTAGACGTGGTGGACGTGGTCGGCGAAGGTCTCCTCCAGCCCCATGCGCATCAGCCGCTTGGCGGACTGCACGGCGAGCGGCGCGTTGGCGGCGATCTCGGCGGCGACGGCGCGGGCGCGGGCCATCAGCTCGCCGTCGGGGACCACCTCATTGGCCAGGCCCAGCTCCAGGCACTCCTGCGGCGACAGGTTGCGGCCGGTGAAGATGATCTCGGCGGCCTTCGACCAGCCGACCAGACGCGGCAGGTGCCAGGTGCCGCCGCTCTCCGGGACCACGCCGCGCTTGACGAAGGCGGCGGCGAGCTTTGCGCTCTCGGCCATGATGCGGATGTCGCAGCCCAGCGCGGTGTCCATGCCGTAGCCCGCGGCGGCGCCGTTCAGCGCGCAGATCACCGGCTTGTCCATCTGGAAGAGCACCGTCAGCGGGGCGTCGCGAAGGTCCAGGTTCACCGAGACGTGGGCGGCCTGGCTCTGCGAGCCGATCCCGGAGCCCTGGGTCGCGTCCACCAGGTCGAGCCCGGCGCAGAACGCCCGGCCCGTGGCGGTCAGGATCACGCAGCGGACCTGGCTGTCGGCGTTGGCCTGCAGCAAGAGCTCGCTCAGGCGCCGCAGCATCGGGCCGGAGATGGTGTTCATCCGCTCCGGCCGGTTGAGCGTGATCACCGCGATCGCGTCCCCGACTTCGTAGAGCACCTCGGGCGCGGTCTCGGCGCGGGGTTCGGAGAGGGCCTGGCTCATCGCGTTTTCCATTTACAGCGTCACGATGAGCTAAACCCCTCGTCGCCCGGGCAGGCAAGCAGATTGCGGGACCGGGCGGCCCGGGCCCTCGCGGCGCCTCAGGTGCGCCGGAACAGGCTCAGCATCTTGCTCGACAGCGCCGTGCCGCTCAGCGTGATCGCCGCGCCGAGCACCAGCACGCCGACGGTCGTCAGCATCGCGGGATCGCCGACCTTCACCAGCGACAGGATCCCGAGCACCACCGCGCCCAGACCCGCGAGCACCTGACCCGCGGCTGCGCCATGCACCGCCGCGCTCGCCACCGAACGGGCCATCCCGCCGACGCCGAAAGCCGTGGCGCGGATGTCGTTCAGACGCTCGAGCGCGCCCGCCGACAGGATCAGGCCGGCGCCGCCGGTGATCACCAGCGCGGGCATCAGGACCGTCGGGACGATGCGGATCAGCGACAGGATGCCGAGCACCACGGCGGCGAGGCCCGCCACGAGCTCGACCGTCACGCCGCCTCCGAGCTCCAGCTTCTCGCCCTCGGTGTCCGCGGCCTGCGCCATGAGCGCCGTGTGGCGCGCGGTGATCGCGGCGCCTTCGACGATGAAGGCGGCGCCGAAGACGATGCCGCCGATGGCGGTCAGCACCGGCGACATCACCCCGGCCAGGGCCAGGATAGCCAGGACGACGACGGCGACGCCGCCCATGCTCTCGGTGGCGGCCCCGCCGGCCTCCACCGCATAAGTGCTTCGGGGACTGGTGTCCCGGCCAATGATATCGGCCATGGTCATGTTCTCCTCTATGACCCCAGCCTCGGGAGTCCAACGGCGCGGCGAGCCCGCCCGTTCCATCGCTCTACGATCTATATCAGACGTGCGCCCGGCGCCTCGCTCACCGGATCCGGCAGAGGCCGATCAGGGCGGCGAGATCGCGCTGCTGCTCGAGCTCGCGGCAGAGCTCGATGACCCGCCCGGCGCGCTCCGGCCCGATGGCCGGGGTCGCGAGGTGGCGGAACTTGCGCTCGAGCTTCCCCTGCTGCGCGCCGAGGTCGCGCATGGGCTGGGAGACGTCGCCAGTGCGCGAGATGGTGCGGCCGTCGCGGAGCGTCACGCACACCAGGCACCCGCGGCCCGTCTGCGTGGGATCGATGACCACCTTCTCCCTCAGCGCGACGAGATCGGGCCGGCAGGCGGTGCGATCGCTGAACAGCGCCTCCTGGAAGGTGTCCTCGCCGGCGAGCGCGAGCGCAGTCGTCATGCGCAGGGAGAACTTGCATTCCAGACCGGTGGCCGGCGCCGGAATGTTGCAGACCCCGAGGTGGCCGGCCGGGACCTTCACCTGCACCGAGACGATCTCTTCGGGCCCGACGCCCTCTTCAAGGCGGATCTGGGCGGCGGCCTCGATGGAGTCGTGCGTCAGGTAGCAGGCGGCGTGGTACTTGAAGAGGGCGTCGACCACGAAGGGGGCTTCGCGCTCGGCCAGCGCGCCGGCCGGATTGCGCGAGGCTGACTGGGTGTCGGCGAAGCCCTGCGGCGAGGCCAGGACATCGGGATCGCTGGTGAAGCCGCGAGCCGCCAGGCGCGCGGCGAGCAAGCCGTTCTGCGCGGCCTTTCCGGGATGCAGCGGCTTCGACATCGTGCCGAACACGCTCTTCAGGCCGGCCGCCTGGGCGCCGGCCAACCCGAAGGCGTGGCGTAGCGCCTGGCCTTCGACGCCGAGCAGGCGTGACGCGGCCACGGCCGCCCCGAAGGTCCCGAGCGTCGCCGTGGCGTGCCAGCCCTTGGCGTAGTGCGAGGGCCCCATCAGCCGGGCGATCCGGCATTCGGCCTCCACGCCCTGGATGAAGGCCTCCAGCGCCTGCGCGCCTGTGAGGCCGCGCTGCTCGGCCAGCGCGAAGACCACCGGCGCCACCGGAACCGTCGGGTGGCCCATCGGCATGATGACGTCGTCGAAGTCGAGAGCGTGGCCCTGGGCCCCGTTGATCAGCACCGCATCGTCGATGCGCGCCCTCCGGGCATGGCCGAGGAGCGACACCCCGCCCTCCGCGTCCCTAGGCGCGAGCTCCTCGATCAGGATGCGGACCAGCGGTTCGCTGCGGGCGGCGAGGCTGACGCCGATCCAGTCCAGGAGGCATTGCTTGGCGACGGTGAGCGCCTCGCTCTGCAGGGCCTCCAGCCGCATGCCCGAGACCTGGTCGGCGAGCGCGGCGGTGAACGCGCCGGGCTCCGTGGTCTGCGGGTGCGGCAGGGTCATCGCCTCGGCCATGGCGTCCTCCGGGGGCGGCCTTCGCCTCAGGCTAGGCCGGCCGTCGGCGATGGGCAATCCGCACGCCTGCGCCCGAGGCGCTATGTCGGGGCGAGCAGCCTCGCCTGCGCGGCGGCCAGCCGGTTCTCCAGGTCCCGGACGCGGCCCTCCAGAGCCTCACGCTCGGCCATCCACGGCCAGCGGGCGTCCTTGCGCCGGCGCGGCAGCGTCTCGCCCAGGAAGGCCAGCTCCGCAGCCCGCCGGGCCTCGGGCGGAGCGGGATCCCGCTGCGCCGCCGCGATGGTCTCCTCGTAGATCGCTTCCAGGCGATCGAGCATCAGCTCGAGGTCGGCGTTCGCGCGCAGGCTCGCCGACACCGCGGCGGCCTCGGCGGCGTCGAAGCGGCCGATTTCCTCTGAAAGGCTTTCGGGCGAGACCTCGCGCACCAGAGCGCGCAGACCGAAGTTCAACAGCCTGAGGGGGCCGAGGTTCTCGCCGGTGAGCATGCCCGCAAGCCCGCGGGAGTCGCAAACCACGACCGCGCACCCCGCGCAGGCCGCCTCCAGCGCCATCCGCGCGGTGGCGAACACGATGTCGTACTTGACCAGCTCCTGTTCGGGTGCGGCCACGATGCGCCCGCCGCCCGCGCCCAGCACGTCGAGCTTGATCCCATGCCGGTCGCAGGCCCGCTGCAGCGCAGGGATGTGCGCCGAGCCCTTGGTGAACGCCAGCGCCGAGCGCGGCCTCGCGGGCAGCGCGGCGGGCCGGGCGGGAAAGCGGCCGAGGTCGACGGCGTTGAGCAGGATCTCGACCCTGTCCGGCGCGACGCCTTCGGTGTGCACCAGCCGGTCGCGGACGGCCTGGTCGACGGCGATGTAGCGGCGGATCTGCGGGAACCTGAGGGGCCGCTCCTGCCAATAGATCCAGGCGTGGCACATCTGCACCGCGGGCGTTTCGGGAAAGTGGAACAGGGCCTCGGCGGTCTGGACGAAGTGCTGGCCGTGGATGACGTCGGGCGGCTCGGCCACCTGGCCGAGGCTGGCCACCGTCGCGACGCCGCGGGCCTCCAGCTCGGCCGCCGGCTCGCCGAGATGCGGCGAATAGACGATCGGCCGCCAGCCCCGGGCCAGCAGGCCCAGCGAGAGGTCGCGGATCACGCTTTCGCTGCCGCCGCGGCGATCGAGCCAGACGTTGGTCAGGAGCACCGAGCGCCCGGGTGCGGAGTTCGGACTCATGCCGGCTCGACCGCAGCCTCGAGCTGCGCGCCCAGGCGTTCGACGATGGGAGCGACATGGCGCCAGCGCAGCACGTCGCTGTAGAGCCCGGCGGCGACGCGGGCTTCGCCGAAGCTCTCATAGAGCGGCTTCGCGCCCGGCGGGGGCGCCAGCTCGGAGACGGGACGCAGCGCGTGCAGGGTCTCGCCGGCGAGAAACGCCCGGCCGCCGGCGCGCAGCACCTCGGCGACGTCGCCGGCGATGCCGGGGAAGGCGCGCGCCAGCGCGAGCTTGCGCTCCACCTGGGCCGGAGCCAGGCGCAGGCCGAGCCGCTGCGGCCCCGCCGCGGGCATTCCCGGCGACTGCGGCACGACCGGGTAGTCGTAGCAGGCGATGGGTTCGCCGAGCCGGCGCGAGGCCATCGCCGCGGCGGCCCGCACGGTCAGGTGCCAGAGGTCGTGGACGACGTTGTAGAGCTGCCAGGAATCGACGACGACGCGCCTCGCCCGCCGGCACAGGAAGACGTCGGCCAGCTCCTCGGCCAGGGCCGCGAACGGCTCGGAGCGGCCCTCCATGGCCCAGCGGTACACCTCGCGATCCAGATGCCGCCCGAAGATCGGACCGGGCTCCGCGCCCAGGGCGCCGGCGAGAGCCGCGCTGGCGGCCACCCGCGTGCGGTCGGAGCCGTTGCGCGATCCGGTCGTGAGCACGAGCACCAAGGGCCGCTCACGCCCGATCCAGGTCGAGAGCCGAAGCTCGTGGCCCGGATGGGCCACGGCGAGGACCACCCCCTCGCCGCCCGACCACGAGTTGCCAAAGTTCACCGACGACCCGCCCACAGAGCCCCCCTCCGTCACCGCGCCCGAGGCTTATAGTAAATGAATAATGACGGGGCGCTACGCAGCTCGTCGCAGCGGCGCCCTCGGCGGCGTCAGTTCGAGCCGCGGATCGTGGGCTTGCCCAGGAGGGCGTCGGCGATGATGCGCTGCTGGATCTCGCTCGTGCCCTCGAAGATCTTGGTCAGCCTGGCGTCGCGCCAGTAGCGCTCGACGGCGTGCAGGGTGGTGTAGCCAGCCCCGCCCAGGATCTGCAGCGCCTCGGAGGTCGCCCGCTCGGCCATCTCGGCGGCGAACAGCTTGACCATCGAGGTCTCGATGCGTCCGGCCCGGCCGGCGTCGATCTCGTTGCAGACGTAGTACATGAGCTGGCGGGCGGCCTGGATCTCGGTGGCCATGGTGGCGATCTTGAAGCGGATCGCCTGGAAATCGGAAATCGGCTGGCCGAACTGCACCCGCTCCTTCGCGTAGGCCATGGCGTCCTCCAGCGCGCCCTGCGCCAGGCCGATGGAGCGGGCCGCGGTGTGGGCGCGGGCGAGCGACAGCCCGAAGGCGACCGAGCGGGCGGCCCGGCCCTCGCCTTCGCCCGAGGCGTACTCGGTCCTGCGGGCCGGCGCCCGGACCTGGTCGAAGTGCAGCTCCCAGGTCTTCCAGCCGAAGTAGCCGATCTTGGGGATCGGCGCGCCCGTGCAGCCCTTCGGCAGCTCGCCCTTGGGCTTCTCCACCGAGACCGAGACCGTGCCCGAGCCGCCGCCGTCGCCGCGCGGGTCGATGCGGCAGAGCACCGAGATGAAGTCCGCCCCGTCGGCGAAGGTGCACCAGTACTTCGAGCCGGTGATCACCCACTCGTCGCCCTCGCGCCGCGCCATGCAGGAGACGCTCGACAGGTCCGAACCGGTGGAGGGCTCGGACAGCGACGCCGCGCCCAGGTAGCGGCCCTGCGCCATCGCCCGGATCTTGGCCTCGCGCTCGGGCCCCTCGCCGGGGATCGAGCGGTAGAAGGAATTGCCGCGGGCGATGATCGAGGCGACGCTCATCCAGCCGCGGGCCAGTTCCTCGGCCACCAGACAGTACTCGAAGGCGCCCAGCCCCAGCCCGCCGTACTCCTGCGGGATCAGGATGCCGAAGAAGCCCAGGTCGCCCATCTTCTCGATGAGCTCGCGCGGCATGTCGGCCTTCTGCGGATCGAGCCGGTTGGCGACCGGAAGCACCTCGGCGTGGGTGAACTCCCGGGCGAGGTCGCGGATCATGATCCGCTCGGGCGTGAGGTAGCCGGGGTTCTCCAGGCGCATCGCGTCGTCGGCCATCTCGAAGCTCCTTACAGGCCGATCAGGTCGGCGCGGCGGACGGTGTTCATGACGATGCGGATCG
>NZ_DATIMC010000106.1:0-52203 GCF_035475775.1 Phenylobacterium sp. | reverse complement strand
GCGAGGACCTCAGGCGGCTCCCGCTGATCACCATCGACCCGGCCGACGCCCGCGACCATGACGACGCGGTCTTGGCCGAGCCCGATCCCGATCCGAAGAACCCCGGCGGCTGGATCGTCTGGGTGGCCATCGCCGACGTGGCGGCCTACGTGCGGCCGGGCTCGGCGCTCGACCGCGAGGCGCGCGAGAAGGGCAATTCGGTCTACTTCCCCGACCGCGTCGAGCCGATGCTTCCCGAGCGGCTCTCCAACGGCCTCTGCTCGCTCAGGGAGGGCGAGGCCCGCGCCTGCCTGGCGGTGCGGATGGTGTTCGGCGCCGACGGGGGGAAGCGCTCGCACCGGTTCCACCGCGGCCTGATGCGCTCGGCCGCCAAGCTCTCCTACGAGCAGGCGCAGGCGGCGATCGACGGCGTCACCGACGACAAGACCCTGCCGATCCTGCAGCCGGTGCTGCAGCCGCTCTGGGCCGCCTATGGGTGCCTGAAGACCGGCCGCGACATCCGCTCTCCGCTCGCCATCGAGAGCCTGGAGCGCAAGATCCACATGGACGAGATGGGCCGCATCGTCTCGATCGTCCCGCGCAGCTCGCTGGAGGCGCACCGGCTGATCGAGGAGTTCATGATCCAGGCCAACGTCTGCGCCGCCGAGACGCTGGAGGCCAGGCGCTCGCCGCTGATCTACCGGGTCCACGACGCGCCCAGCCCCGAGAAGCTGCAGGCGCTGGTCGACTTCCTCGACACCCTCGGCATTCCCTGGACCAAGGGCGAGGCGCCCAGGACCCGCCGCTTCAACCAGCTGCTCGACCAGACGCGCGACACGCCGAACGCCGAGATCGTCAACGAGGTGGTGCTGCGCACCCAGATGCAGGCGATCTATTCGGCCGAGAACATCGGCCACTACGGCCTCAACCTCGACCGCTACGCGCATTTCACCTCGCCGATCCGCCGGTACGCCGACCTGATCGTCCACCGGGCGCTGATCCGGGCGCTGGGCCTCGGCGAGGACGGCCTGACCGACCGCGACGCCGCCATGCTCAAGGACACCGCCGAGACGATCACCTTCGCCGAGCGCCGGGCCATGGCCGCCGAGCGCGACGCCACCGACCGCTATGTCGCGGCCTTCCTGTCGGACCTGGTGGGCGCCGAGTTCGCCGGCAAGATCACCGGGGTGACCCGCTTCGGCCTGTTCGTGCGGCTGGCCGAGACCGGGGCCGACGGGCTCGTGCCGGTCTCCAGCCTGGGCGGCGAGTACTTCGTGCACGACGACCGGGCCCACGCCCTGGTCGGCGAGCGGACGGGCGCACGCTGGCCGCTCGGCATGAGCGTGCGCGTGCGGCTCAGGGAGGCGACGCCGATCACCGGGGGGCTGTTGTTCGAGATGCTGAGCGAGCCCGTGGCGGCCGATCCCAAGGCGCCGCGGCCGCGGCTCGGCGTGGGGGGCCGCGGCGAGGGCGGATCGCGCGCCGGCGCGGGCTTCCGCGGACCCCGGCGAGGCGGCGGCCCTGGCCCGCCCGGCCGGCCGAAGAACATCCGCAACGGCCGCAAGCGCGGCGGCCCGCGCAAATAGGAGCCGCTGTCAGGCGGCTTGAGCGTGCGGCTCGCCGCGCGGCTTCATGGTCCGTTCGATGCCGAAGGCGATCGGCCCGATCAGCACCCAGCAGAACTCCGAGAGCACGAGGTTGTGGGCGAGCAGCACGCCGAGGCCTGCGGCGAAGGCGAGGCCCGGGCTCGCCGCCCGCGCGGCCCGGTAGCGCACCTCCGCGATGCTGGCGCCGCCGACCAGCCGGCCGCCGCCCCGCGAGACCACCAGGACCAGGGCGACGTTGAGCGCGGAAATGATCACCAGCGTGCTGCAGTAGAAGCCCCACGGGAACGGCGCACCGAAGCTTCGCCCGTACCAAGCGGTGGCGAACGGCAGCAGGGTCACCGGGAACAGGAACAGCAGGTTCACGAACGCGGTCGGCCAGTCGAAGTGCAGCAGCCGCCGCGTGCTGTTGAGGTGCGCAAGCCAGAAGATGGCGATCACCGCGAAGCTGAGCGCGAGGGCGAAGAGCCGGCTGCCCATCCCGCCGATCGCGTGGGCGTCGTCGAGCGGACTGGCGAACGGCGGCGGATGCAGGTCCAGCACCATCAGCGTCATGACGATGGCGAACACCGCGTCGGTGAAGAACAGCATCCGATGCAGCATCCGCTCCTCGAGCGTCTCGTGCGTCGTGCCCCCGGGGTCCCTCGGCATGGCTCCCGCTCCCTCGCCCGCGCCATAGCGCCACGCAGCTTCGCGTTCCGCAAGGTCAGGGTTTCCTCCGGCTCGGCGCCGGTCATACAGTTGTTTGCATGAGTGAAGCGCCTGCCGAGCCGCGAAAGCCCGAGGGCCCGCCCCGCATCCCGGGCACGCGGGCCGTGCGTCCCAAGAACGCCGCCACCGTGATGATCATCCGCCGCGACGGGCCCAAGCCCCGCGTGCTGATGGGCCGCCGCCACGGCGGCCACTCCTTCATGCCCGACCGCTGGGTGTTCCCCGGCGGGCGCATCGACCGCGCCGACTACCACGCCCCCTACGTCAGCGACCTCAGGCCGGACGTGGCCGCGGTGTTCGACGCCTACCTGAAGCCCGGCCGCGGCCGGGCCCTGGCGCTGGCGGCGATCCGCGAGACCTGGGAGGAGGCGGGCCTGCTGCTGGCCAGGCCGGGCCCGGCGCGCCCGGCGGCCGGCCCCTGGCGCACCTTCATCGAGCAGGGCGCGCTCGCCGACCTGGCGGCGCTCGACGTGGTGGCGCGCGCCATCACCCCGCCGATGGTCGGCAAGCGCTTCGACACCTGGTTCCTGCTGGCCTACGCCGAGCGGCTGATGAGCCTGGAGCGGCAGCCTGACTGCGGCGAGCTGGAGGAGATCGCCTGGGTGGACTTCGACGAGGCCCAGGCCCTGCCGCTGCCCAGCGTCACCCGCATGATGATCACCGAGAGCGTCGCGCGGATGAAGGACCCGTCCCGGCCCAAGCCCTTCCTGCGCTTCCAGGCCGGCGGCATGCGCCCGGCGCACCTGTGAAGGCCGGCGCGACATTGACTTTGGAGCGCCGCTCCGTATTTTCCGCGCCTCTTTCGAACGCCCGCCGGCCCTGAGGCTCGGCCCCGCACCGCAAGGACCGCCCCATGGCGAAGCCCGCCTCCATCAAGATCCGCCTGAACTCCTCGGCGGACACCGGCTTCTTCTACGTCACCAAGAAGAACGCCCGCACCAAGACCGACAAGCTGGTCCTGAAGAAGTACGACCCCGTCGTGCGCAAGCACGTGGAATTCCGCGAAGGCAAGATCAAGTAAGCTTCGCAAGAGCTTGATTCAGACGCCAACGCCCGGTCGAGAGCCGGGCGTTGTTCTTTCCCTCCCCTTCATGGGGAGGGACAGGCCGCGTAGCGGCCAGGGTGGGGAAATCACGGCTGGGCTCCGGCCCGCAAGCTAGCGGAAGGCGAAAGAGCGCGCGACCTACGCCGCCCGCGCGATGACCCGGTTGCGGCCGGCGGCCTTGGCCTCGTACATCGCCTGGTCGGCGCGGCGGAGCAGCGCCTGCGGCGTGTCCTGCGGCTCGAGGCTCGCGGCGACGCCGATGGAGATGGTCACCGACAGCAGCTCCTGGCCGCCCAGCACGCGGAACGGCGAGCCCGCCACGTGCAGGCGGATGCGCTCGGCGATCCGCCGGGCGTCCTCCAGCAGGGTGTCGGGCATGACCACCACGAACTCCTCGCCGCCGTAGCGCACCGGCAGGTCGATGGCCCGGACGTTGGAGGCCAGCCGGAGCGCGAACTCCCGCAGCACCTCGTCGCCCACCTGGTGTCCGAAGCTGTCGTTGACCTTCTTGAAGTGGTCGATGTCGATGACCAGGCAGGCGACCGGCTCGCCGCCGGCCCCGGCGCGGCGGCTGAGCGCGTCCAGCCGGGTCTGCATGTAGCGGCGGTTGTGCAGCCCGGTGAGCGGGTCGGTGACGGCGAGCTCGAGCGACTGGTCGAGGTTGTCGCGCAGGTAATCGGTGTAGCGCTTGCGGCGGATCTGGGTGCGCACGCGCGCGGCCAGCTCCTGCGGGTCGATGGGGCGCGCGAGGATGTCGTTGGCCCCGATCTCCAGCGCCTTGACCACCCGCGGGCGATCGTCGGAATCGACGATGGCGAGCACCGGGACGGTGCGGGTCGCCTCGTCCGAGCGGAGCTGAGCGGCGAGCCGCAGGCCGTCGAAGCCCTTGGCGGCGGTGTTGACGATCACCAGGTCCACCCCGGCGCGCGCGGTGAGCAGCGCGCTCTCGGCGTCGGTCTCGGCCACCGGGCGGTGCTCGACGGCGAGCTCGGCGCAGACCCGCTGCGCCTGCCGCGGATGGTCGTCGACCACCAGGATGCGGCCCCCCGCCCCGCCCAGGCGGGCGTGGGCGCCCGCTATCACCCCCAGGCGCCGGCCCGAAGCCTCGCGCTCGCGCAGCTCGTCGATCACCGCCTTCAGGCGCGTGAGGCTGCGCACCCGGGCGAACAGCATCATGTCGTCGATCGGCTTGGTGAGGAACTCGTCGGCCCCGGCCTCCAGCCCCGCCACCCGGTCGGCGCGGCCGTCGAGCGCGGTGACCAGCACCACCGGGATGTGCCGCGTCTCGGGGTCGTCCTTGAGGCGGCGGCAGACGGAGAAGCCGTCCATGCCCGGCATCATCACGTCGAGCAGCACGAGGTCGGGCTGCTCGGCGGCGGCCAGCGCCAGGGCGGTGGGCCCGTCGCCTGCGGTCAGGACCTCGTAGTACTCGGCGGCCAGCTTGGCTTCCAGCAGCCGGACGTTGGCTTCGATGTCATCGACGACCAGGATGCGGGCGGACATGGTCTCAGTCCAGGAGCCGGCGAATGGTGTCGAGGAAGTGGGAGACCGAGATGGGCTTGGAGATGTAGCCCTCGCAGCCGCCCTCGCGGATCCGCTCCTCGTCGCCCTTCATGGCGAAGGCGGTCACCGCGACGACGGGAATGTGCGAGAGCTCCTCGTCCTCCTTCAGCCACTTGGTGACCTCGAGCCCGGAGATCTCCGGCAGCTGGATGTCCATCAGGATCAGGTCGGGACGGTGCTCGCGGGCGAGCGCGAGCGCCTGCAGGCCCTCGCGGGTCTGGAGGGTCTCGTAGCCCTGAGCTTCGAGCAGATCATGAAAAAGCTTCATGTTCAGCTCGTTATCCTCGACGATGAGGACCTTCTTGGCCATTCGTGACCCGACGCTGTTCTCGAGGCCGACTCGCGGGTTTCACGGCCGCCCCCACCTTCCAGCATTCAGCGCGCCCATATCCTTAAACTTCGTTAGCCGCACCCGGAGCGCCCTTGGCCGATCCCCCTGCCCTGCCCCCGCCACGCCTTGAAAACCTGGGGCTTTCCCGGGCGCGGCCGCTGGTGATCGTCGACGTCGACGAGGTCCTGGGCCTGTTCCTGAAGGGCTTCGGCGGATTCCTCGCCGAGCGCGGCTACGACTTCCGACTCGACCGCTTCGCGCTGTTCCAGAACATCTATGCGGGCGGCGCGGCCGAACACCTCGACCTGGCGGCCGGGCGCAGGCTGTTCGACGAGTTCTTCGCCGGCCATTGCGCCGAGATCGAGCCCGCGCCCGGCGCGATCGAAGCCCTGAACCGGCTCGCGCGCCGGGCGGAGATCCTGATCCTCTCCAACGCCCCGCCGCAGGCCGAGCGGCTGCGCGGCGCATGGCTGAGGAAGCACGGGATCGGCCACCCGCTGGTCCTGAACTCCGGCCCCAAGGGCCCGATCACCGCCGCCATCGTGGCGCAGACGGCGCAACCCACCGCCTTCGTCGACGACCTCCTGCCGAACCTGGATTCGGTGGCCGAGCACGCGCCCGCGACCGCCACCTTCCAGCACGTCGCCGACGAGCGCTTGCGGCCCCTGGCCCCCAGCGCGCCCGAGCGGCATCCGCGCATCGACGACTGGGGCGAGCTCGCCGCCGCCATCGAGCAGGCGATCGCGCGCTAGCGGGCGGGCGCGGGCGCGTCCTGGCGCACGAACACCACCGCCCAGACGTCGCCATAGAGCTTGCGCCAGCCGGGCTTGGCCTCCATCGCCCGCGCCAGCGGCTCCCGCGGCGACAGCAGCATCCACTGGATGCCGTACTTGCCGATGGTGCGGTCGAGCTCGGGCTCGTCGCCGCGCATCAGGTGGTTGTGCAGGCGCATGAAGTCGTCGCCGTACATGTCGGCGCGGCCGTCGATGAACGGCCTGAGCCCATGGAAGATCAGATAGCCGCCGAAGTCGTAGGTGTTGAGCACCGGCTGGCGCAGGAGCGGGACCGGCACGTGCGCCATGGCCGACTTCGGGGTGACGAAGTCGTCGCCGCGCTGGGCGGGGTCGGCGAAGCGGAACCCGATCATCGCCAGCGCCGCGAGCGCGACGACGGCCAGGGCCGGGGCAAGCCGGATCGGCGCCGGCGGCCGCTGGGCCAGCGCCTTGGCGAGCGGCTCGGCCAGGATCAGCGGCGCGGTGGCGCCCAGCACGATCTGGTAGCGCTGGTGGATCAGCGTCAGGTGCAGCAGCAGAAGCAGCAGCAAGAGCCGGAACATCGGCGCCCTGAGGCCCCGCGCGAGGCCCATGTAGAGCGCCGCCAGCAGCGCGAACTCCAAGGGCTGGGGCGTGGCGAAGCTGAGCGGCTTCCACTCGCCGATGTTGTAGAGCGTCTGCATCGACATGATGCGCAGCGGGTAGATCAGGCCGAACACCCCATGCGGCGTGGCGCAGGCGCCGGCCAGCGTCGCTGCGCCGAACACCGCCCAGTCCCTGACCGTCCGCCATCGATCGAGCGCCGGATCGAACAGCGCCTCCAGCCCGAAGAATCCCGCCAGCAGGAAGCCGTAGATGAAGCTGCCGTGCAGGTTGGCCCACCCCGCCATCACCAGCGCGGCCCACAGCGGCGGCGCCGCGCCCTTTTCGCGCGCCCGGATCATCAGCATGGTCCAGCCGACCAGCGGGGTGAGCGCCAGGAGATGCGGCCGGGCCAGCACCCCTGCGGACATCACCGAGAAGCTGAGGATCAAAAGCACCGCAAGCGCCAGGCCCCTGAGCTTGCGGCCGGCTTCATAGGCCATCAGCCCGGCGGTCGCCGCGGCGGAGGCGGCGAACAGCACCAGGATCCCGTTCCAGCGCCCCGCCGCAAAGGCCAGCGCCATGAGGATCTCGGAGAACCACTCGTGGGTCATCCAGGGCTGGCCGAAATGGGTGTAGGAGAAGATGTCGCGGTGCAGCACCTGGCGGTGGGCGAGCATCCAGCGGCCGGCGGCGATGTGCCAGTAGGTGTCGCCATCGTTGAACACCGCGTGCGAGAACATCACGTCGGCGATGGCGACGGCGCAGGCCACGGCCAGGACGAGCGCCGGCCAATAGGAGGCCAGGCGGGGCTTCGCCCCTGCGTCCTCGGGAATCGCTGCCGCGGTCATCGAGGCAGGCTAAGCTGCGCGGCCGGACGAGGCACAGCGGAACAAATCAGGTAGATTGGATCGCATGATCCGCATCGGGGTCGACTTCGGCGGCACGAAGATCGAGGCCGCGGCGCTGGACGTCCAGGGCCACGTCCAGGCGCGCGTGCGGGCCCCCTCGCCGGGCGACTACGCCGCCGGGCTGGAGGCGGTGAAGGCGCTGGTCGACGAAGCCGAGCGGCAGGCGGGCGCGCGGGCCGGGCGCGTGGGCGTGGGCGGTCCGGGCTCGCCCTCGCCCGCCACCGGGCTGATGCGCGGCGCCAACTCCACCCAGCTCAACGGCCGCCCGTTCCCGGAAGACCTCGCGCGGGTGCTGGGCCGGCCGGTGCGCTACGCCAACGACGCCAACTGCCTGGCGCTTTCGGAGGCCGTGGACGGGGCGGGCGCGCAGGCCAAGGTGGTGTTCGCCGCCATCCTCGGCACCGGCGTGGGGGCCGGCCTGGCCGTGGGCCGCGAGGTCATCGAAGGGCGCAACCGCGTCGCCGGCGAGTGGGGGCACATGCCGCTCCCCTGGCCGCGCGCCGAGGAGCATCCGGGCCCGCTCTGCTGGTGCGGACGGCGCGGCTGCCTGGAGTTGTTCGTCTCCGGCCCGGGGCTGGCGCGCGACCACGGCGGGGCGGCGAGCGGCGAGGCCGTGGTCGCCGCGGCCCGCGCGGGGGAGCCCGCGGCCACGGCGGCGCTGGCGCGCTACGTCGAGCGGCTGGCCCGCGGCCTGGCGGTGGTCTGCGACCTCCTCGATCCGGACGTCATCGTGCTCGGCGGCGGGCTCTCCAACGTCGAGGCGCTCTATGCGGCGCTGCCGCCCGCCATCGCGCCGCACGTGTTCTCCGACGTGTTCGCGACGCCGGTCGTCAAGGCCCTGCACGGGGATTCCTCCGGCGTGCGCGGCGCGGCCTGGCTGTGGCCGATCGCCACATGAAGGCGTTCTGCCGCGACTGCTTCTGGAGCGCCGAGGCGGCGCCGCGCCGCTGCCCGGCCTGCGCCTCGCCGCGCATCGTCGTCCACCCCGAGCTCGACCGGCTGGCCATCGCCCACATGGACTGCGACGCCTTCTACGCCTCGGTCGAGAAGCGCGACCGGCCGGAGCTGCGCGACCGGCCGGTGATCGTCGGCGGCGGCAAGCGCGGGGTGGTCACCACCTGCTGCTACATCGCCCGCATCTCCGGCGTGCGTTCGGCCATGCCGATGTTCAAGGCGCTGCAGGCCTGCCCCGAGGCCGTGGTCGTCAAGCCGGACTTCGCCAAGTACCGCGCCGAGAGCCGCCGCATCCTGGGGCTCGCCGCCGGGCTCACCCCGCTGATCCAGCCGCTGTCGCTGGACGAGGCGTGGCTGGACCTGGCCGGCACCGAGCGGCTGCACGGCGCGCCGCCCGCCCTGACGCTCGCCCGCCTGCAGGCGCGCATCGAGGCCGAGACCGGCCTGACCGTCTCCATCGGCCTGGCGGCCAACAAGTTCCTGGCCAAGATCGCCTCCGACCTCGACAAGCCGCGCGGCTTCTCGGTGATCGGCCAGGCCGAGGCGCAGGCCTTCCTGGCGCCCCGCACGGTCGCGATCCTGCCGGGCGTCGGCCCGGCCATGGCGGCGGCGCTGGAGCAGGCCGGCTACCGCACGGTGGGCGACCTCGCCCGCGCCGATCCGAAGGCGCTGGCCCAGCGCTGGGGCGCCCACGGGCTCAGGCTCGCGGGGCTCGCCGCCGGCCGCGACGCCCGCGCGGTCGATCCCCACGAGGCGCGCAAGACGATCAGCGCCGAGACCACCTTCGAGGCCGACCTCGCGGCGCTGTCCGACCTGGAGGACCAGCTCGCCCCGCTCTGCGAGAAGGTCGCCCGCCACGCCCGCGCCGACGGCCTCGCCGGACGGGTGGTGACCCTGAAGCTGCGCGCCACCGACTTCCGGATCGTGACCCGGCGCCGCACGCTGGCGCTCGCCACCCAGACCGCCAGGACCCTGTTCGCGGTCGGCCGCGAGCTGCTGGCCCGGGAGGCCGACGGGCGGCCGTGGCGGCTGATCGGGGTCGGGCTCGCCGATCTGGTCGGGGCCGAGGCGGCCGGGGCGGACTTCTTCGCCGGCGAGGAGCGCCGCGCGCTGGCCGGCGAGCGCTCGGTCGATGCGCTGCGCGACCGATTCGGCGCCGCGGCCGTCACCTCGGGGCGCAGCCTGCGCCTGAATTCCCGGCGCAAGCCGCGATGAGCCAAGGCGTTTGCGCCAGGCGGTGAAGCAAAACGCGCGGTTTGGCGGTTGTTCCACCGGACCGTGACGATTCGGCCCTTCCATCCCCAAATCTTTTCCATATCTAATCGTCGAGGGCCGAAGTGCCGGCGGCGCCAGGAGATCCGTTCGATGGCCGAACGCAAACAAGGTGATCAGGCCACCGGCGTGCGGACGGCGGTGGTCACCCAGACCAAGCCGAAGACGCAGAAACCCTCGATGTATCGCGTTCTGCTCTTGAACGACGACTACACGCCGATGGAGTTCGTGGTCTATATTCTTGAGCAATTCTTCAATAAGTCGCGCGAAGATGCGACTCGGATCATGCTCCACGTCCATCAGCACGGCGTGGGGGTGTGTGGCGTGTACACCTACGAGGTGGCGGAAACAAAAGTCGCGCAGGTCGTTGATACCGCCAGGCGGCATCAGCACCCGCTGCAGTGCACCATGGAAAAGGATTAGAGGCTCTTGCCTTCATTCTCGCGCCAGCTGGAAGAGTCCCTTCACCGCGCCGTCGCTTACGCCAACCAGCGCAAGCACGAGTACGCGACGCTCGAGCACCTGCTCCTGTCCCTGGTGGACGACGAGGACGCCGCCGCGGTGATGCGCGCCTGCGACGTCGACCTGGCGTCGCTGCGCACCACGCTGACCAACTACGTGGACAACGAGCTGCGCTCCCTGGTGGTGGACGACGGCGAGGACGCCAAGCCGACCGCCGGCTTCCAGCGGGTGATCCAGCGCGCGGTGATCCACGTGCAGTCCTCCGGCCGCGAGGAGGTGAGCGGCGCCAACGTGCTGGTGGCCATCTTCTCCGAGCGCGAGAGCCACGCCGCCTACTTCCTGCAGGAGCAGGACATGACCCGCTACGACGCGGTCAACTACATCGCCCACGGCATCGCCAAGAAGGCCGGCGCCTCGGAAGCCAAGCCCGTCAAGGGCGCCGAGGACGACGAGAAGCCCTCGGTCAAGACCGGCGGCGAGGCGCTGGAGGCCTACTGCATCAACCTCAACGAGAAGGCCAAGCAGGGCAAGGTCGACCCCTTGATCGGCCGCGCCAACGAGGTCGAGCGCTGCATCCAGATCCTCTGCCGGCGGACCAAGAACAACCCGCTCTTGGTCGGCGAGCCCGGGGTCGGCAAGACCGCGATCGCCGAGGGCCTGGCCCGCAAGATCGTCAACAACCAGGTGCCCGACGTGCTCGCCGGGGCGACCATCTTCTCGCTCGACATGGGCGCGCTGCTGGCCGGCACCCGCTACCGCGGCGACTTCGAGGAGCGGGTGAAGCAGGTCGTCAAGGAGCTGGAGAACCACCCCGACGCGATCCTGTTCATCGACGAGATCCACACCGTGATCGGCGCGGGCGCCACCTCGGGCGGGGCCATGGACGCCTCGAACCTCTTAAAGCCGGCGCTGGCCTCGGGCACGCTCCGCTGCATGGGCTCGACCACCTACAAGGAGTTCCGCCAGCACTTCGAGAAGGACCGCGCCCTGGTCCGCCGGTTCCAGAAGATCGACGTCAACGAGCCCACCATCGACGACACGATCAAGATCCTGAAAGGCCTCAAGACCTACTACGAGGAGTTCCACAAGCTCCGCTACACCAATGAGGCGATCAAGGCCGCGGTGGAGCTGTCGGCCCGCTACATCACCGACCGCAAGCTGCCCGACAAGGCGATCGACATCATCGACGAGGCCGGCGCCTCGCAGATGCTGCTGCCCGAGGCCCGGCGCAAGAAGACCATCGGGCTGAAGGAAGTCGAGAGCGTGGTCGCCAAGATCGCGCGCATTCCGCCGAAGTCGGTGTCGAAGTCCGACACCGAGGCGCTGAAGCAGCTGCAGGACGACCTCAAGCGCGCCGTCTACGGCCAGGATGACGCCATCGAGCAGCTCTCGGCGGCCATGAAGATGGCCCGCGCCGGCCTGCGCGACCCCAACAAGCCGATCGGCTGCTACCTGTTCACCGGGCCGACCGGCACCGGCAAGACCGAGACCGCCCGCCAGCTCGCCGCCACGCTCGGCATCGAGCTGCTGCGCTTCGACATGAGCGAGTACATGGAGCGCCACACGGTGAGCCGCCTGATCGGCGCGCCCCCCGGCTACGTGGGCTTCGACCAGGGCGGCCTGCTCACCGACGCGGTCGACCAGCACCCGCACGCGGTCGTCCTCCTCGACGAGATCGAGAAGGCCCACCCGGACGTCTACAACATCCTGCTGCAGGTCATGGACCACGGCCAGCTCACCGATTCCAACGGCAAGAAGATCGACTTCCGCAACGTGGTCCTGATCATGACCACCAACGCCGGCGCCGCCGACGCCCAGCGCAACTCCATCGGCTTCGGCCGCGGCAAGGCCGAGGGCGAGGTGGACGAGGCGCTGAAGCGGCTGTTCACGCCGGAGTTCCGCAACCGCCTGGACGCCATGGTCCACTTCCATGCGCTGACCCCGGAGATCATCCGCCAGGTGGTGCTGAAGTTCGTCATGCAGCTGGAGGCCCAGCTCGCCGACCGCCACGTCACCATCGAGACCTCGGAGGAGGCCACCGACTGGCTGGCCAAGAACGGCTTCGACGAGCTCTACGGCGCCCGCCCGCTGGCCCGGGTGATCCAGGAGCACATCAAGAAGCCGCTGGCCGACGAGATCCTGTTCGGCCGGCTCACCAAGGGCGGCCACGTCTGCGTGGTGCTCAAGGACGGCAAGCTCGACTTCGACATCGAGGGCCGCGAGCGCGAGCCCGGCGCCCCCATCGTCGAGAACCCGGCGGAGGACGCCGCGGAGCCGGCGACGGTCGAGCCCTAACCCGCGCCCCCCGCCCCGCTCGTCCCCTTACCGCTCACCCCCGCGAAGGCGGGGGAGGCGGGGACCCAGGCGGCGCTGGAAAATGCAGAGGCCCGGGGGATGAGCCCGGGCCTTTTCGTTAGGGGCGGCGGCGGGGCGAGTAGTTGCTAAGGGATGGCCGCAAAATGACTCATGCCGGACATCCGGAAGGTCGGCTCTAGGGAAGAGCAGGGGCCCGCTGCACAGCCCCCCGGACGAAGCGCGCGCCGCCACAAGCGCGTGATTCAGCATGGCAATCAACGCGGCCCTAACTAGGTCGCCGGTTCGGCGGTTGCCCCGGGTTGGGCGTCGTCCGTTCCTCGTCGCCAATCGGTCGGCGATGATGCGTGTCGCTGACGAAGTCGATGAACGCGACGGCGGAGGCGACGGCAAGGCGGGCATGCCGAGGTTCGAGGCCCCGGTGTCTCCCGTCGCGCCCGTGTCCAGAGCCGTACATGCCGCGCAGCTCGGCTAGATAATGAGTCAGGCCGGACAGGTTGCGCAGGATCAGGCGAACCGTTTCGGCCCCGCGCGCCTCGTCCGAGATACCTTCGGGCACGAGCCTCAGTTCCTTCGCCAGCGCCTTGGTCAGGTCCGGCAACCCGGCCGAGGCCGCTACGGCCACACCGCGCTTCTGCAAGATCGACTTGCAGCAGCTCTCGACGAGATCCTTGGCTGTTCCGATGGCGAGCGCCGGATCCCGATCAACCGCGTTCTCAAGCCGCTCGATTTCCTTCTGCATCCAGCCGGCGTCGAGCGCATCGGCCACTGTCCGCGCCCTGGAGACGGCTCGACCGCCCGACAGGCCGAGCGGCCGGGCGACGTATCGCGGCCGGCCCGCGATCTTCTCTTCTTCAACGAGATGCCAGCCTTCGGGGCGGAGCTGGTCGTTGAACTGTTGAACGAGCTGAAGCGCCTCGTTTTTATCGGGGCGCACGACCGGATGGACCAGCTCGCAGAGGAAACGGAGGAAGGTATCGGACGGGCCGCCCATCAGGTCGAAGCGGCTGTCGCCATAAATCCAGTCGTCAGACCAATCCATCGGGTTGTTCACCCGGTGCTGCCAGATGTCGCCGGCCGCGTCGCTGAAGCGGCTGTCTGTGGAGGGCAGTCTCTGGAGATCGAATAGGCGCGCGAGGAATTCGACCTCTTCAAGCCGGCCCGACCAGGCGACGTTGTCGAGGCGAAGACCGTCGATGATGTTCCGGCGCGCGACCTGCGATATTTGCCCCTTGGACTCCCGCCAGTCCGGGCGCGGCGTCACGTGCGGAATGATCGAGGCCGAGTACCAGTTGGCGGTGTGCCCGGAGAGGACCGCTTCCAGGCGCTTGTTGATCTGTTGTTCTATCCCGACCTTTCGGTCGCCGAGCTGGCCGTAAGCGGCTGGCTCTATCTCCAGGAAGACCGTCCATACCGACGTGCTGCCGTTCCAGTTGTCGACGCCGGTCTGCTCGACCCTGGACGCAGCGGTTCTCAGCAGCTCCGCCGCTGCATTCATCCCTTCGGTCGACAGCATCTCCGCCGCCGTCGCCAGATAGGGTTCAAAGTCTTCCGCCGGCTCCGCCATCTCTATTCTCTTTCGATGTCGAGAGAAGATAGGCGTGGCCGTGGCCGATAACTACATGTCGAGCTTAACCACGAACCGATTGAGGACCGGGCCATGAGTGAGACGCCGCCGCGGCCCGAGGAGCCGCAGGTTTCCCTGTGGATGAGGGTGATGCTGGCTGATGTCCAAGGCCTCGATTTCGAGCAGGTGATCGCCGGCTCGACGGCGGCCGACAGCCAGGAACTCGGCGACCTTTACCGCGCCGCCTCGGGTGCTGCGGGGGCCGGCGAGGATGGCACGAACGACCCGTCGCGGGTTCGTGTCTGGGACTTCCTCTGGGGCGTCACGGGCATGCACTTCAAGCCTGAGGACACGAACGAGCCATTTGGCCCGATGCTGGTCATGGCGGACGGGCGGCGCTCGGCGGCGTCATCCGATTTTCGGGAGCACGGCGACGTCCTGCAGCTTATGGCGGGCGCCGCAACGAACGTTGTGCTGCGGGCGCGCCTGAACGACGTCGCCTGGCTGCTGGACCGCAAGAAGGCGGCCTGCGGGGCGGAGGCCTTGAAGGCCTATGTCGAGATGGTACGGCGGATCGAGGCCGGCAAGCTGAAGTTCAGCCGCGGCGACGACGACTGGCCGTTCCACCCCGACACTAAGGACTATCTCCTTCGCGCCCTAGGCCTGGCCCGGATGCTCGGCTGGACCAAGCCGGAGGCCGAAGCCGCTCGCGAACAACTCGTGGCTATCCGCAAGCGCGCGGTGGCGGCCAGGGACCCGGTGCCCGTCCATTGGTACTGCGAGATGGACTTGCAGATGCGGGTGTCCGACCCGCTCGAGGTCGCCGCAGAGATCGAAGACGTGCTCGCCAACCTGCCGGCGGACGCCAACCACCATGTGGTCGTGGACCTCTGGTGCGTGGCGTCGCGGGCATATCAGGCGGGCAAGAAGGAAGACGACAAGCATCGCTGTCAGATCGCTAGTGCCGAGGTGATGGTCGCCGAGGCCGAAAAGATCGCGTCGCCCATGCTGGCTTCGCACCTGCTCGGCAACGCAATCGCAGCCTTGCACGGCATTCCGAGCGCGCGACCACGCCGCACTGAGCTGCGGCACAAGTTGGTGGAGGTGCAGGCCAACGTCGGCGAGGAGATGGGTAGTTTCTCGCAGGAGATCGACCTGACCGAGTTGGTCGAGTCGATCCAGAACAAGCTCAAGCCGCTCAGCGTCTACGACAGCCTGTTCTTTTTCGCCGTGCTGGATCAGAGCCCCGACCCAGAGAAGCTGAGGGCCGAAGCCATCGAGCAAATCCGCAAGCACCCGTTGTCGTCGCTGTTCGGTGCGGCGCACCTCGACGACGAGGGCAAGGTCATCCATCGGACCGGCGGTGCCGGCGGCTTCGGCGATCCGGACGATTCGGTAATCGCCCAGCAGATCGCGCAATCCGAGGGCATCCGGCGGCACGTCAGCGTCTCTGGTCAGATAGAGCCGGCCCGGCGCACGATGACCTCCGGCCATTACCTGTCGGACGACGTGTTCTATGCCCTCACGAGCCAGAGCCCATTCGTGCCGCAAGACCTCGCCCATACGTTCGCGCGGGGGTTCAACCGCTTTTTCCAGGGCGATTTCACCAGCGCGCTGTACATCCTGACGCCGCTGCTGGAGAACTCGCTGCGCCATGTCCTTAAGTCGCACGGCCAGGACGTGACGACGTTCGACAACGCCGGGCAGACCCAAGAAGACCGGACCATCACCGCCTTGTTCAACGGCGTGAGGTCGGAGCTGGACGCGGTGTTCGGCCGCGACATCACCGAGGACATCTCTCATGTGTTCCTCGGGCGGCCAGGACCGGCGATTCGGCACGGCGTCGCACACGGGCTGCTCCACGATGGCAGTCCCTATGGCGTGGACGCCATCTACGCCTGCTGGCTGATCTTCCGGCTCTGCCTCATTCCATTGTTCCCATATCGGGAGGAGCTGGGGCTGGCCTGATCGCGGCACGAAGCTGGACCTGGCTTCGGAAGACCTTCTTCCGGGGATGACGTGGACCAACACGGCTTCCTGCGAATGGGTCTGGGTGTGGTGAGGCCCTAGCACAGGGAGAGCCCAACGAAGGTCTGACGGGTCATAATCCGGGCGAAGCGAATGTCGCTTTTCGGGCGAGACCTCAATGTCAGCTCCTGGCGCAGAGCTGACCATAAGCAGCCATCGTCCAAGGGGCTTGCGCGCCACGCCTGGATGTTCTATCTTTGTTCTCATATGCCGCCCGCGCCCGCCACGTCCGAGATGCTCGCCGAGATGAGTGCGTGCGCCTATCGGCTGGGGATGGCGTTCGGGCGCGAGGCGGAGCGGGCGGAGGCGCCTGAGCGGCGGCTGGAGATGTTCCAGCTGTTCGACCGCTGCTTCTTCGCGCTTCGGGTCGCGACCGCCCTGCAGCTGCGCCTGCGGCGCGACGGCGGGATGGCCCCGGCGCGCGCGCCGGCGAGCGACGCCGAGCGCCTGGAGACCGAGCGCGCCGAGCCGGATGGGCCGGAGCGCGAGCGCTTCGAGGCGGAGCGGGACCGCGACCGCGAGACCGAACGCGCCAGCCTGCCCGTGCTCCTGACCACGCTGAGGGGCGTGGCGGCCGACGCCGCCGCCCTGCCCGGCCCCAGGCCCGCCGAGCTCCCCGCCCTGCAGGACCTCCTCGCCCGGGTGGCCGCGGCGCCGGCGCCCGCGAGGCCGCAGCCCCGCGCGCCGGCCCTGCGCGACCGCCTGGCCGGCGGCTCCGCCGCGCTCGCCATGGCGGCCGCGCCGCGGCGCGGGGACGGCGCGCCCGATCCCGCCGCCGTTGCGCCGCTCAGAGGCTCGGCGCTGGCGAAAGGGCCCTGAGGAACATCCGCGTCACGCGCTGGGCGTGGTCGACGATCATCGCGTCGGTGACCTCCTCGACCATCCCGGTGCCCAGGCGCAGCGTCCATTCGCCTTCGGCCATGGCCACGAACAGCGAGGCGAGCTCCAGGGGATCGTCGTCGAAGGCGATGTAGCCGTGGTCGCGGCAGTAGTTCAGGTATTCCACGAATCCCTGCCGCCGATCGGCGATCGTCTTGCCGATGCGCCGCAGCGTGGGCTCGCCGGCCTCCGGCAGGCCCTGGGTCAGCGGCTGGACCGCAAGCGCCAGGCGCAGGAGGTCTTCGGCCATCACCGGCAGCACGTTGGCGGGCGAGGGATCGCGCTGGCCGGCGGCGACGATGCGTGTCCCGAACCCCGCCAGCCGCTGCTCGACGAGGATGTTGAAGAGCGCGCCCTTGCTCTCGAACCAGGCGTAGAGCGTCTCCTTCGAGGCGCGGGCCCGCCGGGCGATGCCTTCCATGCTGGCGCCCGCGTAGCCCTTCTGGGCGAACTCGGCATAGGCGGCCTCGAGGATCTCCTCGCGCCGCTGTTGCTTCGCGGCGTCCGTGGCCGACGCTGCTTCCATCCCGCGGGTCTCTCCACCTGCTCGTCGCGCTTGCATAGCGCATCGCAACCCGATATCAAGCCGTACCGAACGGTACGGTACGGCGGAAAATGACGAGAACAGCGATGACCACTCCCCTTGGCTTCCGCGCGCGCGACGAGGCTCGAACCGGGACCGCGGCCCGCATCGGGACCGCGTTGCGGGCGCACGCCGGCCGGGCGGCCCTGGTGGGCGCGGTCAACTTTGCGCTCCCGTTCGTGATCTACAGCCTGCTGCACCAAGCCTATGGCGAGGCGCCGGCGCTGATCGCGGCGGGGATTCCGCCCCTGGCGTTCTCGCTGATCGAGTTCCTCCGCGCGCGCCGCATCGACGCGACCTCGCTTCTGGTGCTCACGGGCCTCCTCCTGTCGCTGATCGCCTTTGCGGGCGGCGGCGGCGTGAAGTGGCTGCAGTTGCGCGAGAACCTGGTCAGCGCGGTCGTGGGCCTGATCTTCCTGGGCTCGGTGGCGATCGGCCGGCCGCTGCTCTGGCAGCTGGCGCGAGCCCGCGCCCAGCGCGGCGCCCCGGAGAAGCTGGCCATGCTGGAGGCCCTGCGCACCGACGCCGGCTTCCGGCGCGCGATGACGCTGGCCACCCTGGTCTGGGCCGGCGGCCTGATCGCCGCCGCGGCCGTCAACTGCTCCCTGGTCTTCCTGCTCTCGATCCGCACCTTCCTGCTGGTCAGCGGCCCGATCGGCTACGGCGCCATCGCCGCGATGACCGCGTGGACCTTCTGGTACGTCCCGCGCGCCAGGCGCCTCGCCGAGCGCACGGCGAGCACGACCACGGCATGAGCGAAACCCTTTTGACGAGCGGCAGCTTGCCGACACCCGCCGCGTCGCTGATTTTTTCACCCGCTCATCCCCGCGAAGGCGAGGACCCAAGCTGAACATGAAGGAAGCTCTCAGAGCCGCCGCCCCCGGCGCGTCGGCCGCGGTTCCGCTTGGATTCCCGCCTTCGCGGGAATGAGCGGAGCTAGCTGATCTTCTCGGCGATCTGGTGGGCCAGCGCCTTCAGCTCCTCCATGTCCGCCATCCCGCCGCCGGCGTGGCGGCCCAGCGGCACGCCCTCCCAGCGCGGGATGATGTGGAAGTGCAGGTGGAAGATCGTCTGGCCGGCGGTCGCGCCGTTGAACTGGGTCACCACGACGCCGTCCGGGTTCAGCGCCGCGCGCACCGCCCGCGTCACCCGCTGCACGCCGAGGATCAGCGTCGCCAGCACCTCCGGCTCCTCGTCCATGAGGTTGCGGGCCCGCGAGTGCTTGGGGATCACCAGGGTGTGGCCCCTGGCCTGCGGGAAGACGTCCATGAAGGCCAGCACGTGGCTGTCCTCGTAGACCCGCGCCGCGGCCGCCTCGCCGCGCAGGATCTTGGCGAAGATGTTGCCCTCGTCGTAGGCGCCTTCCAGGCTCATGGCGTGCTCCTCGCGTCCTCCGCCGTCCTAGCAAATCGCTCGCCCGGGCGGAACGATCGCCAGTTGCTCCCCCACAGGGGGAGCTGTCGCAAAGCGACTGAGGGGGTTTCCGCTCAGACAGCGCCGCTGCGATTCAGCGGATGAAACCCCCTCCGGCCCTCTGGGCCACCTCCCCCTGAGGGGGAGGAACGGAGGCCGCCTACGCCTCCTTGCGGAACGGCGAATACTCCTCGGCGAGCCACTCGATGTCGGCTTCGACGCCGGCCCGCTCGCGGCGCAGGAAGTCCTCGACCGGGCCGCGCAGGGCGGGGTCGGCGATGTAGTGGGCCGAATAGACCGGCTTCGGCAGATAGCCGCGGGCGATCTTGTGCTGGCCCTGGGCGCCCGCCTCGACGCGCGGCAGGCCATGCGCGATCGCCCAGTCGATCGCCTGGTAGTAGCAGAGCTCGAAGTGCAGGAAGGCGATGTCCTCGACGCAGCCCCAGTGGCGCCCGTATAGCGCCTCGTCGCCGATCAGGTTGAGCGCGCCGGCGACCCAGCGGCCGCCGCGCCGCGCCATGATCAGCAGCACCCGCTCGGCCAGCCGCTCGCCGAGCAGCGAGAAGAAGCGCCGGGTCAGGTAGGGCCGGCCCCACTTGCGCGCGCCGGTGTCCATGTAGAAGCCGAAGAAGGCGTCCCAGTGCTCCTCCGTGATATCCGCCCCGGTGAGCGCCGCGATCTCCACCTGCGCCTGCGCGTCGCGGCGCTCGCGGCGGATGGTCTTGCGCCGGCCCGAGGAGAGCGCGCCCAGGAAGTCCTCGAAGCCGGCGTAGCCGGCGTTCTCCCAGTGGTACTGCTGGCCCTCGCGGCGCCCCAGGCCCTGCTCGCCCATCCAGCGCCACTCGGCCTTCGTCGGGAAGTTCACGCTGAACGACGAGGTCCCGTACTGCTCGCACAGCGCCAGCGCGCCGCCGACCAGGTGCGCCCAGGCCGCCTGCGGCTCCACGTCGGGCCGCGCCAGGAGCCGCGCGCCGGTGACCGGGGTGAACGGCACCGCGGCGAGCAGCTTGGGATAGTATCGGCCGCCGGCCCGCTCGTAGGCGTCGGCCCAGGCGTGGTCGAAGATGTACTCGCCCTGGCTGTGGGACTTCAGGTAGAGCGGCATGACCGCGGCGATGCGGCCCGCCTCGTCCTCGACCGCCAGGTGCTGCGGCCCCCAGCCGGTGCGCTCGACCGCGCAGCCCGCCTCCTCCAGGGCGTGCAGGAAGTCGAAGCTCAGGAACGGATCGCCCGCGTAGGCCGGGTTCGTGGCGCAGGCGTCCCACGCCTCGCGCCCGATCTCGGCGATGCGGCGGCTGACCCTGACCGCCGGCTTCAGCATCACGCCTGGAAGCCCTCGAAGATGAGGTTGTCGCAGTGCGCCTTGATGGCCTCCCATTGCGACGGCTCTTTGACCGTCCAGGCGACCACCGGCAGGCCCTGCGCGCGATGCCGCGCGGCCGCCTCGCCCGGCAGCATGTCCAGGCCCAGCGCCAGGAAGTGCGGCTTGGCGATGGCCACGTGCTCCAGCCTCGCCATGGCGCGCCGCTGGGCCGCGTCCATGTTCCGGGCGTCGGCGTAGGAATAGCTGTCGAGGCCGCGCAGCACGTTCGGGTAGCGCTCGGCGAACCAGGCGTGGGAATAGGCGTTGAAGCCGATCACGCAGACCGGACCGGCGTGGTCGATGATGATCTCGTGCACCCGCTGCTCGAGGGGCCCCACCGCGCCGTAGGGCGTCTTCAGCTCGATGTGCACCATGGCGCGGCGGCCGACCACCGCCAGCGTCTCGGCCAGCGTCGGGATGCGCTCGTCGGACCCCGCCAGGCGCAGCTCGGCGAGCTCGTCGGCGGTGCGGTCGCCGAGCCGGCCCTCGGCGCCGGTCATCCGCTTGAGCCCGCCGTCGTGGAACACCATCGCCTCGCCGTCCGCCGAGAGCTGGACGTCGAGCTCGATGCCGTAGCCCGCGGCGCAGGCGGCCCGGAACGCGGCCAGGGAATTCTCCGGCGGGCCGTCCGGCGACCACAGGCCGCGGTGCGCGATCGGCGGCGCGAACAGCAGCTCCCACGCCTCGCCGAACTGTGCCTTCACGAGAGCGCCGCCACCGCGTCCACCTCGACGGCGAAATTGAACGGCAGCCGATAGACCCCGACCGCCGAGCGCGCGTGGCGGCCCGCCTCGCCGAACACCTCGACCATCAGGTCGGAGGCGCCGTTGACGACCTGCGGGATGTCGAAGAAGCCGGGCCCGGCCTGCACGAACCCGCCCAGCTTCACGATGCGCCGGACCCGGTCGAGGTCGCCGTCGCAGGCGGCCTTCATCTGGGCGATCAGCGACAGGCCGCAGAGCCGCGCCGCCTTGCGGGCCGCCTCCAGGTCGACGTCCTCGCCGACCACGCCCTTGATCCCGCCGGACGCGTCCAGCGACACCTGCCCGGAGATGTGCACGAACTCGCCCTGCCGCACGAAGGGCGCGTAGTTGGCGACCGGGGCGTTGGGCCGTGGCAGCTCGATGCCCAGCTCGGCCAGGCGCGCGTCGATCTTGGACATGGCCGAAGCTCTAGAGCGGCCCCGGCCATAAGAAAAGGCCCGGACCTTGCGACCCGGGCCTGACGACCGCCGGCGGCTGGGAGGCTGCGCTCAGCGGGTGGCCTGCAGCGCGCCCACGACCTCGGTGACGCGCTGGTTGATCGGTTTGAAGCTCGCCTTCGCGGAGGCCGCGAGGGTCTCGGAAAACCGGCCGAGCTCGCCCACGTAGCTCTCGAAGGCGCTCTTGGCGAAGGCGCTCTGCAGCTCGAAGAACTCCTGCGGGGTCTTGGCTGCGGCGATCGCCTTGGCGGCGTTCACCTGGGTCTCGAAAGCCGTCTTGGAGTAGGCGACGGCCTGCGCGCCCAGGGTCTCGGCCCCGCGCGCCGCGGCGGAGACGGAGGCGGCCACGGCCTCCAGGTTCTTCTTGGATTGGGTGTTCGCCTCGGCCATCGCCGAAAGCGTCTTCTCGACGCCGTCCTTGAAGGCGGCGGAGGTGAATTGGTCGACGGCGGGCTTCTCGGCCCCGGCGTTCGCGGTTTCGGAGGCGTCCATGGGGGAGGTCCTTGTCTGTCGGCTGCGCGGCGGTGACGCCGCAATGCAAAATGGCGGGACTGAGGCTTGATCTTCGCCTGTGTTTCTCATGTTGCACTGCAGCAGTCAAGCGAGTTTTTGTGCGTCGCACAATGCGGCTGGCCCGCCTTTTGCAGGCTGCGCGCCGCGACATTTGGGCCCGTTCAACAGCTGTTTACTCCCCCGCAACGGTCCCGGTGTGATGGTAAGGAGTTCCTAAAGCGGCGCTTCGCTGCAAACCTTGGATTCGATGGACGAAAGTATGCTCAAACCCGCGCGCCGCCTCCTTGTCTCCCTGGGTCTTGCCGTCGCGACCGCGTTCGCGGCGACCCCGCCGGCGGCGCAGGCGCAGATTCCCTATTTCCGCAGCCTGCTCGCGGCCTCCGAGAGCAAGTACGCGGCCATCGTGCTCGACGCCAAGACCGGCGAGGTGCTCTACGCCAACCACGCCGACAGCCCGCGCTACCCGGCCTCGATCACCAAGCTGATGACGCTCTACCTGTCGTTCGAGGCGCTGGCCTCGGGCAAGCTGCACATGGAGGACCGGGTGGTCTTCTCCCCGCACGCCTCGGCCCAGTCGCCGACCAAGCTCGGCGTGCGCCCCGGGGACAGCATCACCGTCTCCGACGCCCTGCACGGCATGGCCATCAAGTCGGCGAACGACGCCGCCGTCGCCATGGCCGAGAAGCTGGGCGGTTCGGAAAGCCGCTTCGCCGCGCTGATGACCCAGCGCGCGCAGGAGCTGGGCATGCAGAACACCCATTTCGCCAACGCCTCGGGCCTGCCGGACAGCCGCCAGATCACCACGGCCCGGGACCTGGCCACCCTCTCGCGGGCGATCATGCGGGACTATCCGCAGTACTATAGGCTGTTCGACGAGCGCTCGTTCGAGTTCCGCGGCCGCACGATCATGGGCCACAACCATCTGCTGAACATCCCCGGCGTCGACGGCCTGAAGACCGGCTTCACCAACGCCTCGGGCTTCAACATCGCCATCTCCGGCGTGCGCGACAACCGCCGCCTGATCGTGGTGGTGATGGGCGGCCCGACCACCGCCTCGCGCGACCAGAACGCCGAGGACCTGCTGCTCACCGGCTTCGACGTGATGCGCCATCGCGCGCTCGGCCAGAACATGACCGTCGCCCAGAACCTGTCCGAGCCGCCGCCTTCCGGCCCGGTGGTGCGCGCGCCCAGCGAGCAGGGCGACGCCGACCAGGACAGCCTGAAGATCGTGCTGACCTCCACGCCGCCGCCGCGGGCCAGGGCGACGGTTTCGTCCCACCGGGCGCGGCGCGCGGAGAACTGGGCGGTTCAGGTTGGCGAATTCCACCGCCGCACGGAAGCCACGCGCCAGATCGCCTTCGTCGAGAAGCGCTTCTCCGAGCACTTCGACGACGCCGCCGGTTCGGCCGAGCGCCAGGGCCGGCGTTACAAGGCGGTGTTCACCGGCTTCTCCGAATCCGAGGCGAAGAGCGCCTGCCGCGCCCTGCACGCCCGGCGGCTGGCCTGCGAAGTGCTCGAGCCGAGCTGACGATCGAGGCTCATCTGCCCAGCAGCCGGTCGCGCGCGGCGTTGAGCTGGGCGGCGAGACCGCTGGTGCCGCCCTTGTCCGGGTGGGCGAGCCGCATGAGGCGCGTGTAGGCGGCCTGGATCTCGTCGGGCGAGGCCTGCGGCCCCACCCCCAGGATCGAGCGCGCCGCCTCCAGGCTCATGGGTTCCTGCGGCGGGGCCGGCGCGCGGCGAGTGTCGAGGCGGGCGGCGACGGCCAAGCTGAGGCCGAAGCCCGCCAGAAGCAGCGCCGGCAACCAGGCTTCTCGGACGGTGAGGATCGCGGCGGCGACGAAGGCGGCGATCGCGCCGGCCGAGGAGAGGAACCGCCACTCGCGGCGCACGCGCAGGGGCCGCCTCGCCCGCCCGGCGGTGACCAGCACCAGCAAGGCAAGCCCGCCCAGGATGATGTAGCCCATCGCCTATTCTGCGGCGATCGGCTGGACCTCCGCAAACCCGGAAAGGCCGAGCGCGCCCATGAGGGCCCGAAGCTCCTGGCGCGCCGCCACATGCTGCAGGCTCATCGACACCGGCCGGATGGCGGGCGACAGGTCGGCGATGGTCAGGCCGAACGGGAACAGTTCGCGGTAGATCACCCGGTCGCGCAGCCCCGGCCCGACCCGGAATCCCACCTTCCGCGAGAGGGCCACCACCCGCTCGTCCAGCCGCCGGCGGTTGCGCGCCTCGGTCGGCGCGAGCCGGTTCCGCAGCACCACCCAATCGATCATCTTGCGGTCGAGGGCGGCGCGCTGCTTGCGGCACTCCCAGACGGTCTCGGAATAGAGGCTGTGGCGCTTCAGCTCCAGGGTCACCGGATCGACCACGCCCAGCATGTCGAAATCGACGAAGCTGTCGTTCATCGGGGTGACGATCAGGTCGGCCTTGGCGTGGGCCGCGCGGCTGACCGCCGTGTCGCTCCCGGGCGTGTCGATGAGGATGAAGTCGGCGCCCTGCGAGGCTTCGGCGAACGCGGCCTCGAAGCGGGCGGAGGCGTCCTCCCCGAGCGGAATGGCGAACTCCTGCGGCAAAGGCGCGCTCGCGCCGTTGGCGCTGAGCCAGGCTCGGCGATTGGCGAAGAAGTGGGCGGTCGACTGCTGGCGCAGGTCGAGATCGATCACCGCCACCTGTGCGCCGCCGTGCAGCAGGGCGACGGCGGTGTGGATGGCGATGGTGGACTTGCCCGCCCCGCCCTTTTCGTTGCCCACCACGATCACGCTCGCCTGCGGCATGCGCCGGTCTCCGAACTCACACGGCGAATCCGCGACTCGCCCTCGGGCGTTAGGTCAGCCCTGCGCCCCGGCCCCGTCAACGCAACTCGGCGCGGCGGCTGTGGATGGACGCGCGCGGCGGCCTGCCGCATAAGCGGGCCGCTTCGCGAAACCGCCCATGCCTTCCGATCCGCCCCTTCCGATCGTCCGCACCGTCGCCGACCTGCGCGCCCGGGTCGCGGCCTGGAAAGGCGCGGGCGAGCGCATCGCCCTGGTTCCGACCATGGGCGCGCTGCACGAGGGGCATCTGTCGCTGATCCGGCTGGCCCGGGCGAACGCCGCCCGCGTGGTCGCCAGCCTGTTCGTCAATCCGACCCAGTTCGGGCCCAACGAGGACTTCGCCGCCTATCCGCGCGACGAGACTCGCGACGCCGCGCTGCTGGCGAAGGCGGGATGCGACCTGCTCTATGCGCCGGGCGTCACGGACATGTACCCGGAACGATTCGCCACCGCGGTCACGGTGCGCGGCGTCTCGGAACCCCTGGACGGGGCCGCCCGGCCCGGCCACTTCACGGGCGTGGCGACGGTCGTCGCCAAGCTCCTTCTGCAGTGCGGACCGGACGTGGCGGTGTTCGGCGAGAAAGACTACCAGCAGCTGCAGGTGATCCGCCGGCTGGTCGTGGACCTCGACATCCCCGTCGAGGTGCTGGGCGGACCGACGGCGCGGGCGCAGGACGGTTTGGCGCTCTCTTCGCGCAACGCCTATCTCACGCCCGAGCAGCGGCGCGCCGCGCCCGAGCTCTACGCGACGCTGCAGGCCGCGGCGGCCAGGCTGCGCGCCGGCGAGCCGGTCGCCGATGTCGAGGTCGCGGCGCGGGACCGGCTCATGGCGGCCGGCTTTCAGCGCGTCGACTATGTGGAGGCCCGCCGTCCCGACGATCTCGCGCGATTGGGCCCGGGGCCGATCGAGGGCCCGGCCAGACTGCTGGCCGCCGCGGTGCTCGGCCGGGCCCGATTGATCGACAACCTCGAGGTCTGAGGCGGCGCTGCGGCGGGAAAGCGCTCTTGCGAAACGCTCAGGCCCACCGTCCGGACTGGGGCCGAGATGGCGCGCCGGTGGGCCGTCGTAGCCCGCCGCAGCGCCCCCAATATAGGTCCGTTCCGGAGCCGAGGTAGCGGGCTTGCCGTCGGGGCGCCCTTGACCGCGGCGGCGTCGCGTCTCGAACTGGCGCAAAAGCCGGAGGCGCTTATGGGCTACGAGACCATCCGCTACGAGGTCGAGGACCGCATCCTCACCGTAACCCTGAACCGGCCGGAAAAGCTCAACGCCTACACCGCCCAGATGGGCGCCGAGCTCGCCGAGGCGCTGCAGCGGGCCGACGCGGACGACGATGTCCGGGTGGTGATCCTCACCGGCGAAGGCCGCGGCTTCTGCGCTGGCGCGGATCTCTCGGCAGGGGCGTCCAGCTTCGATACCCGGGCGGGGGCGGGCGCGACCAACTTCGGGGCCGGCCGCGCCCCGCGCGGCGGCGGGCTCGGCTTCGTGGGCGCGCTGTTCAATTGCCGCAAGGCGACCATCGCCGCCTTCAACGGCCCGGCGGTCGGCGTGGGGATCACCCTCGCCTTGCCGACCGACATCAAGATCGCCTCGAGCGCGGCGCGCTTCGGTTTCGTCTTCGCCCGGCGCGGCCTGGTGCCGGAGGCGGGCAGCGCCTGGTTCCTGCCCAGGCTCGTGGGCCTGCCGCAGGCGTTGCGCTGGTGCCTCTCGGGCCAGCTGTTCGGGGCCGAGGAAGCGCTCCGCGGCGGCCTGGTGAGCGAGGTCGTCGAGCCCGACCAACTCCTGCCGCGCGCCCGCGAAATCGCCCGCGAGATCGCCGAAAACACCGCGCCGATCTCGATCGCGCTGACCCGCCAGATGCTCTGGCGCTTTGGCGCGGAGGCCGAGCCCTGGGGCGCGCTGAAGGTGGACGGCCCGTTCGCCATGGCGCTCGGCGCGACCGCCGACGTGAAGGAAGGGGTCAGCGCCTTCCTGGAGAAGCGGCCGCCGAACTTCCCCGGCCGGGTCTCCGACGGCATGCCGGCCGGCTATCCGTGGTGGACCGAGGGGACTTGAGGGGCCGCGCCCGAGCCGACATGCTAGGACGAGCCTCGCCCGCCTGAGACAGGTCTCGCCCATGCCCGCATCCATCGCCTTTACGGTGAACGGCCGCCCGGTGGAGGTGAGCGCCGAGCCAGAGGACACCCTGCTCGACCTGCTTCGCAACCACCTGGGCCTGACGGGCGCGCGGTTCGGCTGCGGAGCCGGCCAGTGCGGCGCCTGCGCGGTGATCGTGGACGGCGAGCTGAAGGCGGCCTGCCACACGGAGGCGGGCGCCATCGCCGGCGCAAAGCTCACCACCGTCGAGGCGCTGAGCGCGTCCTCCCCGCCGCATCCGCTGATCGCGGCGTTCCTGGAGAAGCAGGCCGGCCAGTGCGGCTTCTGCCTGAATGGCATCCTGGTCTCGGCGAGCCTGCTGCTGGAGCGCAACCGCGAGCCCAGCCGCGCGGAAATCGCCGAGGCGCTCGACTGGCACCTCTGCCGCTGCGGTGCGCACAACCGCATCCTAAACGCCGTCGAGCTCGCCGCCTCGCGCCTGAAGGAGCCCGCCTGATGCTCCCGCCCAGCCTGCAGAAGACCCCGAGCCTGGCGCGGTGGGTGAGCTTCCGCCCGGACCGCAAGGTGGGCCTCAACGTCGGCAAGGTGGAGTTCGGACAGGGTGTCGCCACGGCGCTGACCCAGATCGCCGCCGAGGAGCTCGACCTCGCGCCGGAGCAGGTCGCGATCACCTTCGGCGACACCGAGCGCGCGCCCGACGAGGGGCTGACGGTCGGCAGCATGTCGATCGAGGTTTCCGGCGCCTCGGTGCGCCTGGTCTGCGCCGACGTGCGCCGGCGTTTCCTGGGCGTCGCGGCCGAGCGGCTGGGCTGCCAGGCCGGCGACCTGGGCGTCGACGAGGGCGCGATCCGGCGCGGCCGCCAGTCCACCGGTCTCGACTACTGGGCGCTCGCCGACGCCGTGGACCTGGACGCGCCCGTCGCCGAGGATGCGCCGCTCAAGGATCCCGCCGCCTACCGCGTGGTGGGCCGGAGCACGCCGCGCATCGACCTGCCTTCGAAGCTGGCGGGCGGCGGCTTCATCACCGACCTGCGCCCCGCCGGGCTGCTGCACGCCCGCGTCCTGCGCCAGCCGAGCCCCGCGGCGCGGCTGCAGCGGCTGGATGAAGCCGCCATCCGCTCGGCGGCGCGCGGCGAGGTGGACATCCTGCGCGACGGCGACTTCGTGGCCGTGCTGGCCGCCAGCGAGAGCGCCGCCGAGCGGGCGGTCGCGGCCGCCGAGGCGGTGGCCGTGTGGGACGATCCCCGCCGGATCAGCCCCGAGCAGCAGGAGGCGCCGTGGCTGCGCAGCCAGCCCACGGAAGACAACGTGCTCGGCGAGCCGCAGGCGCCGGCCCAGGGCGTGCGCCAGCACCGGGCGACCTACGCCAAGCCCTACATCTCTCATGCCTCGATGGGCCCTTCGGTCGGCCTCGCGCAGTATGCCGCCGGGCGCCTGACCGTCTGGAGCCACACCCAGGGCCCCTACCCCTTGCGCGACCGCATCGCGCGGGCGGCGGGGCTCGCGGCCGAGCAGGTGACGCTCAGGCACGCGCAGGGCTCGGGCTGCTATGGCCACAACGGCGCCGACGATGCGGCGTTCGACGCGGCGCTGATCGCGCTGCGCAGGCCTGGGCCGCCGATCCGCGTGCAATGGCGCCGCGAGGATGAGTTCGGCTTCGAGCCGGTGGGCACGGCCATGATCGTCGAGCTCGCCGCCGAGCTGGACGAGGCCGGCCGCCCGGCCTCCTGGACCTGCGAGATCTGGAGCGGACCGCACGGCAACCGCGGGCGGCTGCTGGCCGAGACCGCCCTGCCTGGCGCGGCGGAGGCCCCGCCGGTCCGGCCGCCCTCCAACCGCATGTTCTCCGGCGCGGTGAGGAATGCGCCGCCGTCCTACGACATTCCCCGCTGGGGCGTGATCGACCACCTAGTCAGGGAGACGCCGGTCTATTGCTCGTCGCTGCGCACGCTGGGCGCCCTGCAGAATGTCTTCGCGGCCGAGGGCTTCGTCGACGAGTTGGCGGCCCTGGCCGGCGAGGACCCCCTCGCCTATCGCCTGAGCCTCACCTCCGACCCGCGCGCCCGCGCCGTCATCGAGACCGCCGCGGAGATGGCCGGCTGGGCCCGGCGCGATGGGCGCGCGCTCGGGATCGGCTACGCCCGCTACAAGAACACCGGCGCCTACATCGCGGTGATCGCCCAGGTGGAGGCCGCGGAGAGCGTGCGCCTGAAGCGGATCTGGTGCGCCGGCGACATCGGCCTGGTGATCAATCCGGACGGCGCGCGGAACCAGATCGAGGGCGGCATCCTGATGGCGGCGAGCTGGTGCCTGAAGGAGCAGGTCCGCTTCGACGAGCGCGGCATCGCCTCGCGCACCTTCGGCGACTATCCCATGCTGCGGTTCAGCGAGGTCCCGCCGGTCGAGGTGCGGCTGATCGAGCAGGCGGACGCGGCGTCGGTCGGCATCGGCGAAGCCTCGTCGGGCCCGGCGGCCGGCGCGATCGGCAACGCCGTCGCGGCCGCGCTCGGCGTTCGCGTCCGCGAGCTGCCCTTCACCCGCGAGCGGCTGGCTTCGGCCATCCTGGCGGCCTGAAGACCGCCGCATGGGAGCCGCCCCCGACGCCGTGCTCGCCGCCGAGGGGTTGACCAAGACCTTCGGCGCGCTCGTGGCGGTCGACGACGTCTGCTTCCAGGTGCGGCCCGGCGAGATCGTCGGCCTGGTCGGGCCCAACGGCGCCGGCAAGACCACGATCATCAGCATGGTGCTGGGCGTGCTGCGGCCCACAGCCGGACGCGTGCGGATCGGCGGCGTCGACGTGGCGGCCAACCGCAGCGCGGCGCTGGAGCGGACCAACTTCGCCGCCGTCTACACGCCGCTGCCGGGCAATCTCACCGTCGAGCAGAACCTGCGGGTCTTCGGCCTGATCTATGGCGTGAAGCAGCTCTCGGCCCGCATCGAGGCCCTGCTCGCCGACTTCGACCTCCTGCGCCACCGCCGGGCCAAGACCGGCGTCCTCTCCTCCGGCGAGCAGACCCGGGTGGAGCTCGCCAAGGCCATGCTGAACCGGCCCCGGCTGCTGCTGCTCGACGAACCCACGGCCTCGATCGATCCCTCCACCGCGCGCGACATCCGCGCCCGGATTGTCGAGTTCGCCGCTAAGGAGCAGGCCGGCGTGCTCTGGACCAGCCACAACATGTACGAGGTGGCGGAGGTCTGCGATCGGGTGCTGTTCCTGTCGCGCGGCCGCATCCTGCTTTCGGGCTCGCCCGCCGAGCTGATCCGCCAGCACGGCGCGCCCAATCTCGAGGAGCTGTTCGTGGAGGTGGCGCACGAGGCGCTGCGCCCGGCGGGGGCGAAATGATGCGCGCCTCCCGGGTGGCCGCGGTGTCGCTCCGCTACTTCTACCTGGTGCGCGGCAGTCCGGTCAGGCTCCTGCCGATGATCGCCTGGGTGGCGATCGACATCGTGCTGTGGGGCTTCATCAGCCGCTATCTCGGCGGCCTCACCCGCTTCAACTTCGTCGCCACGCTGCTGGGCGCGGTGCTGCTCTGGGATTTCCTGAGCCGGGTCATGCAGGGCATCACCACCGCCTTCTTCGAGGACGTCTGGTCGCGCAACTTCCTGAACGTGTTCGCGACGCCGATGACGATCGGCGACTACCTGCTGGGCCTCGTGCTCACCGGCATCGTGACCAGCTTCCTGGGGCTCGCCGCCATGCTGGTCCTGGCGACCAGCGTCTTCGGCCTGTCGTTCTTCGCCTATGGCGCGGCGCTGGCGCCGTTCGTCTTCGTGCTGTTCATCACCGGCATCTCCCTGGGGATCGTCGGGACCTCGATCGTGCTTCGTTTCGGGCCGGCGTCGGAATGGCTGATCTGGCCGATCCCCTCGCTGCTGTCGCCGTTCGTGGGCGTCTTCTATCCGCTCGCCACCCTGCCCGCCTGGATGCGCGCCATCGCCCGGCTGCTGCCGCCGTCCTATGTCTTCGAGGGCATGCGCGCGATCGTCACTGGCAAACAGGGCGTGCGCTGGGACCAGCTCGCATTTGGGAGCGGCCTCTCGGTGATCTACCTGGCCGCCGCCTGTGGGCTGTTCGCGGCCGTCTACCGCTACGCCCTGAAGACCGGGCTGATCGCCCGCTACTCCGCCGAGACGGCGAACTAGGCAGGTTGATCTGGATCGAGCCGGGAGCGCATGCTCGGGCCGAACACGCGGGAGGAGCCGCCATGCAGAGCCTCGTGGCCGACCTGGAGCGCAGCCTTGGCGCGGGCGGGCTGGTCAGCGGCGAGACCGCCGCCGAGCAAGCCTTCAGCCCCTGGACCCGGCTCGGCAAGCCCATGGCCATCGCCCGGCCCCGCTCCACCGACGAGGTCGCCCAGGTCCTGCGGACCGCGGGCAAGGCGGGAGTCCCGGTGGTGCCGTGGGGCGGCCGCACGGGGCTGGTCGACGGAGCTCACGCCGAGGGCGCCATCGCGCTGAGCCTGGAGCGGATGGCCGCGATCGAGGAGATCGACCCGATCGGCTCGACCATGACCGTCCAGGCCGGCTGCGTGCTGGAGAAGGCCTGCGAGGCGGCCGATGCGGCTGGGCTGTTCCTGCCGCTCGACCTGGGCGCGCGCGGCTCGGCCACGGTGGGCGGGGTGGTCTCGACCAACGCCGGCGGCAACCGCGTCATCCGCTACGGCATGACCCGCGACATGATCCTGGGCCTGGAGGTGGTGCTGGCCGACGGCACGGTCATCCCGGCCATGAACCGGCTGATCAAGAACAACACCGGCTATGACCTGAAGCAGCTGTTCATCGGCTCCGAAGGCACGCTCGGCGTGGTCACCCGGGCGGTCTTCCGGCTGCGCGCCAAGCCCGCCTCGCAGAGCACCGCCTTCCTGGCGGTGGACGGGTTCGCGGCTCTGCCGAAGCTGCTCCGGCGGGTGGATTCCGAGCTCGGCGGCGCGCTCTCGGCCTTCGAGGTGATGTGGCCGGCGTTCTATGAGCTGGTCACCACCGAGCCCGCCGCGGGCCGGTCGATCCTGCCGCCCGGCCATGACTTCTACGTCCTCGTGGAGTCGCTGGGAGCCGACCCGCAGGCCGACGGCGAGCGCTTCGAAGAGGTCCTGGCCGGCGTGCTCGAGGACGGGCTGGCCGCCGACGCCGTGGTCGCCAAGTCGCAGGGCGAGCGCGACCGGATGTGGGCCCTGCGCGACGACGTGCGCCAGACCGCCCGCAACGGCCCGACGGTGGTGTTCGACATCAGCCTGCCGATCCCGCAGATGGAGGCCTATCTCGACGAGGTCCGCCAGGCGCTGACCGGCCGCTGGCCCAGGGCCGAGCTCACCGTCTTCGGCCACCTGGGAGACGGCAATCTGCACCTGATCGCCGGGGTCGGAGACTCGAAGGCCCGGCACGAGATCGAAGACATCGTCTACGGACCCCTGAAGGCGCGCGGCGGCTCGGTCTCCGCCGAGCACGGCATCGGCCTGCAGAAGCTCGCCTACCTGCCCGCCTCGCGCTCGGCGGCCGAGCTTGCGCTGATGCGCACGCTCAAGAGCACCCTCGATCCCAGGGGCATCCTCAATCCCGGCAAGGTCGTGGGCTGACGCCGCGATGAACGCGCCCGCCAGGCCCCTGGTCGTCGACTGCGACTCCCACGTGATGGAGCCGGCGGACCTCTGGGTCCGCTACCTGGAGCCGAAGTACCGCGACCGCGCCATCCGCATCGAGCGGCGCGACGGCGTCGAGCACCTGATCATCGGCGAGCAGAGCGTGCTCTCCGGCGTGCTCGCGGGCCTGGGCGGGGCGCACCTCGACCGGCGCGACCTCTTCACGCCGGGGCGCAGCTACGCCGACGGCTGCGAGCCGGCGAGCTACGATCCGGCCGCCCGCGCCAGCCTGCTCGACGCCTGGAAGGTGGACGTGGGCGTGCTGTTTCCGACCATCGGCATCCTGCCGTTCCCGACCGACGACGCGGCCCTGGCCTCGGCCTACTGCCGCGCCTACAACCGCTGGCAGCGGGAGTTCCACGAGGGCGCGAGGGGCCGGGTGGCGCCGATCGCAGCCGTAAACTGGCGCGATGTCGAAGGGGCGGCCGCCGAGCTCGAGGCCTGCATCAAGGCCGGCTTCAAGGGCCTGTTCGTCCCGCCCGAGATCGTCGACGGGCGGCGGCCCAGCGATCCGCACTTCGACCCGATCTGGCGGCTCTGCGAAGAGGCGGGCATTCCCGGCTGCCTGCACGTGATCGTCCGCTTCTCCGGCTCGGCGGGCGGATTCGGCGTCTGGCACGAGACCAAGCCCGGCCCGGTCTTCACCTTCGGCCTGGGCGCGACGGGGCAGCTCATCCCCGCCATGGCGGCCATGGTCACCGACGGCCTGTTCGACCGCTTTCCAACGCTCAAGGCGGTCAGCGTCGAGGCGGGCTGCGGCTACGCGGCCTATCTGATGGACCGGCTGGACGAGAAGGCCGAGGTGCTGCGCGCCCTGCTGCCAACGCCGCCCAGGCTGAAGCCCAGCTACTACATCCGCCGCAACTGCTGGTTCGTGGCCGAGCCGGAGGAGCGCACGATCGGCGCCATGCTCGACCTGGTCGGCGAGGACAAGATCCTGTGGGGAAGCGACTATCCGCACGTCGATTCGACGCTGCAGGCGCCGCAACTCATCCGCCGCTCGGTCGCCGGCCTCAGCCCGAAGCGCCAGGCCGCCGTGCTCGGCGAGAACGCCCGCGCGCTGTTCGGCCTCTGACGGGAGAGGTGCTGGGCGTTGGTAGGCCGGGAGGGGATCGAACCCTCGACCATTCGATTAAAAGTCGAATGCTCTACCGCTGAGCTACCGGCCCCCGTCGCTCGAGCGGGCCGCCGGCCCGGTCGCGAAGCGGCGCGGACCATAGGGGCCCCGATCTTGCCGGGCAAGGGACGAGGCCTTAACAGGTCGGGAGGGGACGCGAACAGTCGGGATGATCATGCGCAAGGCCGCACGCGCCGTCCTGCCCCTCGCCGCCGTGTTGCTGGCGGCCTGCACCACCACCTCGGCGAAGAACCCGCAGCGGGTCGAGACCACCGACCAGGCCGAGCGGGAGAACGTCGAGGGCGCGGTCTCCGCCCCCTTGCGCGACTTCAACGTCCTGCGCACCAAGATCCCGGGCATCCTGCTGGAAGCCATGGCCGACCCCTACGACGTGCCGCCGCCGCACTTCACCTGCGGCCAGCTCGAGGCGCTGATCGAGCCGCTCGACATCGCCCTCGGCCCGGACCTCGACGTGCCGGAGAAGAAGGACGAGAACCTCAGGCAAAAGGGCCGCGGCGCGACCCTGGGGGCGGTCGCCGGCGTCACCTCCGGGGCGATCCCGTTCCACAGCTGGGTCCGCAAGCTCACCGGGGCCGAACGGCACGACGACTACGTGCAGAAGGCGATCAACGCCGGCTCGGTGCGCCGCGCCTATCTGAAGGGCCTGGGCGAGGCCAACGGCTGCCCGCCGCCGGCCACGCCCTCGCACGTGATGGCGAGCCGGCCCACCATGGACCAGGCGATCAGGCCTCGCTATCCGACGCGGCTGCCGCCCGCTGGGCAAACGCCTGGCGAAACGCCGAAAGGCGAGCCTCCGCGATAGCGCCGCGCAGCTCGGCCATCAGGGCCTCGAAGAAGGCGAGGTTGTGCCAGGACAGCAGCACCTGGCCCAGGATCTCATCCGACTTCACAAGGTGGTGCAGGTAAGCCTTTGAATAGTCGCGACTTGCCGAGACCGGGATGGACTCGTCCAAGGGGCTCTCGTCCTCCGCGAAGCGGGCGTTCCTGAGGTTGATCGGCCCCGCGGCCGTCCAGGCCTGGCCGTGCCGGCCGGAGCGGGTGGGCAGCACGCAGTCGAACATGTCGACGCCGCGTGCCACCGCCTCGACGATGTCGAGCGGCTTGCCGACGCCCATCAGGTAGCGCGGCCGCGCGGCCGGCAGCATGGCCGGCGCATAGTCCAGCACCTCGACCATGCCGGCATGCCCCTCGCCCACCGCCAGGCCGCCGATGGCGTAGCCGTCGAAGCCGATCTCCACCAGACGCTCGGCCGACTCCCGGCGCAGCGCCTCGTCCGTTCCGCCCTGCTGGATGCCGAACAGGGCCTGGCGCTCGCGGTTTCCGAACGTCGCCTTCGACCGCGCGCCCCACTGCGCGGAGCGGCGCATGGCCTCGGCGACGCGCTCCGCCGGCGCCGGCAGTCCCACCAGCTCATCGAGCTGCATGACGATGTCCGCGCCCAGCAGGTCCGCCTGGATCTCGATCGAGCGCTCGGGCGAGAGCGCGTGGCGCGAGCCGTCGAGATGGCTCTGGAAGGCGACCCCGTCGTCGGTGACCTTGGCGATCTTCGCCAGCGACATCACCTGGAAGCCGCCGGAGTCGGTCAGGATCGGCTTCTCCCAGCGCATGAAGCGATGCAGCCCGCCGAGCCGCGCCACCCGCTCGGCGGTGGGCCTGAGCATCAGGTGGTAGGTGTTGCCGAGCACGATGTCGGCCCCCGCCGCGGCGACCTGATCCACGGTCAGCGCCTTGACGGTTCCAGCCGTGCCCACCGGCATGAAGGCCGGGGTGCGGATCTCGCCCCTGGGCGTGGCGAGCACGCCGGTGCGGGCGGCGCCGTCGGTCGCGGCGATGCGGAAAGGGAAGGCCGCCATCAGGGCGCCCGCCAGAGCAGGCTCGCGTCGCCGTAGGAATAGAAGCGGTAGCCGGCTTCGATCGCGTGCGCGTAGGCGGCCCGCATCGTCCCGGTCCCGGCGAAGGCGCAGACCAGCATGAAGAGGGTCGAGCGGGGCAGGTGGAAGTTGGTCAGCAGCCCGTCGGCCGCCCGGAACCGATAGCCGGGGGTGATGAAGATCTCGGTCTCGCCCAGGAACGGCCGCACCTCGCCGTCCTCGCCGGTCGCCGACTCCAGGAGCCGCAGCGAGGTGGTGCCGACGCAGACGATGCGCCCGCCCGCCGCGCGGATGGCGTTCAGGCGCCGCGCCGCGCGTTCGTCCACCTCGCCCCATTCGGAGTGCATGCGGTGGGCCTCCACCGTCTCGGTCTTGACCGGCAGGAAGGTGCCCGCGCCCACGTGCAGGGTGACCGGGACGGTCTCGACGCCGGCGTCAGCCAGCCGCTGCAGCAGCTCCGGCGTGAAGTGCAGGCCGGCCGTGGGGGCGGCCACCGAGCCGTCCTCCTGCGCATAGACCGTCTGGTAGTCGGTGCGGTCCTGCTCGTCCTCGGACCGGCGCGCGGCGATGTAGGGCGGCAGCGGCATGGCGCCGCGCTCGGCGATGGCTGCGTCGAGGTCGGGGCCGGAGATGTCGAAGGCGAGCGTCACCTCCCCGTCCTCCCCCTTCGCCTTCACCGTGGCGTTGAGCTCGCCCAGGAAGCAGGCCCGGTCGTGGGCCTCGCCGAACACGATGCGGTCGCCCTCGGCCAGGCGTTTGCCCGGCCGCATGAACGCCGTCCAGAGGTGGCCGGAAAGCCGGCGGTGCAGCGTCGCCTGGACCGCCACCCGGCCCTCGTCGCGGACGCGCAGCCCCTTCAGTCTGGCCGGGATCACCCGCGTGTCGTTGAGCACCAGGGCGTCGCCCGGCCGAAGCAGCGCCGGCAGGTCGCGGACCTGCCGGTCGGCGAACGCTTCGCCCGGCCTCACCACCAGCAGGCGGGCCGCGTCGCGCGGGTGGACCGGACGCAGAGCGATCCGGTCCTCCGGCAGGTCGAAGTCGAAGTCGGCGAGCTGCATGGATGCGCCTTGCGCCATGCGGCGGCTGGCGCGTCAAGCCGGGGGGCTGCTAGAGGCGGGCATGGGTCTGCTGCGACTCGCGCTGAACATCGTCCTGGGGCCGCCGATCTTCCTGCTGGCGGGGCTCAGCGCCGCGGCGAGCCTGGCGGCCCTGCGCGGCCGCCACAGCCTGCGCTGGGACCTGCTCGCCCATTTCGCGCCGGTCTGGTTCGCAGGCGCGCTGCTGGCCGGGATCTGCGCGCTGGTGCTGTTCGGCGGCGTGACGCGCCTGGTCGTGCTGGGGCTCGCCGGCGTGGGGATCGTCGCGGCCGGCGCCCTGATCGCCCCGGAGCTGACGCGCAGCGCCGGGCCGCGCGCCACGGCCGATGCGCCGGGCCGGCTGAAGATCATCCAGTTCAACGTCTGGAGCCACAACGCCGACATCGCGGGCACGATCGACTGGCTCGCCCGCGAGAGGCCCGACATCGCGATCCTGGAGGAGACCACGCCCGCCTTCCGCCGCGCGGTGGAGGCGCGCACCGGCTGGCGGGCGGTGTGCCGCGACTGCGAGGTGATGATCTATTCCGAGCGGCCGATGACCCGCGGCTATGTGCCGGCCGAGCCTTCGGTCGGGCCCTTGTCGCACGCCATCTTCCGCGACGCGCAGGGGACCTTCGACGTGGTCGGCGTCCACGACGCCTGGCCGACGGACGGGCAGGACCAGCAGCGCCAGGAGGCGCGGCTCGCCCACGTGCTGGCCGACCTGCCTCAGGAGCGCACCATCCTGGCGGGCGACTTCAACTCCACGCCCTGGTCCTTCGCCCGGCGGAAGTGGGACCGCGCCTTCGGCCTGACCCGGCGCGACCGGGCGCTGTTCAGCTGGCCCGCCGGCCGGTTCATGCGGCGCGGCCCGGCGGCGCCGTTCCCGATCCTGCCGATCGACCACGTCTACGCCGGGCCCGGCTGGGCCACGGTCGAGGTCCGCACCGGCCCGAGGCTGGGCTCCGACCACTACCCTGTGGTGGCTATCCTAGCGCCTGTCGCGCCGCGGCCAGGGCCGTCCGGCAGCGCGCCCGATCGGCCTCGAACCTCGCGGTGAGCGCCTCGGCCTTGCGCTCGAGCGCCGCACGCTGCGCCGCGATCGTCTCGAGCGCCCTGGCATGGGCCGCCTCGAGGGCCGCGAGCCTCTTCTCCAGGTCGGCCACCTTCCTGAGCGCCGCCTTGGACGGCCCGGCCGGCTTGCTGGGCTTCGGCTGTCGGGCCGGCTTCAGCCTGGCCAGCGCGCCGCGGGCGCCGGCCGGCCGGCGCAGCACCTCGCCCGGCTGGGCGACGGCGGCCTTCACCAGCTCGGGGTCGTCGGTCTCATGGGCGAAGCCGGTCTTGAACAGGTCCTGGTGGCTGCCCCAGGCCGCCAGCGCCTTGGTCTTGGACGAAGCCGCGACCGCATAGTCGGTCAGGCCGTCCGAGGTGACGAAGACCTTGAGCCTGGCCGCCATGGTCCGCCCCGCTCAGGCGTCCGCCGCCACCGTCATGGAGACGATCTTGCCGGGATTGCGCGGCGGCTCGCCCTTGGGCAAGGAGTCGACGTTCTCCATGCCCTCCACCACCTCGCCCCAGACCGTGTACTCGCCGTCCAGGAAGCGGGCGTCGTCGAAGCAGATGAAGAACTGGCTGTTGGCCGAATTGGGGTTCGATGTGCGGGCCATCGAGCAGACGCCGCGCACGTGCGGCTCGCGGCTGAACTCCGCCTTGAGGTTGGGCTTGTCCGAGCCGCCGGACCCGCTGCCGGTGGGATCGCCGCCCTGGGCCATGAAGCCGGGGATCACCCGGTGGAAGACGACGCCGTCGTAGAAGCCCTCGCGCGCCAGCTCCTTGATGCGCGCCACGTGGCCGGGCGCGAGGTCGGGCCGGAGCTTGACCGTCACCGGTCCCGTGTCGAGCTGCATGATCAGGGTGTTCTCGGGATCCATCACTTCACCTCGGCGGGGATTTCCAGGTCGCACATGAAATCGTTCGGGCTCGCCTGCTCGGCGCGCGCCGCCTGGGCCTTGAACCAGGCGCTCCTGGGATCGATCACCCGGATCTTCGGCCGCTCTGCGGTGGGCAAATCGGCGAGCAGGCGCACGCGTTCCATGCGGTCCTGCGGCGGCTCGACCGGCTCGCCGGTCTTGATGGCCCGCACCACGTCCTCGCCGGCGATCACCCGGCCGAAGGCGGTGTAGCGCTTCTCCAGATTGTGATGGCTGCGCCGCATGAGGAAGAACTGGCTGTTGTTGGAATCCGGGTTCTCGTCGCGCGCCATGCCGGCGACGCCCGGGCAGTAGAGCGCCCATCCGGCGACCTTCTGATCCTTGGTCATGGCCGCCAGCGACATCGACTGGCTGGTCACCGGCAGGGACTTGATGAAGCCGACCTCCGCCACGGTCTGGTCGGCGACCAGGACGAACGGCGTCTCGGCGCCGCGCCGGAAGGTGAATTCGCCCGGCACATTTGGCTTGTCCGAGCCGCCGGTGCCGTTGTTCTGCGGATCTCCGGTCTGGGCCATGAAGTCGTCGATCACCCGGAAGAAGCGCAGGCCGTCGTAGAAGTGCGCGCGGGTGAGCTCGCGGATCCGCGCCACGGTCTGCGGAGCGACCTCCGGGATCATCTCGACCAGGATCCGGCCCTTGTTGGTGTCGATGACCAGGACGTCGTTCGGATCGGGGATGCGCCAGTCGGCGGGGCCCGGCGCGGCCGGGGTTGCGGGAGAAGCGGCGGGCCTGGCCTTTGGCGCGGCCATCGCGGCGGTGGCGAGCCCGGCCAGGGCTGCGACGGCGATCAGTGCGGTCTTCATCGGATCACTCGTAGAAGGCGGCGGAGTCCGTGACCAGCCCCCGGGCGACGGCCTGGGGGCTCGGGCCTCATTGGCGGCCGACCTTCTCCAACAGCCGGACCTTGACGCGCGGGCTCACGAACTTGGTGATGTCGCCGCCCAGGAGCACGATCTCCTTGACCAGCCGCGAGGCGATCGCCTGGTGCCGCGGATCGGCCATCAGGAACACGGTGTCGATCTCGCGATCGAGCTGCTGGTTCATGGCCGCCATCTGGAATTCGTATTCGAAGTCGGTGAAGGCGCGCAGGCCCCGCACGATGAGGTTCGCGCCGACCTCGCGCGCGAACACCGTCGTGAGCCCTTCGTAGGGACGGACGTCGATCTCGACCTGCCCGGCCAGGTGGGCGGTCTCCTCGCGCAGGATGGCGACCCGCTCCTCGAGCGTGAACATCGGTCCCTTGCCGATGTTGATCGCCACGCCGATCACCAGCCTGTCGACCAGCTTGGCGGCCCGCTCCATGATGTCGATGTGCCCGTTGTGCACGGGATCGAAAGTGGCGGGAAACAAGCCGACGCGCGTCATCAGGTGGGCCCCCAACTGTCCGCTTCCGCCTTTCGCCGTGGAGTGCGGTTATGGCAAGCGCTAAGTTGGGGGCCCTAAGCTGCTACGCCTTGCTGGGCGGCATCGGGATGATCATCGACACCCGCTTGCGGTAGCTCGCGTAGACATCGCCGAACACGGCGGTCAGGTCGTGTTCCTCGAGCTGGATGGCGATCAGGATGTAGGCCGTCGTCGCCGCCGCGAAGAGCAGGCGGCCCAGGGTCATGGTCGGCGCGGCCCAGAAGGCGACGATGAAGCCCAGGTACAGCGGGTGGCGGACGACCCGATAGAACAGCGGGGTCCGGAACTCGGGCGGCGGCGTCTCCTTGCCCGTGGCGTAGGCCCAGGTCTGCCGCAGCCCGAACAGGTCGAAGTGGTTGATGAGGAAGGTCGAGGCGAGCACCGTGAGCCAGCCCGCGGCCGCGAGCGCCAGGATCACCTGGCCCCACGGACCTCCCACCGACCACAGGACCGTGGGGATCGGCCGCCAGGCCCAGAAGATCAGCACCAGGGCCGCCGAGGCGAACAGCACATAGGTCGATCGCTCGATGGCCGGCGGGACCGCCTTGGTCCACCAAGCCTTGAAGGCCGGTCTCGCCATCACGCTGTGCTGGATGGCGAATACGCCCAGCACGGCCACATCGATGCCCAGGCGCGTCAGCAGCGGCCCGACGGGCCCGCTGTCGATCGTCTTCGGAACCACGAAGCCGCTCACGAAGCCGATGGCGTAGAGAAACGTGACGAAGAAGATGGCGTAGCAAACGACGCCATAGAACAAAGCGAGAATGCGTCCCATCTCGCAACCTCCCCTTACTGTGAGGAAGGAAGGCTGTACCCAGCGCCGGCAGGTGTCAATTCGGGTGAACGCGGGTCGGCGAAGGCGCGCTAAGCCTCGCCGCCATCCTCTGGGGCGGGTTCGTCCTCGCCCGCCTCGCCGTTTGTCTCCTCGCCTTGATCGGGGAGGCGCTCGACCGAGACGACGTGCTCGTCCTCGCCCTTGCGGAAGATGATCACGCCCTGGGTGTTGCGGCCGGCCAGGCGCACCTGGTTCACCGGCACGCGGATCAGCTGGCCCTGATCGGAGACCAGCAGGATCTGATCGTCCTCCTCCACCGGGAACGAGCCGGCGAGCCGTCCCCCGCGCTTGCTGAGGTCCTGCGCCAGCAGGCCCTGGCCGCCACGGCCGGTGCGGCGGAACTCGTAAGCCGAGGTTCGCTTGCCGTAACCTTCGGTGGAGACGGTGAGGATGATCTCCTCCGCCGCCTCGAGCTCGATCAGCCGCGACATGGGCGTGTCGCCCTCGGACTGCGCCGCCTCTTCCGGCTCGTCCTCTGCGGCGAGGGCGCCGTCTTCCGGCTCGTCCGCCGCCTCGCCGCGGGCGACGCGCATGGCGCGGGCGTAGCGGAGATAGTCGGCGCGCTCCTCCGGCGTCGCCGGCACGGCGCGCAGGATGGCCATCGAGATCACGCTGTCGCCCTCGGCGAGCCGGATGCCGCGCACGCCGGTGGAGTCACGGCCGGCGAAAACGCGGACGTCGTCGACCTTGAAGCGGATGCAGCGGCCGAGCGCGGTGGTCAAAAGGACGTCGTTCACCTGCGCGTTGCAGACTGCGACGCCGACGATGGCGTCGCCCGCGTCCAGCTTCATGGCGATCTTGCCGTTGCGGCGGATGTCGACGAAGTCGGAGAGCTTGTTGCGGCGCACCCCGCCGGAGCGGGTGGCGAACATCACGTCATACCGGTCCCAGGAGGCTTCGTCCTCGGGCAGCGTCAGGATCGAGGTGATGCTCTCGCCCGGCTCGATCGGCAGCAGGTTGACGAAGGCCTTGCCGCGGCTGGTGGGCGTGCCGAGCGGCAGCCGCCAGACCTTCAGCTTGTAGGCCTTGCCGCCCGACGAAAAGAACAGCATCGGGCTGTGCGTATTGGCCGAGAAGACGCGGGTGACCGCATCCTCCTCCTTGGTCGCCATGCCCGAGCGGCCCTTGCCGCCGCGATGCTGGGTCCGGTAGATCGACAAGGGCGTGCGCTTCACGTAGCCGCCGTGGGTGACGGTGATCACCATCTCCTCGCGGGCGATGAGGTCCTCGTCCTCGACGTCGGCGTCGCCCTCGACCACCTCGGAGCGGCGCGGCACGGCGAACGCCTCGCGCACCTCGACGAGCTCCTCGCGCACGATGGCCATGACCTTCTCGCGCGAGGCCAGGATCGCCAGGAAGCCCTGGATCGCTTCGGCCAGGCTCTCCGCCTCCCCGAAGATCTCGTCGCGGCCGAGACCCGTCAGGCGCGAAAGGGTCAGGGCCAGGATGGCGCGCGCCTGGTCGTCCGTCAGCCGGATGCGCGAGCCTTCGATGGCCACGGTGCGAGGGTCGGCGATCAGGTCGACGAGCGGCAGCATGTCGCCGGCCGGCCAGTCGCGGGCCACCAGCCGCTCGCGCGCCTCGGCGGGGTCCTTGGACGAACGGATGATCTGGATGAAGTCGTCGATGTTGGCGACGGCGATCGCCAGGCCGACCAGCACGTGACCGCGGTCGCGCGCCTTGCCGAGCTCGAACTTCGTCCGGCGGACGACGACCTCCTCGCGGAACTCGACGAAGGCCTGCAGCATCTCGCGCAGGCCCATCTGCTCGGGACGGCCACGGTTGAGCGCCAGCGCGTTGACGCCGAACGAGGTCTGCAGCGGGGTGAACCGGTAGAGCTGGTTCAGGATCACGTCGGCCGGCGCATCTCGCTTCATCTCGACGACGATGCGCATGCCGTCGCGGTCGCTCTCGTCGCGCAGATCGGCGATCCCTTCGATCCGCTTCTCGCGCACCAGCTCGGCGATCCGCTCGACCAGTGCGGCCTTGTTCACCTGGTATGGGATGGCGGTGATGACGATCGCCTCGCGCTCCTTGCGGATCTCCTCCACCGAAGCCTTGCCGCGCACCACGACCGAGCCGCGGCCGGTCATCAGCGCCTGGCGCGCGCCGGTGCGGCCGATGATCTCGCCGCCGGTCGGGAAGTCGGGCCCCGGCACGATGTCCAACAGCTCGTCGAGGCCGATCTCCGGGTCGTCGATCAGCGCCAGGCAGGCGTCGACCACCTCGCCCAGGTTGTGCGGCGGGATGTTGGTCGCCATGCCGACGGCGATGCCGCCCGCGCCGTTGACCAGCAGGTTGGGAATCCGCGAGGGCAGCACCACCGGCTCCTGCTCGGAGCCGTCGTAGTTGTCCTTGAAATCGACGGTGTCCTTGTCGAGGTCGGCCAGGATCGACATCGAGGCCTGGGTCAGGCGGCACTCGGTGTAACGCATCGCCGCCGGCGGGTCGTTGTCGACCGAGCCGAAGTTGCCCTGGCCGTCGATCAGCATCAGGCCCATTGAGAAGGGCTGCGCCATCCTGACCAGGGTGTCGTAGATCGCCAGGTCGCCGTGCGGGTGATACTTGCCCATCACGTCGCCGACCACCCGGGCCGACTTCACGTAGCCGCGCTCGGGCGTGTGGCCCTGCTCGTTCATCGAGAACAGGATGCGGCGGTGCACGGGCTTCAGGCCGTCGCGCACGTCCGGCAGGGCGCGGCTGACGATCACGCTCATGGCGTAGTCGAGGTAGGAGCGCTTCAGCTCGTCCTCGATGGCGATAGGGGCGACAGCCCCGCGCCGGTCGTCAGGCGGAGTGGTGTTCTCGTCGGTCAAGGGGAGAAATTCGCCGTTCGAATCGTGAGGCTTATGTGGGGTGTTTGATTAGCATTCTGAAGGGGCGAGCGCCACGAATTCGCGCGCACGCGCGTACGCGCGTGAGGACCGGGCGGCGCGTGACCTGCTTGCGCTTCGCGCCTAGGCTCCGCCCCCGATGACTGCGCCGCCCCTAGATCCCGGCGAGCCCGCGCCCTGGTTCAAGGCGGCGAGCGCCTCCAGCCCGGAATTCGTGTTCGACACCGCCGGCGGCCGCTTCGTGCTGATGCTGTTCCTGCCCGTGGCGACGGAGCCGCGCAAGGCGGCGCTGAGCGCGCTGGCCCGCGGGCAGCGGCTGTTCGACGAGGCCACGCTCGCGGCTTTCGTGGTGGTGCGCGAGCCCGAAACCGCGGCCCAGGTGCGCGACCTGCGCGGCCTGCGCTGGATCCTGGACGAGGGCCGGGAGGTGAGCCGGCTCTATGGCGCCGACAATGCGGGGTTCTGGCTGCTGCTGGACCCGGCGCTCAGGGTGATGCGGCGGGCGGCCATCGAGGACGCTCCGGCGCTCTTCGCCGAGCTCGCCGCCCTGCCGGCGCCCGGCGACCCCGCCGGCGCGCCCCTGCACGCGCCGGTGCTGATCGCGCCCCGCATCTTCGAGCCCGCGCTCTGCGCCGAGCTGATCGCGCTCCACGCCTCGCGAGGCGGCGGCGAGTTCACCGGCGTCATGCGCGACAAGGGCGACGTCACGGTGATGGAAATGGACGAGCTGAAGCGTCGCCGCGACCTGCTGGTCGAGGACGACGCGCTGAGGGCCGCCATCGCCGAGCGGCTGCAGCGGCGGCTGTTCCCGTTCATCGGGCGCGCGTTGGCGAGCGAGGTCACCCGTATCGAACGCTACCTCATCAGCTGCTACGACGCCGAGGACGGCGGCGTGTTCCACGCCCACCGCGACAACACCACCTTCCAGACGGCGCACCGGAAGTTCGCCTGCTCGATAAACCTGAACGACGATTTCGAAGGCGGCGACCTGCGCTTCCCGGAGTTCGGGCCGACGACCTACCGGCCGCCGGTGGGGGGCGCCGTGGTCTTCGCCTGCGGCCTGATGCATGAGGCGCTGCGGGTCAGGCGCGGCCGCCGCTACGCCTTCCTGCCCTTCCTCTATGACGAGGCCGGCGCCGAGGTCCGTGAGGCCTATCTCAGGCGCGCCGGACGCGACGGATCGGCCAGCCGCCATGGCGGCGCCTCATAGGCCCGCCTATATGCGCGCGCATGAAGCTCTTCCTTCCGACCCTGGCGGCCGCGGCCCTGGCGGGCTCCGCGGCGGCGGCCCAGAGCCCGATCCTTCCCGGCTATTGGGAATCCACCAACACGGTGAGCTCGCCGCTGCATTCGACCAGCACCTCGCGGCGCTGCATCAGCCCGGCCGACGTGGACCGGTTCCTGACCGGGCCGATCAACCACCATTACACCTGCATCTACCCCACCCGTCGCGTGGGCGGCGGCAAGCTGGCGATGAAGGGGATCTGCACGGACAACAAGGGCCGGCAGGTGCAGGTGAGCGCGTCCGGCGCCTACACCCCGACGAGCTTCCACGTGGACGCTGTCATGACCACCCGCTTCCTGGGACTGCCGGTCTCGGGCCACGCCACGACCGAGGCCCGGCGCATCGCCGAAGCCTGCCCGGAGCCGCCCCCCGCCGCGGGCTGAGCGGCCGCGGGCCGGCTCAGAACGGGATCTCGTCGTCCAGCTCGGCTGTGAAGTCCTCGCGCGGGCCGGAGCTGGGCGTGCGCGGACCCGAGGAGAAGCCCCCGGCATAGCCGCCGCCCTCCTCCCGCTCGGCGTCGCCGCGGCCGTCCAGCATGGTGAGCTCACCGCGGAACTTCTGCAGCACGACCTCGGTGGAGAACTTCTCCTGCCCCGACTGGTCGGCCCATTTGCGGGTCTGCAGCGCGCCTTCGATGTAGACCTTCGAGCCCTTGCGCAGATAGTTCTCGGCGACCTTCACGAGGTTGTCGTTGAAGATGACCACGCGGTGCCACTCGGTCTTCTCCTTGCGCTCGCCGGAGGTCCGGTCGCGCCAGGTCTCGGAGGTGGCCACGCGCAGGTTGGCGACCCGGTCGCCGGAGTTGAGGGAGCGGATTTCGGGGTCCGCCCCGAGGTTGCCGATCAGAATGACCTTATTGACGCTGCCCGCCATATCGATGTCCTAAGCTTCCGTGCCTGCGGGCTGATGCCCAGGCCGACGGTAGCGCGCCGTTAACGGCTCGGCAAGCAAACGTTCTTGTTACGTTCGAATCGAGCGGCCGGTTCTCCACAGCCTATTGCTGCGGCATGGCGCCGGGAATCGCCAGCCGGCCATCGCCGGTGCGCACCAGGGCGACATATCGCGGTCCTTCCAGAGAGGTTGAAGTGAAGATCCCTTCCCTTTCAACGAAAATGAAATTCGACTGGTAGGCGCCGAGCAGCTCCGTGGCGGAGCCGCCCATCCCGAGGAACTTGAGCCGCATCGCCTCGAGGTTCGCCGCACAGGTCTCGAGGTTCGGCGCGTTGACCAGCCTGTTGTATTTCAGCCTCCCGTTCTTCTCGAAGACCACGTGATAGCAGACGCCCGCGGTGCCGGGCGGCGTGGTGCGTTTGGCGCAGGCGCCAAGCGCCAGGGCCGCGGCGAACAGGATAAGGCTGGTGCGGAGCATGGGCGGCAACCTACACAAGGCTTGCGGCCGGCGCGAGGCGTCAGCCTGTGGGCAGGCTGCAGCCCTGCCCCTGCTCCATCAGGCCGCGGAAGCTGCGATTGTCCGAGGAGATCTCCACCTTCCCGGGGACCAGGCGGATGGTTTCTTGCCCCCAGCGGCCGTAGAGCGCCTGGCCGGGCCGTTCGCAGCGCCCGTCGAACAGGGTGCGGGCGCACAGGTTCAGCGCCATGTCGTTCGGCAGCCTGCGCCAGGTCCCCTCTGCATAGCGCCAGCATGCGCCGAGCGGGCCGGCGCGCGGCGCCGGTTGCGGCTTGGGGGCCAGCCGCCTGACCGGCTCGGGGGCGGGCGGCAGAGGGGCGACGACGGATCCGCCCGGCCGGGCGGCGGCCAGCGCCCCGGTCGGATCGACGCCGACATCCAGCTTGTCGGTCGCGACGCCGTTGCGCTGGGCGCACTCGGCCAGGGTGAACTCGCCCACGAACTGGCCAGACGCGAAACAGCGCAAGGTCTTGGCCGCTGCGACCGGCTTGGACTCGGTCTGATTGGGTTTGATGATCAGGCCGCCCTGCGAGGCCGGCGGCGGCGGCGTGGGTTCGCCGCTATGCCCGCCCATCAGGGCCCAGGCGATCAGCCCGCCGGCCGCGAGCGCCACCACGGCGCCGCCGCCCAGCACGACGCCGGTTCTACGAGCCCCGTCAAAATTCATGCCCCTCGCTAGACTCAGCCGAACAGGCTGGCAAGCGACGAGCCCGACCCATCGGCGCCGGTCAAACGATCGAGCGCCGCCTGGTAATCGGCGATGCGGCTCTGGGTGTAGGCCGAGACCGCGCCGGTCACCTTGGGCTGCTGGCTCTGCGGCGTCGCCGCCTGCTTCAGGTCGGCATAGATCGCCCGCACCGTGGTGATCGCATTGGTGAGCGCATCCTGGGCGCTCGCGATATCCGCCGCGGAGTTCAGGTCGAGGCGCGACGGAAGCCGCAGGCCATAGGTCTGGGTTCCGCCGTCGGCCGGCAGGACGCCCTTGGTCTTGTCGACCACCGTGTTGCGGATCAGGCCGGGCTGCAGACCCAGCGCCTGCAGCGCATCCTGTCCGGCCGGCCCGGGCAGCAGCTGGAACGTCGCGCGATTGTCCTCCGGCGTGAGCGACAGGGTCGAGCCCTCGACGCTGAAGCCGGTCTCGACATTGATCGAGAACAGGCCGGCCCGCTGGATCTTGGTCATCAGCGTCTGCAACGTGTCGTCGGCCTCGATCGTGACCGTGCTCGGGGAGTTGTTTCCGGCCTTGATCTGGAACTCGTCGCCGGCCCGCGCCGAGGTCGCGGAGGTGACGAGCTGCGAGCTGTCCGAGGTCAGCGCGCCCTTCGGCAGGCCGAGCTTGTCCAGTGCGCTGCCGCCGTTCGCGTCCACGGCGATCGATTCCGGAGCGTCGATGGAGTCCTTGGCCGTGAAGCGCTGGGAATAGGTCACCGCGCCGGCGCCCACGTCGAGTCCGGCCACGAAGCCGTCGGTCTTGCCGACCGGGGCAAGGCCGGGAAGATCGGTCGAGGTGGTCGTGCCCGTGACCCAGACCTGCCCGCCCGCGACGGTCGCCGCCGTCACCTTCTCCGTGCCGGAACCGCCGAAGTAGGCCGCCGCGTCGGTGGCCGTGGACGTCAGGTCCTCCGATATCCGTGCGCCGAAGGCGTCCTGACCGCCGCTGAGCGTCCGGGTGGTGTTGGCGACGCTCAGGCCGCCGCTGGTCGAGCCGCCGATCAGCAGGTTGCCGGAGCCGTCGAGGCCGATGCCCCCGATCGTCGCGCTGCCGAGGCTGCGCGTCGCGGTCAGCGTCAGCTGCGTGGGATCCGAGGCGTCGAAGCTGCGGATCGTCGCCGTCCCGCCGTCGTGGCCCGCCACGTAGACGTTGGTTCCATCCACCACCAGCCCGGAGATGCCGTCGTCGCCCGTCGTGCCGAACTGGCGGGTGGAGAGCGAGACGCCGTTGGAGTCGTAGGCGCGGAGATAGCCGTCGACGCCGCCGATCGCCGAGCGGCCGCCGATCGAGCCCTGGGTCTGGCCCGCCACATAGACGTCGCCGCTCGCATCGAAGGCGACCGCCTTGGCCGTGTCGTCGCCGAGGTCTGAGCCCTGGCGCTGGGTCCACAGCTCCTGGCCCTGGGAGTCGTAGAGGGTGACGAAGCTGTCGCTCTGGGTGGGGTCGGCGCCTGAATCGCCGCTGTCGAGCTCGCCGGTGACCGAGCCCGCAATCGCCACCTTGCCGTCGGCGCTCACCGCCAAGGACATGCCGCTCGCCGAGGATGCCGCGCCGAGGGTGCGCGTATAGACCAGATTGCCCGCGGAATCGTACTTCAGGAGAACCGCGTCCTGCGCGCCCTTGATCGTCTGGCCGTTCACCGTGCCGGTGGCGTCGGCGAGCAGATAGACCGAACCGTCCGCGCCTGTGGCCGTGGCGTGCACGGTCCCTACGCCGGCCGGCAGAGTCTCGCCGAACACCTCTCCGGTCGTGTACGACGTCTCGCCGGGACGCGAGGCGGCGTCGGCCCCCCCGCCGCCTTCCAGCTTGAGCAGCTGCTGCTCGGTGTCATCGACTGTCGCAGGCGTGGTCGAAGCGGTCGAGCCGTCGCTCGGCGCGACGGCCGGCGCTGGCGCCACGGGATCGCCGGCGCTCTGGGCCACGTAGATGCCCGGAGCGGTGGTCGGCGCCGAGAAGGTGACCGTCTCGTCCAGCAGGCCGCTGAACTGGAAGGCCCATTGCGTCTGGGCGTCCGCGATGGTGGTCGTCTGCCCGCCGATGCTGATCGTCTCGGGGGCGGTCTGCGAGGAGGTGGTGCTCACTCGGATTCCGAGACCGGCGGCCTGCAGCTTGGAGTTCATATAGGCCGCAACGGTGCTCATGCTCCGCGGGGTCGAACCCATTTCCGAGAGGTCGAAGTTCACCGTGACGATCGAGCCGCCGATCTTCTTCACATCGGCGGTGAACTGCACGCTGCCCTGGAACGCCGCGACCGGAGCCGCCGAGGAGCCGGTGGCCAGCACCGCTGTCGTGTAGGTGTCGGACTGTTTTGCGAAGGCCGCCGTGCTGGTCGCGCTGGCCGTCGCCGTCCCCGAGGTGAGCCGGAACTCGTCGAACTTCGTGCTCTCCGCGTAGGTCGAGATCTCCGTGAGACCACGCTGAAAGGCCTGCTGGATTCCCGGCAACGCGAACTGCGAGGTCGTCGGATCGCTCGCGGCCCCGGCGAGGGCCTGAAGCGTGAGCAGCCCCTGATTGATTGCGAACAGCCGCTTGTAGTCGGCATCGGCCGTGGTCACGTCGACCTTCGCCGCTTTTTCATCGACGAAAGCAGCCCCTGAAAGCGCCTGGGTGATCAGCGCGCTGGCCTGTGTCGCCTGGCTCGGATCGTTCCAGGGCGCGGTCGGCACCTGGGCGGCGGTCTGCGCGGTCGCCGAGCTCGCGACGCCGCGGCTGGCGGCCGCGGCCGCCGCCACGCCCGCCTGGGCCTGGTACCAGCTCAGAAGCACGTTCGGATCGAAGCTGATCGTCACGGGACCGCGCCTGACTTGCGAAGGAGCTCGCGGCGCGAGCATGCCCCTGCAAGGGCTGACACCGAGTTAAGGGCGCCGAAGTCTTTGCGGTCCGGCCCGAGGGCCGCTCAGCCGCGGAACAGGGAGAGCAGCGCCTGAGGCGCCTGGTTCGCGAGCGACGTGGTCTGCCCGGCCAAGGCCTGCTGCACGGCCAACGCCTGCAGGCGCGCCTCATCCGCCCCCTCGCCGGCGGGGATGCCGCTCGATAGCGCGCTCTGCAGCTGGCTGACCACCCCGAGATGCGCCTGGATCTGATCGGACTGGGCGCTCATCTGCCCCAGCCGCTCGCCGAGACTGCCGGAGGCGGCGTCGATCTGCGCCAGCAGCGCCTGGAGATCGTCCGGACCGCCCAGCAGGTCCGTTCCCGCCAGGCCCAGAACCGGCCCGCCGGTGGTGAAGTCCTGGGACGCCAGGCTGATCGTGGTCCCGCCCGCCAGGTCGGCCTGGAAGCTGAGGTCCTGGTCGGAGCCGCCGTCCAGCATCGTCACGCCCTGGAACGAAGCGGAGGTGGCCAGCTGGTCGATGGCGGCGAGCACGCCCTGATAGTTGGCGTTCAGCGCCTGCGGATCGCCCGCGCCGCCTTGAACGGCCGAGGCATTGTCGCGCAGCATCGAAACGAGCCCTGCGATGGTCTGGCCCGCGCTGATGCCCACGTCGGAGATGGAGGCCGCGCGGTTGAGGCTGTCGGTCAGTCCAAGCACGGCGCTCAGCGAGGGCGCGCCGCTTGCGCCGGCATAGACGACCGCCGGATCGGGCGCGCCGGCGGGCCGCGTCGCCGGCTGGGGAGAAGCCCCGCCGGCCGAGGCGCGATTGGCCGCGGCCTGTTCCTGGGCCAGCAGCGCCGCCAACGACGCCCCGTTCACGCTCGTCACCATGCTCGCCCCGCTCGCGCCTTCCGAGACGCCGACCGCGCCTGCTGCGGTTTTAGGCCGAGTCCCTCATCTCGGCGCTAGCGAACAGACGACGATGGCCGCGCGCCGGGGCCCCGGCGGCGGTCGCGACCGCGGCAGGCGGTCCGCTTGGCGATGTCCCCTCCGAGCCTTGCGCTCAGACGGCGGTCTTGATCAGGCTTCCGGCCTCGTAGCGTTCCACCTCGTGCATGCGCACCACCTCTTCGCGAGGCAGCTGCAGCACCACGTCCCCCGTCCGGCGGTCGATGGTCTTGTAGATGAACAGGCCGCTGGCCTGGTCTTCTTCGATCACCAATCGCAGGTCCGCGACGTCCTTCTGCATGGCGGCGGAATTGGACACCGCCGCGGGCGGAGCCGGCGCCGGCGTCACGCCGGCGGCTTGGGTCAGACCGATAGGGGCGAGATTGTTCTCCATCTTTCTTACGCCAGCCGGCGACGCGGCGAGGCGACTCCCTTCGCGACGACGCGGCGGGAAGGTCGCCCTCCCCGCCGCTTACGCGTGGGCTAGGGGCGCGGCGAGCGCGCCCCCGAACCCTATCGGAACAGGCCGAGCAGGATGCCGGTCGACTGGTTGGCGATCGACAGCGCCTGCACGCCAAGCTGCTGCTTGGTCTGCAGGGCCTGCAGGTTGGCGCTTTCCTGAGCGAGGTTGGCGTCAACCAGGTTGCCGATGCCGGTGTTGAGGCTGTCCTGCAGCTTCGAGACCAGGTCGAGCTGGTTGTCGACGGCCTTGGAGTCCACACCGAAGCCCGAGAGCCCCTGCGTGACGGACTTGATGGCCGAGTCGATGACCGCCAGCGAGGCCGCGGCCTTCGTGCCGGTGCCGTCGGCCCAGGAGCCGCCGGCGTTCGCCGCGACCGTGTCGACCGAGGCGGTGGTGGCCGGAGCCGTCACCGTGCCCGCCGTCAGCGTCAGCGAGGTGTCGGAAGCGAAGACCGTCGCGGCGTTCAGCTTGTCGTGCGCCGAGGTGATCTTGATCTTGCCGTCGGCGGAGCCGATGGCCGCCACCGCACCGCTGGAGTTGTCGATCAGGTTCACGCCGTTGAACGAGGCCGAGGCGATCACGTTGGCGTAGCTTTGCGCCAGCTTGGTGTACTCGTTCTCGTACTGCGTGCGCGAAGCGTCGTCGACGCCGGCGTCGGAGGCCGCCAGGGCCTTCTGGCGCATCTGGTTGAGGTTGTCGGTGAGCTGCGAGCCCGCCTGCAGGGTGGTGTCGAGGACCGACTTGCCGTTGTTCAGCGAGTTGGTCACCGCGTCCAGCGAGGAGGCCTGGGCCTTTTCCGTCTGGGCGATGGCCCAGATGGCGCCGTTGTCCTTGG
>NZ_DATIMC010000105.1:0-61912 GCF_035475775.1 Phenylobacterium sp. | reverse complement strand
GCAAGGGGCTGATCGACACCATCGAGCAGAAGATGGCGATCTTCGTCGAGTACCACGCCTATTTCACCAAGCTGTGGAACCAGCGGGTCAACGCGCCGCCGACCGGCGACCTGATCTCAATGCTGGCGCACAACGAGGCGACCCGGAACATGTCGCCGGAGGAGTACAACGGCACGGTGATCCTGCTGATCGTCGGCGGCAACGACACCACCCGCAACACCATCTCCGGCTCGATCTACGCGCTGAACCAGAACCCCGACCAGTACGCCAAGCTGCGCGCCAACCCCGACCTGATCCCCTCGATGGTCTCCGAGACCATCCGCTGGCAGACCCCGCTCGCCCACATGCGGCGCACCGCCACGCGCGACACCGAGCTCGCGGGCAAGCGCATCGCCAAGGGCGACAAGGTGGTCATGTGGTACGTTTCGGGAAACCGCGACGACACGGTCATCGAGCGCCCCGACGACTACATCATCGACCGGGAGCGTCCTCGCCAGCACATCTCCTTCGGCTTCGGCATCCATCGTTGCGTCGGCAACCGGCTGGCCGAGATGCAGCTGCGCATCCTCTGGGAGGAGATCCTCGGGCGCTATCCGACGATCGAGGTGATGGGGGAGCCCGTGCGGCTCGCCAATCCGTTCGCCAAGGGCTACGCGAGCCTGCCGGTGCGGATCCCGCCCTCCGAGACCCTGCCGGCGCGCTCCGGTCGGACCGAGGTGAAGCCGCCGCCGGACAAACCCGCGATCCATCGCCAGCCGCTCGCCGTCCTCGCGGCGGCCTCGAGCGTCTCGGCGGCCGGCGGCCTGTTGTTCAACGTCATGCCGGCGCTGCTCGCCGAGGCGGCCACGCGCTTCGCGCTCACCGAGGGCCAGGTCGGGATGGTGGGGTCGAGCTTCCTCGCGGGCTTCGCCCTGGTGGCCGCCACCTCGAACCAGTGGATCGGCCGCTTCGACTGGCGAGCCGTGGTCGGCGTCGGCGCGGCGGTGTCGGTCGCGGGGCTCGCCGGCTGCGCGGCGATCGCCTCCTACCCCGCCCTGCTGGCCGCCCTTCTCGCCTCCGGCGTCGGACTGGGCCTGCTCTACACGGTCAGCATCGCCGTGGTGTCGGAGAACCACAAGCCGGACCGCGCCTTCGGCGTGAAGCTCGCGAGCGAGGTGTTCGTCGCGGTGGCCGCGCTCCTGGCGCTGAGCGCGCTCGCCGCCGCCCGCTGGGGCTTCGCCGGCGCCGCGCTCACGCTCGCCGGCATCGTCGCCGCGGCGTCGCTCGCCGGCCTGCCGGCCCTGCCGTCGCGCCGGGCGCTCAACCCGCCTGAGGCGCGGTTCGCCATGTTGCGCCGCGCGGGGGCGCGCGGGCCGCTGGTCCGCGACGGCCTGCCGTGGCTGGGCCTGGCGGCGCTGTTCGTCTCCTTCGGCGGGCTTTCGGCGCTGTGGGCCTTCCTCGCGCAGGTGGCTCCCAGCTTCGGCGTCGGCCGGGAGACGGCGTCCGGCGTCCTGACCCTCGGGCTCGTGGTCAGCGGCCTGGCGGGGCTCGCCGCCGCCGCCATCGGGGACCGCTTCGGGCGGGTGGCGCCGCTCGCGGCGGGGATGCTGCTGGCGATCGCCGGCGCCGCGGCCCTGTGGGCCGGACACGGTGCGGCGGCCTACGTCGCAGGCGTGCTGCTGGGCGCCGGCCTCTGGAATTTCGCCCTGGCCTATCAGATGGGCATGATCGCCTCGGCGGACGGGCACGGACGGGTGGCGGTGCTGATGCCGGCGGCGCTCGCCATCGGCGGCGCCATCGGCCCGATGCTCGCAGGCGCGCTGCTCACAGGCGCCGGCTACCGGCCGCTCTACGACCTGTTCATCGCCGCGACGGCCGTGAGCCTCATGGCCTTCGTCGTGCTCGGGCGGCGGCTGGCCGCAGCGAGGGCGGGGCCTTGAGCGAGGCCGTCATCGCCGCCGATCTCGACGCCGGCCCGGTCCCGATCCCCAAGGCCAGCCAGGGCTTCACGCCAGCCTGGCTGACCCGCGCCTTGGCCGCGCCTGTCGTCGCCGTCGAGGCGCAGCGGATCGGCGAAGGCGTCGGCGTCCTGTCGGAGCTCCACCGCCTGACGCTCGCCTATGGCGCCGGCCCGCCCGGCCCCGCCAGCCTCATCGCCAAGCTTCACGCCTCCGCGCCCGAGGTGCGGGAGATCTGCGCGCTCTATGGGGTCTATGAACGGGAGGTGCGGTTCTACCGCGACGTCGCGGCGACCGTCGAACTGCGGACGCCCGAGGTCTACTTCTCCGCCTTCGATCCCGCGAGCGGGGATTGCGTGATCCTGCTCGAGGACCTGGCGCCCGCGGCCAGCCCCGATCAGGTCGCCGGGATCTCGCTTGGCGAACTCACCGAGGCCATCGACGGCATCGCCAGCCTGCACGCCCGCTGGTGGGCTCACCCGAGGCTGGACGAGCTGCGCGCGATCATGCCCCGCGCCGCGGAGCCGCCCTACGCCGACGTGGCCGAGAACTTCCGGGCCTGCCTGCCGAGCGCGCTTGAGGCGCTGGGCGCGCGGGGGCATCACGGGCTGGTCCGCGTCAGCCGGCGGCTGGCGGGGGCCATTGAAGGCCTGCTCTCGGCGATCAGCACCCCGCCGCTCACCCTCTGCCACGGGGATTTCCGCACCGACAACCTGATGTTCCGCGAAAATCCGGAAGGACGCGAGCTCACGGTGATCGACTGGCAGGTGGTCATGCAGGCGCGGGGGCCGTTCGACCTCGGCTACCTGATGGGCGGCGCCGTTCCCACCGATCTGCGTCGTAAGAACGAGGATGAGCTTCTGCGGCGCTATCACGGTCGCCTCGTCGACCTGGGGGTCGCGGGGTACGGCTTCGACGAATGCCGCCTCGACTATCGCCGGTCCGTCCTCTTCAGCCTCGTCTACTGGGTCGAAGGCCTGGCTCTCGCCGACCCTTCAAGTTCACGCGCTGCAGCCTTGTTCGGCTGCTGGGCCGAGCGACTCGCCGCCGCGGTGGACGATCTCCATCTCGAAAGCCTGGTGAGCCCCTAGCGACGACGCGCTGCCCCAGGCGCAGCCGAACGTGAGCTGCCCCCGGGCGCATCAAAGCTCCACATACAAGCTGGATGACGACACCTCGACGCCACCGGCGGCGGAGTGTGCAAATCAGCTGCTTGAGCTTCCTGCGTGAGAGAGCCGCTCGATGGAGGCTACATGGCGTGGCGGGCGGGCTGGCGAGCGAGCATGGCCCTGTAGCGGGCCGTGTGCTCAGTCGCCCTCTTCGGGTACGGCTCGCTTCGCTGCGGCGAAGGCGGCCGCCACCAGGCAACCCGCAACGATCCCGAAGGTCAAGTCCTTGACCAGCGTGAGGCCAAAGGTGGCGAGCAGGACGGCCGCGGTCCGCCAATTGCCCAGCAGGCGGACGAACTCGGCTTTCTCGGCCATGTTCCAGCAGACCACCACCAGCACGCCGGCGAGCGCGGAGAGAGGGATGAAGCGCGCCAGCGGCGCCGCCACGAGCATGAAGATCAGCAGAAATCCTGCGTGCATGATCCCTGACAGCGGACTGCGCGCCCCGGCGCGGATGTTGGTCGCCGTGCGTGCGATCGTGCCGGTCACGCTGATGCCTCCGAAAAGCGCGGACGCGATGTTCGCGAGACCTTGGGCCACCAGCTCCATGTTCGAGCGATGTTTGCGCCCGGTCATGCCATCGGCGACCTTGGCCGAGAGCAGGCTCTCCACGCCTCCAAGCAAGGTGAAAGAGAACGCCGCCGGAAGCACCTTCAGGATGAGGGCGGCGGAGAGCGGCGGCAGGTGCGGTGAGGCCAACGTGTGCGGAATGCCGCCGAAACGGCTGCCGATGGTCTCCGCAGGCAAGTGCAGAATCGCCGCCAAAATCGAGGCCGCGGCCACTGCGATGAGCATGCCGGGCCAGGTCGGCCGAAACCGTCGGAAAGCGAAGATCAGGGCGGCCGCGCCGGCCCCGAGAGCGAGGGCCGCCGGGTTGAGGCTCGACACGGCTCCGCCCAGCGCCAGAAGCTTGGGGATGAGCGGACCAGGCTCCGCGCCAGGCAGCCGCAGCCCGGAAAGATCCCGGATCTGGCTGGCGGAAATGGTCACCGCGATCCCGCATGTGAAGCCGACCGTCACCGCATGCGGGATATGGCGGATGAGCCCGCCGAGACGCGAGGCTCCGATCGCGGTGAGCATGAGCCCCGACAGCAACACCGTGAGCAGCAGGCCCTGCAGGCCAAAGCGGGCGCTCGTCGCCGCGACCAGGACGATGAACGCGCCGGCCGGCCCGCCGATCTGAAAGCGGCTTCCCCCCAAGGCCGAAACCAGGAAGCCGCCGACGATCGAGGTGTAGAGCCCGCGCTCTGGTGAGACGCCTGAGGCGACGGCGATCGCCATCGATAGCGGCAGAGCGACGATGGCGACGGTCAAGGCCGCCAGAGCATCCTTGCGAAGGGCTGCCCTGTCATATGCGCCTTCGCTGAGGACAGTGACGAGCTTCGGGCGGAAGAGGTGGGCGGTCGCGGCGCCGTCGGTCACCGCTGCGCCTCCGACCCATCCGTAGAGGTCAGGGAGTCGGCCCGCAGAGCCGACAGGCTAGGATCCCGCAACCGGACGCCGCGCCCGCCGCCGGAGCTGACGCCGTTCTCACCGATGAGCTCGACCCCTTCCCGCTCGAGGGCCGCCACAACCTTGGTCAGACTGTCGACGACCCCGCGCACGAAGCCGGTGCTTGCCTCCATGCGCTGAATCGTCGGCAGCGACACGCCGGCGCGTGCGGCAAGCGTGCGCTGGTCCATCCCGAGGAGCGCACGAGCGGCGCGAAGCTGTCCAGGCGTAAGCATAAGGAATGATGTCTCATACATCATTATCGGGGTCAAGAACAGCAGGACGAGCGGGGCGAGAAGGACGGGGCGATGCCCCCGGACTATGCGACAACGGGCATTTCGGCCGGAATCCACGAGCGTCTCGGCGCAGCTTTCGCCCCACTTCGGTGAGCCGACTGGCGGTGAGAGAGGGATTCGAACCCTCGATACGGTTGCCCGTATACACGCGTTCCAGGCGTGCGCCTTCAACCACTCGGCCACCTCACCCACCGGCCCGCAGCGGAACCCGCCCGGCGGAAGGCGCGGAATATAGGACGAAGCTTAGCCCGGCAAGCGCCGCCGGGCGGCCTGGGTGAGGCGCTGCGGATCGAACAGCGAGGCCGGGGCGCGCGCCTCGAGCCGGGCTTCCAGGGCGGCCGAATCCTGCAGCCAGGCGGTGAGCTCGGCGGCCACGTCCGGCCGATGCTCGCGCAGGCCCTGCTGCGCCTGCGCCAGGCGGGCGTCGGCGCTCCTGAGCTCGGCCCTGAGCGGCGCGAGCGCGGCCCCCGCATAGCGCTCGTCGATGAGCCCGAGCCGGGTGCGCGCCGAGGCGATCATCAGGATGGCGGCGGGCGCATCGCCGGCGGCGATCTCGCCCTGGGCGGCGGCCAGCGCGCGGCGCGCATCGGCCATGAAGTAGGCCGGCGTGACGGCCACGCTCGGGATCTTGGGGCAGGCCTCGGGCGAGAGATGGCGGACGTAGTCGGCGATTCCCGCGAGCACCGCCTTGGGCGGCTCCGGCCCGTCGAACTCCTCGGTGATCAACCCATGAATGAAGGGCTCGAGCTTGTGGGCGCGCGGCGCCTGGTCGACCTTCAGCTTCGCCTTGGGCCCGGAGAGGTCCGGGATCGGCTTGGGGTCCATCACGTCGTCGCCGCGGTGCGTCGAGAACAGCGAATCCGTCACGTCGGCCGTGCCCGGCGCGCCGGAGACCCCGGGGAACAGGAAGTCGGGGTTGCTGCGCCCGGCCTTGTGGCAGGTCTCGCAGTTGACGCCCGCCCGCGCCGCCTGGCCGCCCAGCAGGACCGGGGTGCGGAACGCGGCGCGGCCCACCTCCACCTTCAGGGCTTCGGCCGGATCGCTCGGCCGCCGCAGGCACTCCGCAGGCGCGCGGTCGAAGGCGGCCACCGGATCGACCGACTTGGCCGCCCAGCGCATGGCGCGGATCGGGGCGTCGCCTGGCGAGGCGGCGAGCGCCAGCGCGCCCGCCGCCATCCAGATCGCAAGGCCTATTGCTGCGGGTCGTGCCCTGCGTCGATCCAACGGCGCAGTTCCTCCGTCTCCGCACAGCCGTAGACGCAGACGCGCTCCAGCTTGGCCAGCATCTGCTTCGCGCCGGCGATATCGCCCTTCTCGACCTTCAGCTCGCCGTAATACTCGGTCGCGCCGACGTGGTCGGGGTCGATGGCGAGCGCCTGGCGGTAGTAGCTTTCGGCCTTGGCGTAGTCGCCCTTCTTGCGCCAGGCGTAGCCCTCGTAGGTGATGATGTCCGGGTGCGGCCCGAACTCCACCTTGGCCTTGGCGAGCGCGGCGAGCGCGTCGTCATAGCGCTTCTCGTTGATCAGGCTGACCGCCTGGATATAGGCGGCGTCGCCGGCCTTGGGGCCGCCGAACAGCATCTTGCCGGAGAGCGCCGCGCTCGGCTTCGTCGCCGCCTCGCCCGGCGCCATGATCGCCTGGAGGTCCGCGCTCATCGACTTGAGCTTGGCGGCGTCGGGGCAGCTGTCGCCGCAGCTCTGCATCTTGGCCTTCAGCCAATCGAGCTCGCCCTGGGCCTTGGCGTCCTTCAGCTTGGCGAGCGCCATGCCAAGCCCTGCGTGCCCCTGGACATCGTCGGGCGCGAGCTTCAGGACCCGCTCGTAGGCGCGCCTGGAGCCCTTCCAGTCGTTGTCGCCGGCCTTGGCCATGCCGAGCAGCCGCCAGCCGTCCGGATTGCTCGGAACCGCATCGGTGACGTGCTGGGCGGCGCGCGCGGCGTCGCGGTACTGGTTGGCCTTGAGGGCGGTGATCGCCTTGGCGTACTCGGCCGCCGGATCGTACTGCGGGGTCGAGGCGCTGGGGCTCCCGTAGCCGCCCCCGGGCATGGACCCGCCGCCGCCGCCGCCGGACGCGAGCGCCGCCGTGCCGGCCAGCGCGATCGCGCCCGCCAGCAAACCTATCTTCCAGGTGCTATCCATGGCGCATGTCCTCCCATACCGACGTTCGATGCGACTTTCGCATGAAAGTTCCCGTAGGTCAGCAGGCGCCGCGCACGGCGTGCAATCGGCCCGCGAGCATCCTATCTTGCACCGCGACAAGGAGGCCCGTTCGATGCTGTTCGCCAAGAAGCCGCTCGAGATCCCGACGCCCGAGACCGCCCTGCCGGGGCGCGCCCATCCGATCCCCACCGCGGAGGTCCACTTCGTCAACGGCCATCCGCTGAAGGGGCCCTATCCGCAGGGCCTGGAGACCGCCTACTTCGCCATGGGCTGCTTCTGGGGCGTGGAGCGCGAGTTCTGGCAGCAGCCGGGCGTGTGGGTGACCGCCGCCGGCTACCAGAACGGTCCGACGCCCAATCCAACCTACGAGGAGGTCTGTTCCGGCCGCACCGGCCACGCCGAGTCGGTTCTGGTCGTCTACGATCCCAGGCAGGTGACCTACGCCGATCTCCTGAAGCTGTTCTGGGAGAACCACGACCCGACCCAGGGCATGCGCCAGGGCAACGATGTCGGAACCCAGTACCGCTCGGGGATCTACGTCGTGAACGACGCCCAGGCCGCCGAGGCGGAGGCCTCCCGCGAGGCCTACCAGCGTGCGCTGAGCGCCCAGGGTTTCGGCCGGGTCACCACCGAGATCGCGCCGGCCGGCCCGTTCTACTTCGCCGAGGCCTATCATCAGCAGTACCTCGCCAAGAACCCGATGGGCTACTGCGGCGTCGGCGGCACGGGCGTGACCTGCCCGATCGGCGTGGGCGTGAGCGCCGAGTGAGCCTCGCCCTGACCCGCGACGAGATCGGGGCCATCGCGCTCGGGCTGCCGGCGACCAGCAAGGTCGTGCAGTGGGGCGGCTCCGACGTCTACAAGGTCGGCGGCAAGGTGTTCGCCATGTGCGGCGACATCTACGTGGCCTTCAAGGTCACCGATATCGGCTTCGTGGTGCTGACCGAGGATGGCCCCGGCCGCCAGGCGCCCTATTGCGCCAAGGGGCAGTGGGTGGCGGTCGACCTCGACCGGCTCGACCCGAATGAGGCGCAGGGCTGGATCTCCACCGCGCACGCGTTGATCGCGGCGAAGCTGGCCAAGAAAGTCCGCGCCGAGCTCGGGCTCTAGGCCGGCGCTAAAACCGTCCCATCAACACCAGGACGATGACGATCACGAGGATCAGGCCCAGGCCGCCCGAGGGGTAGTAGCCCCAGCTGCGGCTGTAACCCCAGCTCGGCAGGGCGCCGATCAGGAGCAGGATGAGGACGATGATCAGGATGGTGCCGAGGCCCACGCAGGCTCTCCTTCGCGTCACGCCCCGACTTGGCCGTGCGACAACGCCGAGCCCACAGCGGAGGTTCCGAACCGGCGAGGGGCCGCGCTAGTCGGCCGCGTCGGCCGTGTGCAGGTGCGCGTCGGTCGATTTCACCGCCAGCGCATACATCAGCCCGATCCAGGCGCCCTTGATCCGCGGCAGGACCGAAAGCGTGCTCACCACCAGGCCGCCCATCACCAGCGGCACTGAGTGGACGGGATTGCGCCAGACCCATGGGATGAACAGCAGGGGCACGATGATCAGATGCCCCGTCAGCAGGATGGTCGTGTAGGCCGGCCCGTCGTCGGCCGGATAGCGCGACAGGTCCTCCTCGCAGCATTCGCAGCGGTCGTTGACCTTCAGGTATTTCCAGAACAGCCGACCTTTGCCGCAGGCCGGGCAGTGGCCCTTGGCGCCGCGCCAGAGCGAGGCGCCGAGGGGATGGGCGACTTCTTGCATGACGGGCCGCCATATGCGCCCTCGCCCGTCCGTGCGGAAGGGGCCGGGCGCTTGGGCCGCAGGAAATCTGCGCCGGCCGTTCGCGCGCTCAGCTCACGGCCGTTTCACGTGATCCTTCTCGCGGCGCAGCGGGGTCGGCGCGCCGGTCGCATCGGTGTCGTTCGGCGCGTCGCCCTCCTCGGTGTTGACGCCGTCCTCGCGTAGGATGTGCGGATCCTCGCCGGAGATGGTCGTCCCCTTGGACGCGCCGATCCCCGGGTCGTCCTCGAGATCGTCGCGCGGCAGGGTGGTGGGGGTGTGGCCGGAGGGCTCGTGCTTGGAGCGGCTCATGGGGACCTCGCGGTCTGATCGGGGTTTCGCGAACCGAACCCCCGCCGGCGCGTCCCTGTTCCGAGCCTAGTGCTTGGCGTCCTGGGCCGAGCTGGAGACCGCCTGGCCGGCCGCCTGCATGTCGCGGCCCATCCCCTGGATGGTGTTGCAGCCGGCCACGAGCACCGCCATGGCGGCCGCGGCGAGGACGATCAGCTTGCGCATCGAAGACGCCTCCCGAATGAGATGCGGGGGATTTCCGCTGCGCCGCGCCAACAGTCAAGCTTGGCGCGCTGCGCCGGCGAGCGCCTCGAGCCTGGCCGCCATCCGCTTGACGTGGCTGCCGGGCCAGTAGAGCCGACCGCACGCTGGGCACGCCCGGAAGGGGCCCCCCCGCGCTCGGGATTGCGCGGGCATGCGCGCCACCTCCTCCGGCGTCGCGGCGCGCAGCACCGAATTGTCGACCACGCAGCGGGTGAAAGGCGCCAGGCCCCAGTCGATGGGCAGCACCCGGGCGAGCGCCCGCGCCTGGGCCTCGGCGCTCGTTTGCGGGAGCAGCAGCGCAGCGGGCGCGGCCCTGGCGGCGAGATCGCGGTCGCGGGTGAGGAGCACCCTCGCTTCGGCCTTGGCGCGGGCGAGGATCGCCTCGTCCCGTTCCCCTCCCGTGGCCAGATCGGCGTCGTAGCCCGCCGCCCGGAGCAGCCGCGCGAGGCTGGCCAGCATCTCGTCGCAGAGGAAGCGCATGCGCGGCAAACGCGCCGGCCCTAAGGTTCGCTCATGAGCGCGGCGTCCTGGGGCGAATTGGTGCTGGCGGCGCACCTGGTGGTGATCGCCTTCAACCTGTTCGGCCTGGTGGCGATTCCGGCGGGCGCGGCGCTCGGCTGGGCGTGGGTGAGGATCCCGTGGTGGCGCCTGCTGCACCTCGCCTCGCTCGCGGTCGTCGCCCTGCAGGCGGTGCTCGGTCGCGCCTGCTTCCTGACCCTCTGGCAGGACGCGCTGACCGGCGCGGGCCGCGCCGAGCCGCCGCTGATCATGCGCTGGGTCAACAGCGTCATCTACTGGCCGCTGCCGATGTGGGTGTTCACCGCGGCCTATGTCGCGATCTTCGCCTACACCGCGGCGCTGTGGCGCTGGGTCCCGCCGAGGCGGCGCGCGCGTGCGGGTTAGCGAACGGCTAAGCGACTCGCGGCAGACTGGGATGATCCTCATAGCGGATGGAGTCGCACGTGCGCAGCATCGTCCTCACCACGGCCCTCCTGGCGCTTGGCCTCGCCGCCTGCGGCCATAATGTCGAGCAGCGCGCCGCCACCGGCGCGGCCGCGGGCCTGGTCATCGCCGGCCCGCTCGGCGCCGCGGTCGGCGCCGGTGTCGGCACGGTGATCAGCAAGTCGAACGACAAGAAGTAGGTTTCCCGCCGCTTCCCTCCGCCCTGCGCGCCGGTCATGCTGGCGGCGTAGGGGGATGGGTTGGCGAATCTGAAGGTCAAAGGCGCGGGCGGATTGGCGCTGCCGATCGCGGCGGTGCTGGGCGCCATGGCCTGCTTCCAGGTTGGCGCGGCGCTCTCCAAGGGGCTGTTCCCGGCGGTCGGGCCGCAGGGCGCCGCGGCGCTGCGCATCACCCTGGCCGCGGCCATGCTGCTCGCCATCCAGCGGCCGTGGCGCACCTGGCCCAAGCCTGCGCCGGTCGCGGCGCTCGCGGTGCTCGGTCTCGCGAGCGCCGGGGCCATGATGATGTTCTACCTCGGCCTCGCGCGCCTGCCGCAGGGGGTGACCATCGGCCTGCAGTTCCTGGGCCCGCTGGCGATCGCCCTGGCGAGCTCGCGCAGGGCCTCCGATCTCGTCTGGGCGGCGCTGGCGGCGGCCGGCGTCTGGGGCCTGGTCGGGCCGAGCTCCGGCGGCGGGCCGCTGGATCCCGTCGGCATCGGTTTTGCGCTCGGCGCGGCGGCGAGCTGGGCGGCCTACATCCTCTCGGGACGGATTGTCGGACACGCGTTCGGCGCCGCCTCGGCGGCCTGGGCGACCTCCCTGGCCGCGCTGGTCGCGGCCCCGGTCGGGATCGCGCATGCGGGCTGGGCGCTGGTCTCGCCCGCCGTGCTGCCGCTCGGCCTGCTCGTGGCGCTGGTCGCCACCGCCCTGCCGTTCAGCCTCGAGCTCTTCGCCATGCCGCGCATGCCGGCCCGCACCTTCTCGGTGTTCATGAGCCTGGAGCCGGGCTTCGGCGCGCTCTCCGGCCTGATCCTGCTGCACGAGCGCCTGGCCCCGGCGCAGCTCGCAGGGCTCATGGCGGTGATCTCGGCCGCCGCCGGCGCGGCTTGGTCGGTCGGCCGGAGGCCCGGAACCCGCGCCCTCGTGACCGAAGCGCCGCCCGACTAATCGGCGTCCATCTTCAGGGCGGCGATGAAGGCCTCCTGCGGGATCTCCACCTTGCCGAACTGGCGCATGCGCTTCTTGCCCTCCTTCTGCTTGTCGAGGAGCTTGCGCTTGCGGGAAATGTCGCCGCCGTAGCACTTGGCGGTCACGTCCTTGCGCAGCGCCCGGACCGTCTCGCGCGCGATGATGCGGCCGCCGATCGCCGCCTGGATCGGGATCTGGAACATGTGCGGCGGGATCAGCTCCTTCATCTTCTCCACCATGCCCCGCCCGCGGGTCTCGGCGCGGTCGCGGTGCACCAGCATGGAGAGCGCATCGACCGGCTCGGAATTCACCAGGATCGACATCTTCACCAGGTCGCCCTCGCGGTAGGCCTCGATGGCGTAGTCGAAGGAGGCGTAGCCCTTGGAGATCGATTTCAGCCGGTCGTAGAAGTCGAACACCACCTCGTTCAGCGGCAGGTCGTAGACCACCATGGCGCGGGCGCCGACGTAGCTCAGCTCGCGCTGCTCGCCGCGGCGGTCCTGGCACAGCTTGATGATCGAGCCCAGGTAGTCGTCGGGCGTGAAGATGGTGGCCTTGATCCAGGGCTCGGCGATGGATTCGATGCGCACCGGATCGGGCAGGTCGGCCGGGTTGTGCAGCTCGAGCTCGGATCCGTCGGTGAGCTTGATGCGGTAGACGACCGAGGGCGCGGTGGCGATCAGGTCGAGGTCGAACTCGCGCGACAGCCGCTCCTGGATGATCTCCAGGTGCAGGAGCCCGAGGAATCCGCAGCGGAAGCCGAAACCCAGCGCGGCGCTGGTCTCCATCTCGTAGGTGAAGGAGGCGTCGTTCAGCCTGAGCCGTCCGATCGCGGCGCGCAGATCCTCGAAATCGGCGGCGTCGACCGGGAACAGGCCGCAGAACACCACCGGCTGCACCTGGCGGAAGCCGGGCAGGGGGGCTTCGGCCGGCCGGCGCTCATCGGTGATGGTGTCGCCGACCGCGGCGTCGGCCACCTCCTTGATCTGGGCGGTGATGAAGCCGACCTCGCCGGGGCCGAGCTCCTCCAGGTCGGTGCGCTTGGGGCGGAACACGCCGATGCGGTCGATCTGGTGCACGGCGCCGGTCTGCATCATGCGGATGCGCTGGCCGGCCCTGAGAGTCCCGTCGAACACCCGCACCAGCACGATCACGCCGAGATAGGCGTCGTACCAGGCGTCGACCAGCAGCGCCTTCAGCGGCGCGTTGCGGTCGCCCTTGGGGGCGGGCAGCCGCTTGACCACCGCCTCCAGCACCTCATGGACGCCCTGGCCCGTCTTGGCCGAACACTCCACCGCCTCGGAGGCGTCGAGGCCGATGACGTCCTCGATCTGCTGGCGCACCCGGTCGGGCTCGGCGGCCGGCAGGTCGACCTTGTTCAGGACCGGGACGATCTCGTGGTCGTTGTCGATGGCCTGATAGACGTTGGCCAGCGTCTGGGCCTCGACGCCCTGGCTCGCGTCCACCACCAGGATCGAGCCCTCGCACGCGGCCAGGCTGCGCGACACCTCATAGGCGAAGTCCACGTGGCCGGGCGTGTCCATCAGGTTCAGGACATAGGTTTCGCCATCGTCGGCCTTGTAGTGCAGCCGCACGGTCTGCGCCTTGATGGTGATGCCGCGCTCGCGTTCGATGTCCATGGAATCGAGCACCTGCTCGGTCATCTCGCGAAGGCTCAGCGCGCCGGTCTCCTGGATCAGCCGGTCCGACAGCGTCGACTTGCCGTGGTCGATGTGCGCCACGATCGAAAAGTTGCGGATGTGACTGAGCGGGGTGGTCATGCGGCGCCCGTCTAGCACATTCGCCCGCCCTGGCGAGGCGCGCCTTCCCTTCGGGGCCGCGGGGCGGGGACCATCCGTCGCAGAGCGATGGCGAGGACACGCGCTCGGGGCGTGGTTAATCCCGCGTTAAGGCGAAGTTCGCCATGACAGAGCCGCAAAGGGGCGGGGAAGGTTTCAACCAAGGGACTCTCAGGAAACACGCGCCCATGGATCGCCGAACCCTCATCGTCACGGGACTCGTGACGCTCGGGACCGCCGCCGTCGCCCACGGCCAGACGAGCAGCCGCTCGCTGCCGCCCGCGCGGCCCGCGGGTTCCGCCCCGCCGCCGCCTCCGCCGCCGGAGGAACCCCCTGCCGAGGCGCCGAGGTCTCCCAACCTGCAGCCGGCCTACCCGGCCGACAGCGGGCACGTGGAGACCTACAGCGAAGACGAGATCGTCAACTCCGTCTCCGACTTCATGGGCGTCACCGCCGAGAGCGCCGGGGCGGCGGTCGAGCGGATCTTCGCCAAGAACGGCCGCCCCACCGCCTACATCGCCGGGACCGAGGCCTCAGGCGCGATCGGGATCGGCGCGCGGTATGGCAAGGGCCTGCTCTACATGAAGAACCGGCCGCCGATGGAGGTCTACTGGCAGGGTCCCTCGATCGGCTTCGACACCGGCGGCAACGCCAGCCGGGTGTTCACCCTCTGCTACAACCTCGACGACCCGGGAGAGATCTTCCAGCGCTTCCCCGGCGTCGAGGGCACGGCCTATTTCATCGCCGGCATCGGGGTGAACTATCAGGAGGCCTCCGGCATCATGCTGGCCCCGATGCGGGCCGGCGTCGGCTTCCGGCTGGGCGCCAACGTCGGCTACCTGGCCTACACCCGCCACCGCAACATCCTGCCGTTCTAACGCTCGTCGAGCGTCGCCCCGACGCGCTGGGTCGCGGTGTCGAAGAGGCCGCGGCCCGGCACGAAGTTGATCTCGAGCCGCACGCCGTCGGGATCCTCGAACAGCACCGAATAGTAGCCAGGCGCCCAGGGGCCGTCCTCCGGCGCGCGGATGATGGGGGCGCCTATGGATTGCAGGAAGGCGTGCGCCTCGTCGACGTCTTCGCGCGAGCGGGCCCGCCAGCAGTGGTGGTGCAGGCCCACGCGAAATTGCTCGAACCTGGCGCCGGCGTGCTGCGGGTCGGGCCGTCGGACGCCGAAGCCGGTGCGCCCGCCCACGCAGTAGTAGGTGTCGGCGCTGTCGGCCACCTCGCGCAGGCCGAGGAACGGCAGGAGCTGGCGGTAGAAGGCCACCGAGGCCTCGAAGTCGCCGGCGGTGATGAAGGTGTGGGCGACGCCGTTCACTTCCATGGAAATGCCTCCCATGGCGGATCGGAGCGGAGTTGCGCCGGGTCAAGTCAAGCTCGAGGCGTGCGCCAGCAGGCGAGGCTCCCGACGGTGTCGTCGCCGATGCGCTCGCAGCGCCAGCGCGGGTCGAGCCGGGCGATGGCCGGAGGATGGGCTCGTGCAGCCGTGCGGCCCGCGCGGTTGTAGATCCAGATCAGCCCCGGGTGCGGGCCGCTCGCGGCGGCCAAGGCCAGGGCGTTGACGTCGTCGCCCGGGCGGACGACCAGCGGCCGCACGCGGACGGGATAGCCCGCCCGGCGAAAGAACACGCTTCCCAGCCGCTCCAGCGTCGGGGGCGGCATGAGGGCGGTGACCTCGTGGTCCCAGGCGAACACCACGTCGCGTGCGCCGTGGCGCATCAGCACCTCGGACGCGGTCTCGAAGCCGTAGGGGCTTGGGCTCGCGAGATCGCGCAGGAAGGCGTCCGGCCTCAGCGCGGCGCCCAGCCAGACCATGGCAAGGCCGGCGAGCAGCAGGCGCGCTCGCGAGGTCTGCGCCGCGCAGAGCACCAGGCCCAGCAGCAGGCCGGGAACCGTCGGGATGAGATAGCGCGCGGTCAGGCTGGGGTGCAGCGCCCCGGAGACGAGCGTGAGCGCGAGCGCCGCCGCCGAGGCGCCCGCCGCGATCCACATCGGGGGCGGCAGGCGGGCGGCAGGGGCGCGCGAGAGCCCGGCCGCGGCAAGGACGCCGAGCGCCACCGCCAGGCCGAGCAGCGGAGCCGAAGGCTGCAGCGTCGCCGCGGTCATGGCGAGCGCCAGGCCCGGTCCCACGGTCGGGTGCCAGGCCACCTCGGCGCCTGCGAACGCCTGCAGGCGCGGGGCGTGCGCGGCGATCCAGCCGAACGCGGGCGCGAAGGCCAGCGCGGCGGGCCAGCAGCGCAGCGCCTCGCGCCGCCGGAGCGCTAGGAAGCTCAGGCCCTGAACGGCGGTGACGATCAGGGCGTAGTAGTGGGTCAGGATGGCGAGCGCGCCCAGCGCCGCCCAGGCGAAGGCGGTTCCCAGGCGGGGCTTCCTGAGCAGCTCGGCGAAGGCGATGACCTGGGCGGTCGAGAGCGCCAGCAGCAGGCCGTAGGCGCGGCCCGCCAGGAACCCGTCCACGCCCCACCAGGCGAAGATCATCACCGCCCAGGCGAGCCGCGCCTCGCGCCGCAGGCCCGCGCCCCAGAGCAGCGGCAGCGCGCCGGCGGCGGCGATCGCCGCCAGGGCCGGCAGCCGCAGGGCGAGGTCGGAGGCGCCCGCGAGCCCAACCCAGGCGCGCAGCAGCACGTAGCCCAACGGCGCGTTCACGTCGGTGAGCGCCTCGTGGACGAGGCTCGCCCAGTCCGGCGTCGTGGCGGCCATCAGCGACCAGGCTTCGTCGAACCACAGCGGCTGGACGGCGGCCAGCCACACCCGCGCCGCGGCGAGCGCGAGGAGCGCCAGGCCCAGACCGGCGAGCCCGAACGCCCGCGCCGGGACCGCCCGGGCGCGAGGGGGCGCAGCAGCCGGCCTGATCGCCTCGACAGCCATGGCGGCATCATCGCCGCCCCGCGTTAATCCAAGATTTGCCGCGCACGCCGATGATCGCCGAGTGTCGACGGTCCTCGCCTTCCTCGCGAAAGACGCCCGCGCATTCCTGGGCGCGCTGGAGACGCTTGCGCTCGCCGCCCTCGTCTTCGCCGCGCTCGCCTGGGCCGTGAAGGGCCGCCGGTCGCTGGCCGACGCCAAAGCCGCGGCGGGCGAGACGCGCATCAACGCCGTGCTTTCGGCGCTGGATCAGCTCGCCGTCTCGCCGATCGTGGCGCTGTTCATCGCCTGGCTGACGACGGTGGTCCGCGACCAGGGCCTGCAACTGCACGCCGCGCCGGTCTGGGCCCTTCTCGGGCCGACGCCGACGCTCATCGCGACGGTGTTCCTCGGTGATTTCGTGGGCTATTGGCGCCACCGCCTCCAGCACACGAAATGGCTCTGGCCGGCCCACGCCATCCACCATTCCGACACCCGGCTGACCTGGTTCTCCCTGGAGCGGATGCATCCGGTGGACCGCCTCGGCTCGGCGCTGGACACCGTCGTCCTGGCGGCCCTGGGAGTGCCCTTCTGGGCGCAGGCCGGCAACGTCTTCGTGCGCCACTATTACGGCTATCTGATCCATGCCGACCTGCCGTGGACCTTCGGCAAGGCGGGCTGGCTCCTCAATGCGCCGGCCATGCACCGCTGGCATCACGCCCGCGACGTCGCGGGCTCAGGCGCGAACTTCGCCACGGTGTTCTCGGTGTTCGACCGGCTGTTCGGCACCTTCCACCTGCCCGGTCCCTGCGAGGCGCCGCTCGGCGTCAGCGAGGACATGGGCCGCGGTGCGCTCGGCCAGTACCTGCATCCGTTCAGGGTCTGGCTGGCGGCGCTCCGGCCGGCCACGCGCAAGGCGATCCTGGCCGCCGAATAGCGGTTGACTCATTCATAAGCCATAACTTATGAATGGCCACGTGAGCTTCCTGCCCGCCTCCGACGTCTTTCGCGTCCTCGCCGATCCCACCCGGCGCAGCCTGTTCGAGCGGCTGGCGGAGGAGGGCGAGCTGAGCGTGGCCGCCCTGACGCGCGGGGCCGGCGTCTCCCAGCCGGCGGTGTCGCAGCACCTGGCGGCGCTCAGGGGCGCGGGGCTGGTCGCTGAGCAGCGCGCCGGCCGCAGCACGCTCTATCGGGTCGATCCGCAGGGGCTGCGGCCGCTGGTGGACTGGCTCGGACACTACGCCGTCTTCTGGCGCGATCGCTTCGACGCGCTGGAAGACCTTCTGAAGAGGATGGATCCATGAGCGAAGCCTCCAGCGAAACCCGCTCCGTCGTTGTCGAACGCGAGCTGCCGCATCCGCCGCAGAAGGTCTGGCGCGCGCTCACCGAGCCGCACCTCATCGACGAGTGGCTCATGAAGACCGACTTCGAACCCGCCGCCGGCCGCCGCTTCACCCTTCGCGGGGACTGGGGCTCCGTCGACTGCCGGGTCCTCGCCGTCGAGCCGCACCGCAGGCTCTCCTACACGTGGGACGCCATGGGGCTCGAGAGCGTCGTCACCTGGACGCTGACCCCGGTCGGCGGCGGCACGCGCCTGGTGATGGAGCAGTCGGGCTTCCGGGCCGATCAGCAGCAGGCCTACCAGGGCGCTGGCTTCGGCTGGCGGCGCTTCTTCGGCTCGCTGGAGCAGCTGCTCGCGCGGATGGGGGAGGACGCCCAATGAGCGAGACCGTCGAGACCAAGAGCATCGTCGTCGAACGCACCCTGCCGCATCCGATCGCCAAGGTCTGGAAGGCGCTGACCACCTCGGAGCTGATCGGCCAATGGCTGATGCAGAACGACTTCGAGCCGCGGGTCGGCCACCGCTTCAACTTCCGCGCGACGCCCATTCCCGGGGCCTGGAACGGCATCTCGGACTGCGAGGTCCTGGAGGTCGAGGCGCCCGGCAAGCTCGCCTGGCGCCAGCAGGCCTCCGGCGACCAGAAGGCCGACGGCCTGGATACGGTGGTGACCTGGACGCTCACGCCCGTCGAGGGCGGAACCCTGGTGCGCATGGTCCAGACCGGCTTCCGGCCGCAGGACGAGATGGGTCGCCAGATGATGTCCGGCGGCTGGCCGCGGATCGTCGAAGGCCTCGGCCGCGTGGCCGGCGAGCTCTAGATTCCCCCTCAGGGGGAAGTGGCCCGTCGCGCGACTCCCCGTCATTCCGGACGGCCGATAGGCCGATCCGGGACGCAGCGCGGGCTTACGGCCGGGATGACGGAAACGTGGGCGTGCCGAGGGGAGACCTCCCGGCTAGCTTCGCAGCTTCGCGCCTGCGGCCTTCTCCGCCGCGGCGACGATGCGCGCCGACAGCGCCTCGATCTCGGCCTCGGTGAGCGTCTTCTCGCGCGGCTGGATGGTCACCTCGACGGCGATCGACTTCTTGCCCTCCGGCACGCCCGGTCCCGCATAGACGTCGAACACCCGGGCGGCCTCGATCAGCTGCTTGTCGACGCCCAGGATCGGCCGCACCAGATCGCCGGCCGGTGTGGCCTGGTCGACCACGAAGGCGAAATCGCGGCTGAGCGGCATGAACGGCGAGAGCGTCAGCGCCGGCTTGGTCTTCACCGGCTTCTTCTTGGCCTCGGGGATCGCCTCCAGGGCGATCTCGAAACCGAGCATCGGAGCCTCCGCGTCCAGCCGCTTGAGCATCCGCGGGTGGATCTCGCCGAACTCGGCCACCAGGGTCCTGGGCCCAAGCTGCAGCCTGGCCGAGCGGCCGGGATGGAACCACGGCGAGGCCTGGCCCTGGACGACCTGCAGGGGCGGGGCGCCGAGCTCCTCGAGCAGCGCCATGAGGTCCGCCTTGAGCGCGAACAGCGGCTCGCGCCCGACCGGCTCCCAGGTCTTCGGCGGGTGTGGCGCCCGCAGCGCGGTGACCGCCGTCCACTGGTCGGCGGGCGCATCGCCCCGGTAGCAGGGCCCGATCTCGAACAGCGCCACGTCAGCGAAGCCGCGATTGGCGTTCTTCGCCGCCGCCTCGATGAGGTTCGGCAGGATCGAGGGCCGCATGCAGTCGAGGTCGGAGGCGATCGGGTTGGCGAGCCGCAGGGCCGCCTGGCCGCCGCCGAACAGGCTCGCCAGGTCGCAGCGCATGAAGCTCCAGGTCAGCGCCTCGTCATAGCCGCGCGCCGCCAGCCCACGGCGCGCATTGCGCATGCGGGCCTGGCGCTGGGTCAGCACCCCGCCGGCCGGCCGCTCGATCTCCGGCAGGGGGTCGGTGGGCAGCTTGTCGTAGCCCTCGATGCGGGCGACCTCCTCGACGAGGTCGGCCTTGCCGTCCACGTCGCGCCGCCAGGAGGGGGGCGTCACCTGCCCGCCCTCGAGCATGAAGCCGAGATCGCCCAGGATCTCGTCGATCCGCGCGCGCGCGATCGTCAGGCCCGAGAGCTTCTTCACATAGGCGCGGTCGAAATCGATCGGACCGGGAGCGGCCGGCGCGCGGCCCGCCACCCGGATCTCGGAGGCCTCGCCGCCGCAGAACTCGACGATGAGCTTGGTCGCCAGCTCCAGGCCGGGGACGACGAACGCCGGGTCGACGCCGCGGGCGAAGCGGTACTGCGCGTCGGAGACGATGCCCAGGGTGCGGCCGGCCTGGGCGGTGCGGATCGGATCGAACCAGGCGCACTCGACGAAGACGTCGCTCGTGGCCTCGGTGACCTTGGTGCTCTCGCCGCCCATCACCCCGCCCAGGCCGATGGCGCCCGAGCCGTCGGCGATGACGCAGATCTCCGGCGTCGCCGCATAGGTCTTGCCGTCCAGCGCCTCGACCGTCTCGCCGTCGCGGCCGAGCCGGGCCTCGATGAAGCCGCCCGCGAGCTTCGCCGCGTCGTAGACGTGCAGCGGGCGGCAACGGTCGAGCGACAGGAAGTTGGTCACGTCGACCAGGGCGTTGATGGGCCGCAGCCCCACTGAGATCAGCCGCCGCTGCAGCAAGGCGGGCGAGGCGCCGTTGGTCACGCCGCGGATCAGCCGCCCGGCGAACATCGCGCAGGCCGCGCCGTCCACCCTGATCTCGATCGGCTCGGCGAACTTGCCGGGGACCGGCTTCACCGAGAGGTCCTTCAGCTTCCCGGCGCCGGCCGCCGCAAGGTCGCGCGCCAGCCCCGCGACACCCAGCCAGTCCGGCCGGTTGGGTGTCACCTCGAAGTCGATCACCGCCTCGAGCCCGAAGGCCTCCGCCGCGCTGGCGCCGACGGGCAGCGCGCCCGGCAGCTCGACGATGCCGTCCGCCTCCTCGGCGATCTCCAGCTCGCGCGCCGAGCAGAGCATGCCGTTGGAGACCACGCCCCGCACGGGGCGCGCCTCCAGCGTGATCCCCGAGCCCGGCACATAGGCGCCGATCGGCGCATAGATGGTGGTCAGCCCGGCCCGGGCGTTGGGCGCCCCGCAGACGATCTCCTTGCGGCCGTCGACGGTGTCCACCTGGCAGACCCGCAGGCGGTCGGCGTTCGGGTGCTGCGCCGCCTCGACCACCTTGGCGACCGAGAACTTTGCGAGCTTGGCGGCCGGATCCTCGACGTGCTCGACCTCCAGGCCGGCCATGGTCATCGCCTCGACGACCTCAGCCACCGTGGCGGTCGTCTCCAGGTGATCCTTCAGCCAGGAGAGGGTGAACTTCATGGCGTCTCTCCTTCGCCGATGACCTCGACCAGGCGGAACCGCTCGCACCAGAGCAGCATGTCCGGCGCGAACCCGCCGTTGCGGGTGAAATAGGCGCGGTGACCGGCGCGCCACGCCTCGAGCGAGGCGTCGCCCTCGCCCTCCGCCGCGGCGAAGTCCCAGGCGACGTCGCAGAACCGCACCTGCTGCAGGCTCGCCGTCTCGACGACGGCGCGCGGCCGCCCGGCTCCGTCCGTCACCACCATGCGCTTGCCGAGCTCGGTCTGCTGGCCCTCCGCCGTGGACCAGCACGTGGCGGTCTTCGCGCCCGCCAGCACGAAGCCCAGCAGCCGGTCGGCCATTTCGGGGTTATCGCCGAAGGCGAAGCGCTCCAGCGATCGCCAGTCGTTGGAATCGCCCATCAGGACAGCCCTGTGGCCGGGTTCGGGGCTGCGAAGGCCGAGAAGCCGTAGTGCTCGAGCCAGCGCACGTCGCTCGCGAACATGTCGCGCAGGTCCGGCATGCCGTACTTCAGCGCCCCCAGCCGGTCGATGCCGAGACCGAAGGCGAAGCCCTGCCACTGGTCCGGATCGAGGCCGCAGTTCCGAAGCACGCTCGGGTGCACCATGCCCCCGCCCAGGATCTCCAGCCAGTCGGAGCCCTCGCCGATCTTGATGGCGCCGCCCGAGCGGTCGCACTGCACGTCCATCTCGCAGGAGGGCTCGGTGAACGGGAAGAAGTGCGGCCGGAAGCGCGTGACCACCTTCTCGGTCTCGAAGAAGCGCCGCGTGAAGGTCTCCAGCGTCCACTTCAGGTGGCCCATGTGGATCGCCCGGTCGATCACCAGGCCCTCCATCTGGTGGAACATCGGGGTGTGGGTGGCGTCGGAATCCGACCGGTAGACGCGGCCCGGCACGATCACCCGGATCGGCGGCGCCTGCCCGTTGGCGACCCAGGCGGGGACCGTCTCGTTGGTCCGCTGCATGACCCTGACCTGCACGGGGCTGGTGTGGGTGCGCAGCAGCTTGCGCTCGCCCCGCTCGTCCGGGGTCAGCCAGAAGGTGTCGTGCATGTCCCGCGCCGGGTGCTTCTCCGGGAAGTTGAGGGCGGAGAAGTTGTGGAAGTCGTCCTCGATGTCGGGCCCCTCGGCGAGCGAGAAGCCCATCTCGCCGAAGATCGCGATCATCTCGTCCAGCACCTGCATGGTGGGATGCACGTGGCCGCGGCGCTCGGGGGGCGGGGGCAGGGTCAGGTCGACGTGCTCGGCGGCGAGCCTGGCGTCGAGCTCGGCGGCCTCCAGGGCGGCCTTCCTCTCGCCGATGGCCGAAGCGATGCGATCGCGCAGCCCATTGATCTGAGGCCCCTGCTCGCGGCGCTCGTCGGGGCTCATCTTGCCCAGGCCCTTCAACAGCTCGGAGATCGAGCCGGACTTGCCGAGGGCTGCGACGCGGATCTGCTCCACGGCGGCGAGGTCCCCCGCGGCGGCGATCTGGCCGGAAAGCTCGGCCTCGAGTTTGGCTAGATCTTCCATCGCGCTCACGTGTTGGTCAGCGCGCTTCGAATTGCAAATCCCCACCGTCATCCCGGCCGAAGCGCAGCGTAGAGCCGGGACCCAGGGGCCGTCCGCGCGGGCGGTGAAGCTGGGTCCCGGATGGCCGCTGTGGCGGCTTCCGGGATGACGCCGAGAGGAAAGCCTCTCTAGCCCAGCGCGGCGCGGACCTTGTCGGCGATGGCCTTGAAACCGGCCGGGTCGGCGCCCGCGATATCCGCGAGGACCTTGCGGTCCATGTCGATCCCGGCCAGTTCCAGGCCGTGGATAAATCGGGCGTAGGTCAGGCCTTCCAGGCGCGCCGCGGCGTTGATCCTCTGGATCCACAGCGAACGGAAGCTGCGCTTCCTCACCTTGCGGTCGCGGTAGGCGTACTGGCCGGCCTTGTCCACCGCGGCCTTGGCGGCGCGGATGGTGTTCTTGCGGCGGCCGTAGAAGCCCTTGGCCTGCTCCAGCACCTTCTTGTGCCTGGCGTGGGCGACGACGCCCCTCTTCACGCGTGCCATCTGTCAGAGCTCCCGAGCTAAAGGCCGTACGGCAGGAAGGTCTTGATGATCTTGGCGTCGGCCTCGCTCATCACCTTGGTGCCGCGGTTCTGACGGATGTACTTGGCGTTGTGGCTGATCAGCCGGTGGCGCTTGCCGGCCACGCCGGCCTTCAGCTTGCCGGTCGCAGTCATCTTGAAGCGCTTCTTGGCGCCCGACTTGGTCTTCAGTTTCGGCATTTCACGTCGGAGCGCGTGGCCCCGTCCTTCTGGTCGTGTTGATGGACCGCCCTGGCATGCCTTCGGCCAGGCGGTCCCGAAGAGGGGCGGCTCTTACGTCAATGGCAGCGGAGAATCAAGGTTGCGCCGCGGCCGCGCGGCGGCCCTGCGACCAGGCCAGCACGCCCACGCCGGCGAGCGCCGAGAGGATCGAGCCGGCGATCACGCCGAGCCGCACCTGGGCCTGGGCCGAGCCGTCGGCGGGAAAGGCGAGCTCGCCGATGAACAGGCTCATGGTGAAGCCGATGCCGCAGAGCAGCGACACCCCCAGGAGATCGATCCACTTCGCGCCGGTGGGGCGGCGGGAGACCTTCAGGCCGATGAGCAACGCGGCGACGCCGAACACCCCCAGCGGCTTGCCGAGCAAGAGGCCTGCCGCGACTCCCACCGCGACCGGCCCGAACATGTCCCCGAGCTTCAGCGCGGCGAAGTCGAAGCCCGCTGCGCAGAAGGCGAACAGCGGCAGGATCAGGAAGGCCACGTAGGGATGCAGGCTCTCCATGAAGTCCTCGAGCACGCCGGGGCGGCCGGGCTTGCGCGGACCGATCGGAACGGCCATCGCGGACGCGACTCCCGCCAGGGAGGTCGAGACCCCGGATTTCAGGGTGAAGCCCCAGACCAGGGCGAAGCCCACGGCGTAGAGAAGATAGGGCGCGCCGCGCCAGCGGGGGAGCAGTCCCATCAGCGCCAGGGCCGCCAGCGCGCCCACCAGCGCCACCATGTGCAGGCGGCTGGTGAACACCACCCCGATCACCGCCACTGCGCCCAGGTCGTCGACGATCGCCAGCGTCAGCAGGAACACCCGCAGGCTGGCCGGCAGCCTGGGGCCGGCGACCGCGAGCGCCGCCATGGCGAAGGCGATGTCGGTGGCCATCGGCGTGGGCCAGGCCTGCGGCGCGCCGCCGGGCGCGAGGTTGAACGCCAGATAGACCAGCGCCGGGGCGGCCATGCCGCCAAGGGCGGCCAGGATCGGCAGCGCCAGGCGCCTAGGATTGGCGAGCTCGCCCTTCAGCGCCTCGTATTTGATCTCCAGTCCGACGACGAAGAAGAAGATCGCCATCAGCCCCTGTTTGACCCAGTCGGAGATCGACAAGGTCTCGGAGAAGCCGCCGAGCTGGATGGTGAAGGGCGCGCTCAGCAGCCGGAAGTAGAGGCCGTCGCCCGGCGAATTGGCGACCGCAATGGCGGCCAGCGCCGCCCCGGCCAGGATCAGGCCCGAGGCGCTCTCGGTCTTCAGGAAGTCGAGCGTGATCCGCTTCGGCATACGGCTTGGCTAGCACGAGGCCCGAGCACAATCGACGGCGCCGCCGCTGGGCCGCTATGGTGGCGCCCGGACCGAGGCAAGCCGGAGGGACGCCATGAGACTGACCAGGCCGCGCATACGCCCCCTGGGCGACGCCGAGCTCAGCCCTGAGCAGGCCGAGGCGCTGGAGGCGTTCCGCCCGGGCCCCGTGCTGAATATCTTCCGCACCCTGGTGCATGCGCCCAAGGCGCTCACCCGTTTCAACCAGTGGGGCGGTTACGTGCTGTCGCGGCGCAACGACCTGCCGGCCCGGGAGCGGGAGATCGTCATCCTGCGCACCGGCTACCTCTGCAAATCCGGTTACGAGTGGACCCAGCACGTCCGCATCGGCCTGCGCGAGGGCCTGACCGCAGATGAAGTCGCCCGCCTGAAGTCGGGCGCGGAGGCCGGCTGGAGCCCGGCCGACGCGGCCCTGATCCGCGCCTCCGACGAGCTGCACGCCGATCAGTTCGTCAGCGACGCCACCTGGGCCGAGCTCGCCAGGCACTTCACCGAAAAGCAGTGCATGGACGTGGTGTTCACCGCCGGCCAGTACACCCAGGTCTCGATGTTCCTGAACACCTTCGGGGTGCAGCTCGACGAGGGCCAGACCCTCGATCCGGACCTGAAGGGCTTCTGAGATGGCGGGCCGGCTGCAGGGCAAGCACGCTGTCGTCATGGGGGCGGGCCAGACCCCCGGCGAGACGATCGGCAACGGTCGGGCCATGGCCATCCTGTTCGCCCGCGAGGGCGCAGACCTGCTCTGCGTCGACCGTATCGCCGAGCGCGCCGAGGAGACCGCCGCGATGATCGGGAAGGAGGGCGGGTCGGCCTCCGCCCTGCAGGCCGATATCACCAGGTCCGCAGACTGCCAGGCGGTGGTGGCGGCCGCCAAGACGCGCTGGGGCGGGCTCGACATCCTGGTCAACAACGTCGGCGTCGGCGGCGGCGACGGGCCGGCGCACCGGGTGGAAGAAGCCGCCTTCGACCGCATCCTCGCGGTCAACCTCAAGGGCATGTGGCTGATGACCAAGGCGGCGCTCGCGCTGATGCGCGAGCAGGGGCATGGCGCGATCGTCAACATCTCCTCGCTCGCAGCGACCGCCGGCGGCATCCAGGTGGCCTACGAGGTCTCCAAGGCCGGAGTGAACCGGCTCACCACCTCGGTCGCCCAGGCGAACGCCCGCCACGGGATCCGCTGCAACGCGATCATGCCGGGCCTGATGGATACGCCCATGGCGGTCGCCGGCATCGCCGCGGCGCGCGGGGAGAGCCAGGACCAGGTGCGCGAGCAGCGGAACGCCCGCGTGCCCCTGGGCGGCAAGATGGGGACCGCCTGGGACACCGCCTACGCCGCGCTCTTCCTGGCCTCGGACGAGGCGAAGTTCATCTCCGGCGCGATCCTGCCGGTGGACGGGGCGATGGGCGTGCGGATCGGCTAGCGGCGCTGGCCGGGGCGCCTGCGCAGCAGCGGATGGTGGTGATGGTGCGCCGCGCCCGTGGGCCCCAGTCGGGCGAAGGCGCGCTGGTGGCCGTCCATCTGCGCGTGCAGCGGCTTGTGCACATAGGGGAACAGGCCGCCCGTGATCACGCCCCAGACCAGGAACGCGGCCAGGAAGCCCTGCGCCGGACGCCCGGCCGCCATGGTGTGTGCGCTGATCAGCGGCAGCACGACGACGGGCGCCGCCATCCACAGGACGAATCCGAACACCGCCCCGAACAGCCATCCGCCGAGCTTGTCGTTGGCGGCCCGCCGGAACACCAGGCCGTAGAGCAGCCCCGCCGCGGTGAAGGCGGCCGCCAGGATCGCGGCGCTGGTCGGTCGCGAGAGCCGCATCACCTCGTCCGCGGCGACGGCGAAGGCGCCGAAGGCCCATAGCACCGCGCCCGCGGGAGCCGCGGCCAGCAGGCCGGTGATCGCGCCGGCGAGCAGCGGGCGCTGCAGCGGCCCCGCGTCCATGCCGTGCGCCTGCAGGAAGCCCATCATGAGAGCAGCGCCTTCAGCGTCGGGCACTCGCGGACTTCCGGCGTGTCGCCGAAGATGCGGATGAGGTGCCGATAGGCCTGGGCGACGGCGCGCGGATCGCGGTTCAGGTCGAACAGGCCCACCGGATTCACATTGCCCAGCGGCTCGGAGACGGCGATGTCCCAGTCGACCTGGTCGTTGAGCGAATACCAGGTGAAGCCCACCACCGGCACGCCGGCCTTCTGGATCAGCTGCACATTGTGCCACTGCCGCCACAGCCACCGCGGAGCCTCGCGCGCGTCCATGTGGTTGGTCTCGGTGTGCATCATCGGCCGGCGGTAGCGCTCGTAGTACTGGCTGGCGATCACGTACCAGCCGAACAGCTCGCCGAGCGCCTGGGCGTGCCGCTCGGTATCGATGAGCTTCTCGTTCCAATCGTAGTAGTCGACGCCCAGGATGGTTCGGCGCGGAAGCTCCTGGGCCATGAACCAGGCGTAGTCGTCCGCCTTCAGGCCATTGTCGACCAGGCGCTGGCGCACGGGCTCGCTCACCGGGTGGCCGTAGGCGAGGTCGATGGGCAGGAAACGGCGCTCGTTCTCGAGGTCGGCGATCCGCCGGATCTCCGGATCGGGACAGCAGGCCTGGTAGAACTCGCTGCTTTCGCTGGTCACGAACACCGCGTCCGGCCGGCGCGCCAGGATCTCGCGCATCATCAGCACCGTGGCCTTGGCCAGATGCGCCGACGCCGTGACGAAGCTGCGTTCGTCGCGCCGCTGCCCGTTCCAGACGCCGTCCAGGGCCGACAGGCGAGCGCAGACATACATCTCGTTGACCGGCGTATAGTAGCGCACCCACGGGTAGCGCTCGGCGAAGGCGGCCGCGTAGGCCGCGAGCGCCTCGGGGACTTCGGGGTTCTGGAAGTCGCCCAGCCAGTTGGGCAGGCCGAAATGGCACAGGTCAGCCATGGTCGTGAGCCCGAGATCCCGCATCCGCTCCATCGGCCCGTCCGCGGACGACCAGTCGAAGCGCCCGCGCGCGGGATAGGTCAGATGGATGGCCGGGCCGTAGCGCAGATGGCTCAGGCCGAGGCGGGCGGCGAGCGCCAGGTCCTCGGGCCAGCGCCGGTAATGGCGGGTGACCTCCATCTGGTCGAGCCGCCAGCGTCCGCCGAGCAGCCGGGGATAGCTGCACTCGATCCCGCTGGCGAAGATGAAGGCGAACGGCGGGCGTTCCGTCGCATGGACCTTGGTGCGGGCGCGCGCCGGCTTCGGCGGGCGGAACGCCCTGTCCGACGGGCGGCCCACGGGCCGCACGTAGAGCGCGCCGAGCGCCAGGCCGTAGGCCGCGTGCCCCAGCAGGAGGCCGATGCGCTCCTTCCAGCTCACCGCGACCAGCAGCGTCCAGGCGTTGGCGTGGGCCACGGCGGCCGGCTCGCCCATCAGCTTGAGCTGGGGATAGACGATGAGAATCGCGAGCGCGGCCGGCAGGGCCGAGAAGACCAGCCCCTGCCAGACCGGCCTGAGCAGCGTCACCGAGAAGAAGAAGTAGGCGTAGAACACCGCCCACAGCACGCCCACGATCAGGTGCAGAAAGAGCCCTGCGCCCCAGACCGCCCAACCGCGCCCGCCCGGCAGCACGAGCAGGCCGAGGCTGCCGACGATGTCGACCAGCGGAACCCCCGCAAGGGCCAGGGCGCGCAGCAGGAGCTCCCAGGCGAGCGCGCCGGCGCAGCCCGCCACGATGGCCTTGCGCACCGAGATGACGCGGATCATGGCGGAGCGCGGCCCCTCTTCGGCTCAGTTGCGGGCGCGCCCGGCTGGGCGCAACGGAACCTCAGCGCTCGGCGACGTCGGCGACGCCCACATGGTGGCGGTAGACCATCTCCCAGCCCATCCAGCCGTTGAACACCAGCAGCAGGGTCACGATGACCGACAAGGTGACGCCGGTCGGGGCGATCGCGGTCTCCATGCGTCCGCCGGTGCGGAGGTAAAGGTTCACGATCTCCAGGATCACGGCGATGAGGTTGCCGATCATGTGCATCCAGGCGTGGCTCAGGCTGCGGATCCGCCGGTCGCCGAGAAAATCGGTGAAGCCCAGCACCGCGGCCAGCAGGGCCATGGCTATGCCGGCGCCCAGGAACCACACGGAGGCGTCCGCGAACCCAGGCCGTCCGGTCTGCAGGTAAACGATGTCTGTCACCAAAGTCGTCACGAAGAAGACGATCGGGAACGGAATGATCATCGGATGAAGGGGGTGGCCGGCGACTTTCGCCGTGCTCTGCGGGTTGAGGTCAGACACGTTCAAGTCCTCCCGTTGGGGACAGCGCCTTTAGACGTGAAGGCGCCGTCGAGGTTCCCTCTCACCTGCGCAACCGCCACCGTCCGCCATGGGTTTCCCGAGCACATCCGAAAGAACAGGGTTTGAACGATGCCGCACCGCCGAAACGCGCAGCCTGAGATCGTGGCGATCACCGGAGCGTCGGCCGGGGTCGGCCGCGCCACGGTGCGGGAGTTTGCACGCCGCGGCGCCTGGATCGGCCTCCTGGCGCGCGGCGAGGACGGGCTGCATGCGGCGGCGCGCGAGGTGGAGACGCTGGGCGGGCGCGCGCTCGTCGTGTCGACCGACGTCGCCGATCCGCAGCAGGTGGAGGCGGCCGCGGCGCGGATCGAAGACGAGCTCGGCCCGATCGACATCTGGGTCAACGACGCCTTCGCGGGCATCTTCGCGCCATTCCTGGAGACCACGCCCGAGGAGTTTAGGCGCGTCACGGAGGTCACCTACCTGGGCCAGGTGAATGGCGCGCGCGCGGCGCTGAAGCGGATGGCGCCGCGCGACCGCGGCTCGATCGTGCTCGTGGGCTCGGCGCTCGCCTATCGCGGCATTCCGCTGCAGTCGGCCTATTGCGGCGCCAAGCACGCCATCCAGGGATTCCAGGACTCGCTGCGCGCCGAGCTGATCCACGCGCGGAGCCGGGTCAGGCTCTGCATGGTCCAGCTTCCGGCTGTGAACACGCCCCAGTTCGACTGGATCCGCGCCAGGGTGCCGGGCGACCCCAGGCCGGTGGGCGCCGTCTACCAGCCGGAAGTCGCGGCCCGCGCGATCTGGTTCGCGGCGCACTCCAGGCGCAAGGAGGTGGTGGTCGGCGCGCCCGCCCTGGAAGCCATCGTGGGCGACAAGCTCGCGTCCGGCCTCATGGATCGCTATCTCGCCCGCACCGCCGTGGAGGCCCAGGAGGGCAAGCCGTTCGATCACGATCGGCCCGACAACCTGTTCGCGCCGGTCGCGGGCGACCACGGCGCGCGCGGCCGCTTCGGCCGAGGCGCGCGCACCCGCTCGCCGCTGCTCTGGGCCACCATGCACCGGACCGCCGTGGCCGCCGCCGGCGGCTTCGCCGTGCTCGCCGCGGCGGGGCTGGCGCTCAGAGACCGGCTGCAGCGGGCCTGAGCGCACGGTTGACGCTCAGGGGCTGCGGCCACACGCTCGGCGTGTAGCTGATTCGGCGGCGTGAAGGGCGGGGGCGGCATGCCAGGCGGCGCGTTCGAAGCGACCCTCGGCGGCATCTTTGACAAGAGCCAGCAACGGCTGGCGAGCCGGCTCGCCGTCGAGAAGGCGCGGACCGAGAACCTGCAGGCGCAGGACACCCGCCGGATGGCGTTCCTGCTGACGGAGGCGATCGAAGAGGCGCTGAAGCCCGCGGTCGTGGAAGCCCTGGAGAGCTACGACGCCGCAGTCAACCGCCCGATATCGCCTGACGAGAGCTGGGAGAAGCTGATCCGCCAGCGCATCGGCGAGACGACCGACGCCTCGGTGAAGCTGGCCCTCGCCATCGATTCCGCCAACCACCCCTGGAAGCCGCTGCTCAGCGAGGAGGCGCCGAAGCTCCGCGCCCGCCTGCTGGCGATCGCGGAGGGTCACCTCGCGGCGCTCCGCAAACGCAGGCGCGGCCGGCGCAAAGCCGGCCCGGCCCTGGCCGACGGGCTGCTGTGGGTCCTGTTGTTTGCGGCGGGCTTGGTCGTGGGGGCGCTCGGGGCGAGGCTGCTGGGCGGCTGACGCGGCGGTTGCCTCACGGCGTCGCAGGGGCCATGTGGGCCCGCCATGCCGGTCTCGCCCGCCTACCGCCCCGACCCCAGGTTCCCGGAGCTGGGTCCCGAGTTCGCCGATCCGGTCGAGCCGGCGCGTTTCCCGCAGACCCACCTGCGGTTCCGCAACGACCGCGCGGCTGCAACGGTGGGCCTGGAGACGCTGACCGACGAGGAGTGGAGGGCGCACTTCGGTCGCTTCGCGCCGCTCCCCGACAACATCGACCCGCCGCTCGCCCAGCGCTACCACGGCCATCAGTTCCAGGTTTACAACCCCGAGCTCGGCGACGGCCGCGGCTTCCTGTTCGCCCAGCTCCGCGAGGCCGGGACGGACCGCCTGCTCGATCTCGGCACCAAGGGATCGGGCCAGACCCCCTGGTCGCGGCAGGGCGATGGCCGCCTGACGCTGAAGGGCGGCATCCGCGAGGTGCTGGCCACCGCGATGCTGGAGGCGCTGGGCGTTCCCACCTCGCGCTCCTTCTCGCTGGTCGAGACCGGCGAGGCGCTGATGCGCACCGACGAGCCCAGTCCGACCCGCGCCTCGGTGCTGGTCAGGCTGTCGCATAGCCACATCCGCTTCGGGACGTTCCAGCGCCACGCCTTCTTCGAGCGGGCCGACCGGATCGGCATGCTCGTCGACCACGTCGTCGCCAACTATTACCCGCACCTGGAAGCATCGAACGACCGGGCCGCGGCGCTGCTGGGAGAGGTGGTGCGCCGGATGGCGCGGCTCGTCGCGCGCTGGATGGCCGCGGGCTTCGTGCACGGCGTGCTCAACACCGACAACATGTCGATCACCGGCGAAAGCTTCGACTACGGGCCCTATCGCTTCCTGCCCAGGAACGACCCGAATTTCGTCGCCGCCTACTTCGACCAGACGGGGCTCTATTCGTTCGGGCGCCAGGCCGAGGCGGTGTTCTGGAATCTGCAGCAGCTCGGCGGCTGTCTGAGCCTGGTCACCGCGACGGAGCCGATCGTGGCCGAGCTGCAGGAGTTCGGCGCGGCCTACCGGCGCGAGCTGATCGCCGCCATGCTCGACCGGTTGGGGCTCGAGCCCCGCGGCGAGGCGGTCGACGCGGGCTTCGTGCAGACCGCCTTCCGCGCCATCGCCGCCGGGTCCGAGCCCCTGCGGTGGGAGCCGTTCTTCTTCGACTGGTTCTGCGGTGACGAGGCCCGCGCGCTGGCCGGCGCGCGCGGCGAGATCTACCGCCAACCGGCCTTTGCCGAGTTCCGTGAGCTGGTCGCCGGCTATGCGCCGGACCGGCCGGAGCGGCTCGCCGATCCCTACTTCGCGCGGCGCGAGCCGGAAGAGCTGCTCTACGACGAGATCGAGGCGCTCTGGGCGCCGATCGCCGAGGCCGACGACTGGTCGGCCTTTGCGGCGAAGCTCGCCGCCATCGAGAACGCCCGCAGGGCCTGGGACTTGCCCTCGCAGGAGAGCTTCGCCGGAACCTGAGCCGCCGGTGCAGGTTCTGCACCCGCGGGCGGGGCTCCGGAGGAGAGGAGACACCGCCCATGAAGGGGCTGCTGTTGTGGCTGATCGGGATCCCGCTGCCGGTGATCCTGCTGCTTTACCTGTTCGGCGTCATGCACTGAGCGAGGTCGCCGGTCCTGGCCGAGGTCGCGACGCCCACTGGGCCAGGACGACCCCGGCCAGGGCCACGGCCGCGCCCGCCGCCTGATACGGGCCGATCGCCTCGGCGAACAGCATCCAGCCGAGCCAGGCCGCCACCACCGGCTGCACCAGCACCACCACGGAGGCCGTGGGCGTCGGCAGGCGCCCCATGGCCCAGGCGATCGAGCCCTGTCCGGCCACGTGCATCAGCCCCAGGCCCACGCAAGCCGCCCATCCGGCGCCCGACGCCGGGAACAGGGGCTCGCCCAGCAGCCGCGAGGCGATGAGCAGGAGGGGCGCCCCCACCGCGCTCGACCAGAACATCAGCCGGCTGGCCGCCTCCGTCCTGCGCCCCTCGCCGATCGCCAGGAAGTAGAGCGCGTACCAGAGCGCGGTGGTGACGGAGAGGGCGTTGCCGAGCGGCGGATCGAGTCCCGGACCGCCGCCCTTCTCCATGGCCATGATCCATGCGCCGGCCACGGCGACGGCGACCGCCAGCAGGAACAAGGGGCGCGGCCGCTGCTTCAGGAACGCCCACGCGAACAGGGTGACGACCACCGGCGTCAGGTTCGACAGCACCGTGGCGTTGGTGACCGAGGTGTACCTGATGCCATAGTGCCAGAAGCCGAGGTCGAGGGCGAACACCACGCCGGCGACCAGGGCGATGCGCGAGGGCCGGCCGAGCGGTCCGCTGGCCCGCCGGGTCATGATCGCAAGCAGCGGGAGGGCGAAGACCAGGCGCCAGAAACCTGCCGCCGCGGGGCCCGTCTGGGTCAGCCGCACCAGGATCGGCGATAGCCCGATCACGCAGGCGCCGAACACCAGCACGGCGAGGGCGGGCCAGCGCGGCGCCTCGGCCTTTGCGCCCTCAGTCAAAGCCCATCTCGCGGCGAAGCTCGGCGGCGGTGACGCCGCGCGCCCGCAGTTCGCGCAGCGTCTCGGCCTTGTCGCGCTTGGCGTAGCGCCGGCCCGAGGCGTCGGTAAGCAGCCGGTGGTGGCGATAGACCGGCGCCTGCAGCCCGAGCAGGGCCTGCAGCAGGCGTTGCACGTGGGCGGCCTCGAACAGGTCCTGGCCGCGGATCACGTGCGTGATCCCCTGCAAGGCGTCGTCCACAACCACGGCCAGGTGATAGGCCACGCCCACGTCCTTGCGGGCCAGCACGACATCGCCGCCGAGCTCGGGCCGGATCGGGAGCAGCCCCGTCTCGCCGCCCGGACCCGCGCCCTCCTCGCGCATGGCGAGGCCGCCGAACCCGCCCAGGAGGCCCTCGGCCCGCGCCAGCGACAGCCGCCACGCGTAGGGCTCGCCCGCGGCGACGCGGCGCTCTTCCTCCTCCGGCGGCAGGGCCTGGCTGCGGTAGGCCTCCATGGCGCCGTGCGGGGCCTGTTCGATGCTCTCGGCGACCTGCCTGCGGGTCATGAAGCAGCGGTAGATCAGCCCCCGCTCGCCGAGTTCCTGCAGCGCCCTGGCGTAGTCGTCCATGTGGTCTGACTGGCGACGCACGGGGCGCTCCCAGGCGAGACCGAGCCAGCCGAGATCCTCGTGGATCGCCGCCTCGAACTCCGGCCGGCAGCGGGTGCGGTCGATGTCCTCGATGCGCAGCAGGAAGCGGCCGTTCGCCTCGCGCGCAGCGCGCTGGGCGCAGAGCGCGGAATAGGCGTGCCCGCGGTGCAGAAATCCGGTGGGCGAAGGGGCGAAGCGGGTGACGAACACCCCGCCTGGTCTAATTGCGGCGGACGTGCGGGAACAGGCCCATGTGGGCGAAGATGGCGTGCAGGAACGGCCGCTCGCCGCCCAGATCCTGCTTGAGGTGATCGAACTGGCGGAAACCCGCCATTTCGGCCACCCCGTGGGCGGCGCACCAGGCGGCGGTGGTGGCGAGCTCGAGCTCGGTCTGCGCGTCGGGATCGGCGCCGAGCTCGATCATGGTGTCGCGCACCTTACAGTAGGGCGAGTCCTCGTTGTCGGCGAGCATCTGCTCGGGCAGCGCCTCCTTGTCGCGCGCGGCGTCGTACATGACGCGGTAGAGCGCGGGGTTGTCGCGCGCGAAACAGACATAGGCGATGCCGAGCGAATTGAGCTTCTCGCGGGGCTCGGCCTCGGCCTTGGCCTCGGCCATGCGTTTGTCCAGCATCTCCCAGCCCTGCTCGGCCACGGCGTCGAGGAGCTCGGCCTTGTCCTTGAAGTGGTGGTAGGGGGCGGCTGGGCTCACCCCCGCCTCGCGGGCCACCGCCCGCAACGAGAGCGCGGTCGGCCCCTCGGCTTCGAGGATCCGCCGGGCGGCCTCCAGGAGCGCGCGACGCAGGTCGCCATGATGGTAGGGCCGGGCCTCGGCGGTTTGAGATTCTCTCATCGCACCATCACCATAAGTCGGTATCTGGACGCCGTAAAGATATCTTGACGCCGCTCAGATTAAAGCTATCTTAGCGCTGTTCAAATTATAAACGTCCCCGCTCCCCCGGGGTTCAAACTCAAAGGTGTGTGTCATGTCTCTCGCAGTCCACCGCTACGAACGCCTCCTGGACCGCGTCGGTGCGGCGCTTCTCCTGGTCCTGGGCGTGGCCTCGGCCGCGGCGCTCGCCATCGTCGGCGCCTGAACCGCCGCTCCCTCAAAGACCGCCGAACTCGAGAGGGGCCCCGGTCGCGGGGCCCCTTTTCGTCTGTCGTCGCCGCCTCATCAGCTGCGCTGTCAGCCCATTCAGAATTTAACACCGAGACCACATAAACCTCTATCTAGACACCGTTCAGATACATGCTATCTAAGCATCGTCCAGATGGACGCCGGCGCCGGTCTCCCGGACCGCCGGCAAGAAAGAAGGAGCTCGAACATGTCGATCCTCGTGAACCGCATCCTCGACGTCGTCGCCTCGTACGCCGTCCTGTTCCTCGGTCTCGCGCTCGGTGGCGCTGTCGCCATCGTCGGAGCCTAGGAATCCAGATGCTTCGCCGACAGGCCTCGCCCCAAAGCTGAACACGGGGCGAGGCCGCAGGCCCTGATCGGGCTCGGCGACATGGAGTTGTCTCAGAATCATTCGTATAGTGGCCCTGCAGCGGGGCTCGCCCGAAGCGATCCGCCGCCGGCGCATTCGCAATGAGGGCCTGGTCTTCAGTTCAGCTTCGCAAGTCATAGGCGCGAGCAGGCGCCTCGGGGATCCTGGCGATGCAGGTGCTTAGCCGCCCGCCATCGGGATGGCCCGCCCTGGTGCTCAACGCCGATTTCCGCCCCCTCAGCTATTATCCGCTGTCGCTGTGGCCGTGGCAGGATGTGATCAAGGCGGTGTTCCTGGATCGGGTCGACGTCGTCTCGACCTATGACCAGGTGGTGCACTCGCCGTCCTTCGAGATGCGCCTGCCGAGCGTGGTCTCGCTCAAGCACTACGTGGCGCAGGACCGGCCGCCGGCCTTCACCCGATTCAATCTGTTCCTGCGCGATTCCTTCGCCTGCCAGTACTGCGGGGCGGCCGAGGAGCTGACCTTCGACCACGTGATCCCGCGCTCGCGCGGCGGCCGCACGACCTGGGAGAACATCGTCACCGCCTGCGCGCGCTGCAATCTCTCCAAGGGCGGGCGCTCTCCGCACGAAGCCGCCATGCATCCTCGGTACCGGCCGAGGCGTCCCACCGCCTTCGAGCTGCAGGACCGCGGCCGCAAGTTCCCGCCCAACCACCTGCACGAGAGCTGGCTCGACTACCTCTACTGGGACATCGAGCTGGAGGCCTGAGGCGCCGCGTCCGGCGTGAACCTCCGGCCCGGCGGGGCCGTTACGGCGGCGGCCTCGCAGCCTGGGGCCGCGAGCAGGGCGCGCGCATGTCGCCTGCATTCACCGGTCCTCATGGCGCGCTGCAGCTGTTCGGCGTCACGCTGCTCGGGGCGACGCCGCAAACCGGCCGCAAGCTGGCGATCACGCTCGCCGTCATCCTGATCGCGGCGGTGCTGGGCTGGCTGCTGACCAAGCTTTCCGGCGCGGTGACCAGCCGGCTCTCAAACCGGACGATCGGCTTCTGGACCCGGCAGGTGGTGAGCCTGCTGGTGACGCTGTTCCTGATCGTCGGCCTGATCTCGATCTGGTTCGACGATCCCACGCGGCTCGCCACCGCGGCGGGCCTGGTCACGGCGGGCGTCGCCGTCGCCATGCAGCGCGTGATCACCTCGATCGCAGGCTATTTCCTGATCCTGCGCGGCAGCGTCTTCAACGTCGGCGACCGCATCGTCATTGGCGGCGTGCGCGGCGACGTGGCGGCCCTGGGCCTGCTGCAGACCACGATCATGGAGATGGGCGAGAGCGGTCCGGAACAGGCCGACGCGCCGGCGCTCTGGGTCAAGGGCCGCCAGTACACCGGCCGGATCGTCACGGTCGCCAACGCCCAGATCTTCGAGAAGCCGGTCTACAACTATAGCCGCGAGTTCCCGTTCATTTTCGAGGAGATCCATCTGCCGGTGCGCTACGAAGACGACTGGCAGGCGGTCGAGAACATCCTGCTGGAGGTCGCCCGCAAGCACACCGTCGAGATCGCGGACCTCGAAGAGGATGTCATGCAGGAGCTCCGGCGTCGCTATTTCCTGCACGACGAGAGCCCCGGCCCGCGGGTCTATTGGCGGATCACCGACAATTGGCTGGAGATGACGCTGCGCTTCGTGGTGCGCGATCACGGCGCGCGCGCACTGAAGGACGCCATGAGCCGCGACATCCTCGCCAGCCTCAAGGCCGCCGGCATCGGCGTCGCCTCGGGCACCTACGCCATCGTCCAGGCTCCCGCGCTCAAGGTGCAGGTCGAGGGCCGCTCCGGCGCAACCCGCAGGTCTTAGGCCTCGGCGGGCTGGCTGCGGCTCGCGATCTCGGGCGCGACGCGCGCCTGGAACTCCTCGGTCGAGTTCACCTTCGGCATCGGGCCTGCCGGCACGGGCGCGCCCAGGAAGCTGCAGAGCGGCTCCCAGCCCTGCGCCACCTCGTAGACCAGCAGCCGCTCCGGCGGGATGACCTCCCGGACCCGCGCGTTGTGCGCCTTGAACACCGAGACGAGCCTGTCGTGGTCGTCCATCCGGCGGTCGAACAGGTCGCCCACCGCCTTCATGACCATGTCGACCCACCCGTCCGGGAGTCCGCCCCCAGGACCGCGTCGCGGGGCGCCGAACTGGGCGAAGATGGTGGCCTGGGTGGACTTGAACCAGCTCTCCGGGTCGCGCTCGGTCAGGATCACCTTGGCGTCCGGATAATGGTCGGCGAGCTCCTTGTAGAAGCTGGCGGTCGGCCAATCGACGGCCGAGACGTAGCCGGCCATGAGCTTGTCCCACTCCGGCCGGCCCTCCGCGGCCGCGGTCCACAGCGGGATCTGCTCCGGATGGGCGAACACCTCGACCATGTGATGGCAGGGCCCGAAGCCCAGCTGCTCCAGGGCCAGCTTCAGCGACATCGTCCCCGTGCGGCCGTAGCCGGCTCCGATCACCTTCAGCGGCATGCGCTGATCCTCCTGACGAACCCTCTCGGCGAGCCTGCGCCAGCCGGTGCGCGCGCTCAAGCCCTCAGCGGAAGATATAGATGCCGCCGCTGGCGCCGGGCGGCGCTTCGGACAGCCCGCGGACTTCCAGGCGCGCCCGTCGCGACCCGCACAGGCAGCGCAGTCGGGTTTCCAGCTCGCCGAGCCGTTGCCGCGCCAGCCCCTGGCCGAGCCAGGGCGCCGGATCGATCGCCGCCTGGCGGCCGCAGGCGCAGCTCGCCCAGACGCTGGCCCGCGCCCGCAGCGCCTGATCGAGCCGCGGCGCGAAGGGCCACGCTCTTGCGCCGCCGAAGGATGCGTCGTCCGCCATGTCCGACTCCGTTTCGTCAGGAACATAAGCAGAACTCTAGCCTCGGCGCGACTCCGCTGCGGCTGTATCGCAAGGGTCTCCGCAACCGGGCGGCGACGGCGCGGTCCTAGAGCTTTTCGCTGAGCTTGATCGCCGCGCGGCAGCCGCTGCGGATCACCGCCGCGAGCAGCCCGTAGCCCGGCGCCTCGCGCGCGCCTTCCCCGATCGCGAGGTCGCGGTGCGCCAGCTCCTCGTCGCGGAACTTCGCCAGCTCGGCGGCGAGCTGCGGCTCGCGCTCGGCGATCTCGGCGATCTGGCCGGCGTAGTGCCGCTCGATCACCGTCTCCACCGCCTCGGTGCAGGCGTGCGCCGCCTTCTCGCCCAGCAAGGCCGTGCCGGCGCCGAGCGCAAAACCGGCCAGCCGCCAGATCGGCGCGAGCGCGGTCGGGCGCACCCTGCGTTCGGTGAGCAGCCGGTCGAAGCGGGCCAGGTGTTCGGCCTCGTGCGCTTCCAGCTCGGCGAGCTGGCCGGCGATCCGCTCGCGGCCCGGCGCTTGCCCCAGCACCGCCCGCTGGCCGCGGTAGATGTGCACGGCGCCCAGCTCGCCGGCGTGGTCGACGCGCAGGATCTCGGCCAGTCTTGCGGCCATGGCCCCTTGCCCGGGCCGCGGCGGGACGGGCTTGTCGCTCATGGCCTTCTCCCTTTCAGGCTGCGCGGCGGTCAATGCAGGAGCTCGAACGCCAGGACGATCGCGACGATCACGACCGCGACGGCGCTGGCGATCAGCGCCAGCCGGCGTTCCACGAAGGCCTGGATCGGCGCGCCATAGCGCTTGAGGAGCACCGCCTCCAGCGAGAAGCGAAGCCCCCTGACCAGGATCGAGACGCCGATGAAGGTCGCAAGATCGAGCTTGCCGAGCCCTGAGGCGATGGCCGTGATCTTGTAGGGGATCGGCAGGGCGATCAGCAGCGCGCCCCATTGCTGGTACCAGCGCTGGAAAACCTCCATCGCATCGCCGTGGCCGGTCAGCGAGAGCAGCCATTGACCGACCGGATGCAGGAAGAATCCCACCGCGTAGCCGGTCGAACCGCCGGCGATCGAGCAGACCGTCGTCAGCGCCGCATAGCGCAGCGCGCGCTCGCGGTTCGCCAGCGCGATCGGCATCAGCAGCACGTCGGGCGGAATCGGGAAGAACAGGCCCTCGGCAAAGGCCATGGCGCCCAGCGCAACGCCCGCATGGCGCGAGCCCGCCAGGCCCATGACCCAGTCGTATGTCTTGCGGAGCATCGGCGATCCGGCGGGGAGGTTCGGGCGTTCAGCTATCAAGAGTGGGGGCGCTTGTCTCGCCGCTATCGCGAATTAGTTTCAAATGATACCAATTGGCCTATGGGAGATCGGGCCATGAACCTCGAAGCCAAGCCCAAGAGCCGCGACCTGTTCGAAAATCCCCTGGGGACCGACGGGTTCGAGTTCGTCGAGTTCACCTCGCCGGAGCCGGAACGCCTGAAGGGCCTGTTCGAGCTGATGGGTTTCACCGCCATCGGCCGGCATCGCTCGAAGAACGTGCTGCACTTCCGGCAGGGCGACATCAACTTCATCCTCAACATGGAGCCGGTGGGTCAGCCGGCGGCGTTCCGCGAGCAGCACGGTCCTTCGGCCAACGCCATGGCTTTCCGGGTCAAGGACGCCGCCCAGGCGTTCCGGCTCGCCGTGGAGCGCGGCGCAAAGCCGGTGACCGGGCCCGTGGGGCCGATGGAGCTCAATATCCCGGCGATCGAAGGGATCGGCGGTTCGAACCTGTATCTCGTCGATCGCTACGGCGCGCAGGAGATCTATGACGTCGACTTCGTCCCGATTCCCGGCGCCGCCGACGCCATGGCCGGGAACGCCATGGGGCTGACCTACATCGACCACCTGACGCACAACGTGCATCGCGGGCGCATGGCGGCCTGGGCCGGCTTTTACGAGCGGATCTTCAATTTTCGGGAGATCCGCTATTTCGACATCGAGGGCCAGCAGACCGGCCTGATCTCGAAGGCCATGACCAGCCCGTGCGGCAAGATCCGCATCCCGCTCAACGAGAGCCAGGACGAGCACTCGCAGATCGAGGAGTTCCTGCGCGAGTACCGCGGCGAGGGCATCCAGCACGTGGCGCTCGGGACCGACGACATCTTCTCGTCCGTCGAGCGGATGCGCGAGGCGGGTGTCGCCTTCCAAGATACGCCGGACGCCTACTACGACCAGCTGGACGCGCGGGTGCCCGGGCACGGCGAGAGCCAGCAGCGCCTGCGGGCCGACAGGATCCTGCTGGATGGCGCGCCCACCGAAGGCCAGGGCCTGCTGTTGCAGATCTTCACCGAGAACATGATCGGCCCGATCTTCTTCGAGCTGATCCAGCGCAAGGGCAACGAGGGGTTCGGCGAAGGCAACTTCAAGGCGCTGTTCGAGTCCATCGAGCTGGACCAGATTCGGCGCGGGGTGCTTCCGGCGAAGAAGGCGTAAGGCTCGGTGCGGGCGTTCCTCGCGGTTGTTGCGGCGGTTCTGGCGGTGGCGATGGGTTCGACGAAGGCTGAAGCCCGACCCAGGTGGGCGATCGTGGTGCACGGCGGCGCGGGGGTCATCGAGCACAAGGACCTCACGCCCGAGCAGGACAAGGCCTACCGGGCCGCGATGGCCCGGGTCGCCGAATCCGGGGCCGCGGTCCTGCGCAAGGGCGGCTCGGCGCTCGACGCGATCGAGGCGGCCATCCGCATCATGGAGGACGACCCGCTGTTCAACGCCGGGCGCGGCGCGGTGTTTTCCGCCGACGGCCGCAACGAGCTCGACGCCTCTATCATGGACGGCAAGACGCTGGCCGCCGGGGCGGTGGCCGACGTCACCCGCACGCGCCACCCGATCTCGCTGGCCCGCGCGGTGATGGAGCACTCGCCGCATGTCTTCCTGGTCGGCGACGGCGCCGACGCCTTCGCCAGGTCGCGCGGTCTCGAACAGGTCGACCCGTCGTTCTTCTTCACCGAGCGGCGCTGGCGTTCGCTGGTGAAGGCGCTGCAGAAGGAAAGCCTGCCGATCCCGCCGCGTCCGGCCGGCGCGCCGCAGGCGCCCGAACCCCGCGCCGCCCTGGCGCACGACGAGGGCAAGCACGGCACCGTCGGCGTCGTCGCCCTCGACGAGCACGGGGACGTCGCCGCCGGCACCTCCACGGGGGGCACCACCGCCAAGCGCTGGGGCCGGGTGGGCGACAGCCCGATCATCGGAGCCGGGACCTACGCCTCGAACGCCTCCTGCGCGGTCTCGGCCACCGGCACGGGCGAATACTTCATCCGGCTGACCGTCGCGCGGACCATCTGCGCGCTCGTGCAGTACAAGGGCATGAGCCTGCAGGCCGCCGCCGACGAGGTCATCCAGAAGCAGCTCACGGCCATGAAGGGCGACGGCGGGGTGATCGCCATCGCCCCTGACGGCCAGATGGCCTGGAGCTTCAACACCCCGGGCATGTACCGGGCCAGGCTCGCCGACGGCCAGCCGCTGGTGGTCGGCATCTACAAGGACGATCCGTAATGGCCAGCCGCAACTGGATCCCGATCCGCGCCGCGCAGGGCGCTCACTCGCGCCAGGCCCACGCCGACCTTCCCGAAGGCACCTACGAGCGCGAGGTCTCCAAGGAGGGCTTCTTCGGCCCGGCGGCCTTCCTGCACCACAAGCATCCGCCGACCGGCTGGGCGAAGTTCGAGGGGCCGCTTCGGCCGCGGGCGTTCGATCTCGCGCGGCTGAACGCGGCGGAGCCCTCGCCCTGGGCGGCGGGCCAGGTGCTGTTCAACGCCGCGGTCGAGATCCGGTTCTGGAAACTGGCCTCGGCGATGCCCGATCTCGCGCGCAATGCCGACGGCGACCAGCTGCTGTTCGTCCACCAAGGCGAGGGCGAGCTGTTCTGCGACTACGGGCGGCTCGCCTGGCGGCCGGGGGATTACCTGTACCTGCCGCGCGGCACCATGTGGCGGCTGAAGCCCGCCACGCCGGCCGCCATCCTGATGATCCAGGCGACCAACAGCCATTTCGGCCTGCCGGACAGGGGTCTGCTGGGCGGCCACGCGCTGTTCGATCCGGCCATGCTGGAGACGCCGGCGATGGACGAGGCGTTCCGCGCGCATCAGGAGGAGGCCGGCGACTTCACGGTGGAGATCAAGAAGCGGGGCGAGGTCAGCCGGGTGACCTATCCGTACAATCCGCTGGACGCGGTGGGCTGGCATGGCGATCTCGCGCCGGTGCGGCTGAACGTGACCGACCTGCGGCCGGTGATGAGCCATCGCTATCACCTGCCGCCCTCCGCCCACTCGACCTTCGTTTCGGACCGCTTCGTGGTCTGCACCTTCGCGCCGCGGCCGTTCGAGACCGATCCCGGCGCGCTGAAGGTGCCGTTCTTCCACAACAACGACGACTACGACGAGGTGCTGTTCTATCACGCCGGCGACTTCTTCAGCCGCGACCACATAGAGGCCGGAATGATGACCTTCCATCCCTCGGGCTTCACCCACGGGCCGCATCCGAAGGCGCTGAAGAACATGCTCGAGCAGCCCAAGCCCGCGACCGACGAATACGCCGTCATGGTCGACGCCCGCGACCCGCTCGAGGTGGGCGAGGCTGCGGCCTCGGTGGAGAACCCCGCCTATGTCGACAGCTGGAAGGGCGCATGAGGCTGCCTGGCCAAGGCTTCGGAGCGCGCGCCCCGATCCTTCGTAGCTCCGAAGGAGCGAAGTAGGATGAGCCGCCTCGACGACGACCTGGCCGAAGCCGCCCGCGACGAGATGGAGCGGGCCTGCACCCTCGGCTGGCGCGAGCTTCGCCGCCACACCCCCTGGGGCGACACCTTCGAGGGCTTCACGCCCGAGGGCCGGGCCGTGTGTTTCGAGCGCAGCTACCTGTGGGAGGGCGAGCCGGGCGGCGACATCCGCGTGGAGGTTCACGTCTATCACCCGCGGGCCTACGAGGCGGGCGTGCGCCTGACGCGCGCCATCCGCCGGGAGCCCGCGCAGTGAAGCTCGCCTCGTTGAAGGGCGGCCGCGACGGGCGCCTGGTGGTGGTCTCGAAGGACCTCGCCTGGTGCGCCGAGGCCGGCCACATCGCGCCCACGCTGCAGGCGGCGCTGGATCGTTGGGACCGCTGCGAGGCGGAGCTGCGGGGCCTCGCCGAAAGCCTGGAGCACGGGGCGGCGCCGCGCGATCGCTTCCACGAGCACGCCGCGGCGAGCCCCTTGCCGCGCGCCTATCAGTGGGCGGACGGCTCGGCCTATGTGAATCACGTCCAGCTCGTCCGCAAGGCGCGCGGCGCCGAGCTGCCGGAGAGCTTCTGGACCGATCCCCTGATCTACCAGGGCGGCTCGGACGGATTCCTCGGCCCGCGCGATCCCATCCCGCTGAGGGACGAGGCCTGGGGCTGCGACTTTGAAGGCGAGGTGGCGGTGATCACCGGCGACGTGCCGATGGGCGCCGATCCCAAGGCGGCGCTGGCGCACGTCAGGCTGGTCATGCTCTGCAACGACGTGAGCCTCAGGAACCTGATCCCGGGCGAGCTCGCCAAGAGCTTCGGCTTCTTCCAGGCCAAGCCCGCCTCGGCCTTCTCGCCGGTGGCGGTGACGCCCGACGAGCTGGCGGGCTGGCAGGATGGCAGGCTCAACGGCGCGCTCGAGGTCGAGCTGAACGGAGAGCCGCTCGGCCGCGCCGACGCCGGCGTCGACATGACCTTCGACTTCGGGATCCTGATCGCCCACGCCGCCAAGACGCGATCCCTGGGCGCCGGGTCCATCGTGGGCTCCGGCACCGTCTCCAACCGCGGCGCCGATGGCGGACCGGGCAAGCCGATCGCCGAAGGCGGCGTCGGCTATTCGTGCCTGGCGGAGGTGCGGACGGTCGAGACGATCCTGCGCGGCCAGCCCGAGACGCCGTTCCTGACCGTCGGCGACACGGTGCGCATCGAGATGCGCGACGCCAGGCGGCGCTCGATCTTCGGGGCGATCGAGCAGGAGGTGGTCGCCGCATGACCCTCGTTCGCCAAGGCTCCCCAGGCCAGGGCCTGCGAAGCTCCGAGCCCGAGGCGGGGCGGCTGGAGCTGGACGCCTATCTGCCGTATCGCCTGTCGGTGGCCTCGAACGCCGTCTCGGGCCTGATCGCGCGGGCCTACCAGGACCGCTTCGGCCTCACCGTCCCGCAATGGCGGCTGATCTGCGTTCTCGCCGAGGACGGCGACCTCACCCAGGGCCAGATCGTCGCCCGCACAGTCATGGACAAGGTGGCCATCAGCCGCGCGGCCCAGGGGCTGCTCGGGCGAGATCTGGTGCGGCGCGCGGCGCACCACGCCGATGGCCGCAGCCATGTGCTGACGCTGTCGCCGCAGGGCGCACGGCTCTACGCCGAGATCGCGCCCATGGCGCTCGCCTATGAGCAGGCGCTGATCGCCGGGCTTTCGCCGGGAGAGGTCGAGCACCTGAAGCGCCTGCTGCTGGCCCTGCAGGCCGCCGCGACGGCGCTCGCCCAGACCGCCTAGTGGAGGAGCGCGGGCTCCGGCCTGATGCTCCAGCGATGCGAGCCTTCGCCGAACGGCAGATGGAAGCCGAAGGCGGCCCGCCTGCGCTCGTCGCGCCACGTCTCCTCGAAAGTGACGATGAGCGCGGTCTGCAGCTCCTCGGGGATTTGTCGGACATCGTGGCCCATCGAGCGGGCCACTTGCTCAATCACCAACGCGCGGTGCGCTTCGCCGCCGAGCGCCAGCAGGACCTCACGGACGCGCTTGGCGAGCACTTGCTTGCCCTTGCTCGGCGTTTTGCCGTGCGCGTGGTCGGAGGCTTGTTCCAGGATTTTTCCCATGGCGGGGTCACTCTGACTCGGACTCGTTTAGCGCCGAGTTAAGGCTCAAGTTGAATGAGTGGTTAATGCAGCCTTGGGTGGTGACGTTCAGGCGAGGCCGAATCCGGCCGCCAGATGGTAGGTCGCGTAGGCGGCCACATAGGCGAGCGCGGTCATGTAGCCGAAGGCGATCAGCGGCCAACGCCAGGAGTTGGTCTCGCGCTTGATGACGCCCAGCGTCGAGACGCACTGCGGGGCGAAGACGTACCAGGCGAGGAAGGCCAGCCCCGTGGCGATCGACCAGTGGTGGGCCAGCGTGGTGGCGAGCGTTCCCGGCGCGTTGCCGCCGCCGACGGCGTAGACGGTTCCGAGCACGGCGACCGCCACCTCGCGCGCCGCGAACCCGGGGATCAGGGCCACCGTCATCTGCCAGTTGAAGCCGATCGGCGCGAGCGCCGGCTGGATGACGTGGCCGATCATGCCAGCCAGCGAATAGTTGATCGCGGGCCCTGGCGCGCCCGGCGGCGGCGCCGGGAAGTTGGCCAGGAACCAGACCACGATCATCAGCGGGAAGATGATCCGGCCCGCGCGGTTCACGAAGATCTTGCCGCGCAGATAAAGGCTGCGGACGACGTTCTCCAGGTCGGGGGCCTTGTAGGTCGGCAGCTCCATCAGGAACGGCTCGACCGCGCCGCGCCACAGGAACCGGCGCGTGACGAACGACACCGCCAGCGCCGAGACGATGCCGGCCGCATAGAGCCCGAACATGACCAGGCCCTGCAGGCTCATCACCCCGCCTATGGCGCGGTCGGGGATGAAGGCGGAGATGATCAGCGTATAGACCGGGATCCGGGCCGAGCAGGTCATCAGCGGCGCGACCAGGATGGTGGTCAGCCGGTCGCGCTTGTTGTCGATCACCCGCGTCGCCATGATCCCCGGGATGGCGCAGGCGAAGCTCGAGAGCAGCGGGATGAAGGCCCGTCCGTGCAGGCCGGCGCCGCCCATGATCCGGTCCATCAGGAAGGCGGCTCTGGCCATGTAGCCGAAGTCTTCCAGGAGGATGATGAACAGGAAGAGCACCAGGATCTGCGGCAGGAAGACCAGCACCGAGCCCACGCCCGAGATCACCCCGTCCACCAGGAAGCCGCGCAGCAGGCCGTCCGGCATGTGGGCCGCAAGGAACGCGCCCGTCTCCTGGAAGCCGTTGTCGATCAGGTCCTTGGGGACCTCGGCCCAGGTGAACACCGCCTGGAACATGAGGAACAGCACGGCGAGCAGGATGGCGAGCCCCGCGACCGGATGCAGCAGCACCGCATCGATCTTGGCGGTGAGCGTGTCGGGCCGCTCGGGCGGGCGGACATAGCTCTTGAGGATGCGCTGCGCCTGCCGGTGCGCCTGGCGGATCTCCTGGGCGGAGGGCTCGCGCCAGCGGCTCTCCGCAGGCAGCTCGCCCGCGCGGGCCAGGGCGTCGACCTTGGCGACGAGGTCCTCGATGCCGCGCTTGCGCGTCGCCACCGTGGTGACCACCGGACAGCCAAGCTCGTGGGCCAGGCCCTCCAGGTCGATCCGCAGCCCCTGCCGCTGGGCGATGTCGTACATGTTGAGCGCCAGCACCATCGGCCGGCCGACCGCCTTGAGCTCGAGGATCAGCCGCAGCACCAGCCTGAGGTTCGTCGCGTCGGCCACGCAGACCAGCACGTCCGGCGCCTGCTCGCCGGCCAGCTTGCCCAGCACCGCGTCGCGGGTGACCGCCTCGTCGGGGCTGCGGGCGCGCAGCGAATAGGTGCCGGGAAGGTCGAGCACCGAGAGGCTCCGCCCGTCAGGCGTGAGCAGCTGGCCTTCCTTGCGCTCGACGGTCACCCCGGCGTAGTTGGCGACCTTCTGGCGCGCGCCGGTGAGCGCGTTGAACAGCGCCGTCTTGCCGGAATTCGGGTTGCCGACCAGCGCGATGCGCGCGGTCCGTAAGGCCGCTTCGCTCATCTACGGGCCCAGCAGGATCCAGATGTCCTCCGCGTCGCGGCGGCGCAGCGCGACGCGCATGTCGTCGAGCCGCACGGCGATGGGATCGCGGCGGATCGCGCCTTCGTGCAGAACCTCGATCTCGGCGCCCTCGACGAAGCCGAATTCCAAGAGCCGCCGCTGCAGCTCCTCGACGCCGACCCCGTGGTCGCCGGGATGGGTCTCGGCGCGCACCTCCGCGATGATCCCGCGGTGTCCAGGCCTGGCCTGCGACAGCCGCACCAGCTGGCCCGCGGCCTCGCCCGGCGCCTGCGGCGCGGTCTCGACGATCGGCTCGGCGATCATGTCGTGCATGGAGGGGCGGTCTTTCGCGCTCTTGCGACTGATTATCATTTACGCTTCGCGGGGCCCGAATACAAGTCGCCTGGTCCACCTTGGCGCCGCAGGTATTGACGCTCCTCAAACGGCGCCGCCGCGTTGACCCTCAGGCCTCCATGGCTAGAGTGCCGGCCGCCCTGGCCCCAGTGGCGAAATGGTAGACGCGGCAGACTCAAAATCTGTTGTCCGCAAGGACGTGTTGGTTCGAGTCCGACCTGGGGCACCATAGAGGTTCCGCTCGCCGCCCGGCGGAGCTCCGGAGATCTGCTTGCGGCTCTGCGTTCGCGATCGAACCGGCCGCTTCAGCGATCGCCGGGCTGTCCCAAGCACCGCTCATGCCAAGTGCCGGGCACGTCCTCGAGCGTGTAGAGCACATCTCCACCGTGGTAGAAGCCGACCGCCGCCACCGTTGCTGGCCGCCCGGCGAACGCGAGCTGTTCCTCCGTCAGCGGATGATGCAGCGTCCAGGATCTGCGGAACGCCTCGAGCGCGCTGAGCGGCTTGATGCGAACCGGCGCGCCCACGTCGAAAAGCGCCTGATAGGAGGTCATCGATGCCGAATTGCCTCGCAAGCCCAAGGTCCCTATCCGTCCAGGTATGAAAATAGCCTTGAACAGGGTCGTCATGGTGAAGCACGCCGTGATCGCAGGCCTGGCCGCGGGGCTCCTGGCGGGCGCCGCCCAGGCTGCGGCGACGGTGGCGCCGAAGGGCCGCCATCCGCTTGCCGACGGTCAGGTGCTGACGGCGCTCACCGTCTCCTATGCGCCCGGAGAGAGCTCCGGGCCGCATCGGCACGGCGCGGCGGCGTACGTCTATGTGCTCTCAGGCGAGATCCGCAGCCAGGTCGAGGGCGAGCCCGCGCCGCGCGTCTACAAGGCCGGCGAGAGCTGGTTCGAGCCGGCCGGGGCGCATCACCTGGTGAGCGGCAACGCCAGCCGGACCGCGCCTGCCAGCATGCTGGTCGTCTTCGTGGGCCCGCCCGAGGCCGTGCTGACCACCGCCGACAAATAGCGTCGGGACCTCAGATTGACCTCACGGAAGCTGTGCGTTGACAGCCCGCCGCCCCGGGAGGAGTCTTTTCCCGAACATCGGTACGCGGTCCGGGGAAGCTGCGCCGACTTGCGGAGAAGGCCCATGAACCGGCTGAACCTTTCCTTGAGCGTGCTGGCGGCCTCGGCGGTCCTCGCGGCCGCAGGGTCGGCGCGGGCGTCCGTGACGGTGATCGGGGGCGGGCTCGCCGAGGCCTGCTCGCACGCGGCCATGCACGGCGCCTCCAGCTACCGCGACGAACAGCTCTGCACCAGCGCGCTGGACACCGAGTTCCTGAGCCCGCGCGATCGGGCCGGCACCTATGTCAACCGCGGGATCATGAAACTGCGCCGGATGGAGTGGGATGGCGCGATGAAGGACCTCAACATCGCCCTCAAGTACAAGCCGGATCTCGGCGAGATCTATGTGAACCGCGGCGCGGTGTTCATCGCCGAGCACCGCTACTCCGACGGCCTGGCGGACCTCAACAAGGGCATCAGCCTGGGCGTCGAGGAGCCGGAGAAGGCCTATTACAACCGGGCGCTCGCCTACGAAGGCCTGGACGACGTCAAGTCCGCTTACTTCGACTACCAGAAGGCGCTGGAGCTGGCGCCCAACTGGGACGCCCCGAAACAGGAGCTCACGCGTTTCCACGTCACCCGCCGCGAATAGCGGCGGGGGTCGATCTTCCCCATCTGGGAGGACGTCCTTGTGAGTCGTTGCATGCGCCCCGCCGCCATTTTCGCCGTCCTGCTCGCCGCCGCCGGCTCGCCCGCGCTGGCCCAGGCCTTCCACCCGTTGCCGCCCCAGACCCCGATCCAGCCACAGTACAACGAGCTGTGGGCGCAGCAGGAAATGGCGCGCCAGCAGTCCATCGCCCTGCAGAACCAGCTCACCGCGATCGAGGCGCAGCAGCGCACCGATGAGGCGATCGCCAATGTCCAGGCGCAGCGGATCAATCCGCGCCTGCCTTTGCCGGACGTGACCGAGGGGGCTCCGCCGCCCAGCATCGACACGGGCGCGCTGGCCTCCATTCCCGACAGCGCGCTCGCCGAGTCGAACAAGCGCGTCCTCGACGCCGCCCAGAACCGCCGCTGAGCCTTCGGAGCGCCGCGCGGGGCTCTGCGTTTATCCTCGCCTGAGGCTTGCGCAGCGGAGACCGGGCATGGAGTGGGAAAGCGGCCGCGAATCCGGCGATGTCGAGGACCGGCGCGGGCTCCGGCCCGCCCACATCGGCGGCATCGGCGCGGGCGGGGTCGTGCTCGCGCTGATCGGCTACTTCGTCTTCGGCATCAGCCCGTCCAGCACCTTGAGCGCGCTCTCGGGCGGCGGCGGCAAGCCGGTCGAGCAGCAGCAGGGCGTCCGCGGCACGCCCGCCGACCAGGCCGGCCGCTTCGTGGATGTCGTCTCCACGTCCGTGAACGACGTCTGGACGCAGATCTTCCGCCAGCAGGGCCGCACCTACCAGCCGCCCGCGGCGGTGGTGCTCTACGACGAATCAACCGGCACCGGCTGCGGGCTCGGCCAGTCGGCCATGGGCCCGTTCTATTGCCCGAACGACCGGAAGGTCTATCTGGACCTCTCGTTCTGGCAGGAGCTCTCCGGCCGCTTCGGGGCGCAGGGCGATGCGGCGCGGGCCTATGTGATCGCCCACGAGATCGGCCATCACGTGCAGAACCTGCTGGGCGAAACCCAGGAGGCCGAGCGCCTCGGCGCGCATGGCGCGACCAGCGGCTCGGTGCGGCTGGAGCTGCAGGCCGACTGCTACGCCGGCGTCTGGGCGGCCCACGCCGCGGAGGTCTCCGGCGGCAAGGTGGCGCTGGACCCCAAGGACGTCGAGGACGGCCTGCGCGCCGCCTCGGCGGTCGGCGACGACACCCTGCAGAAGGAGACGCAGGGCCAGGTCGTCCCGGACAGCTTCACCCACGGCGCCTCGGCCCAGCGGATGCGCTGGTTCCGCACCGGCGTGACCACCGGCGATCCCGCCGCCTGCGACACCTTCCACGCCGCGACGCTGTAGCGTCGAGCGGCGCCTCTCCCGCTGTTCAGCGGATGGTCTCCTTCTCCTTGGGCGCCGAGACCCGGCGCGTCCTGGCCTGGGCCTTGGGCTTGGGCAGAAGCCGGAAGCGCGTCTGGCACCAGGCGAAGTCGACGCCCACATCGAGCAAGGCGTCGGAACGTCCGCAGGGGCAGGCAAATTCCATGACCGCGATGACCCGATAGGTCTCTCCGGCGCGGAGCGGCACCGGCCTCCCGGTGGCGTGGTTCGGGGCGGCGTTGACGCATAGAACCAGATCGCCAGGGCCGACAGCATCACTCATGGCTTTGATCCACTACCCTGGGAGAAGACTAGACTCTGAACCGCAAGCGGCAAGGATCGGTTTCCGCCCTCCATTGAGGCTCCAGCCGAGCGCTTCCGCCCGGAAGACGAGCTAGACCGGCAGCACGGGGAGGGCCTCCATGCCGAGGCAGACCGCGACGCAGCGCTTGGCGAGCAGCGCCGAGGGCTCGACGAACTCCACCCTAAGGTCCTCCGCGCCCATGACCAGAGGGATCTCCGTGCAGCCGGCGATCACCACCTCGGCGCCTTCTGCGACCAGCGCCTTGGCGAGGCCCGCCATTTCGCGCCGCACCTCCGGCCCGGTCTCGCCGGCCTTGATGCGGTAGAGCGCCTGCATGAAGGCCTCCTGGCGATCGGCCGGCAGGGTGACCAGACCCATGGCCTGCGCCGCCAGGTATTCGCGGTAGAGCTTGAGCGCGCCCCGGGTGCCGAGCACGCCCGCCCGCATGGCGCCGCCGCGCGCGGCCGCCCGCGCGGCGGTCTCGATCATGTCGACCAGCGGCAGGCCCGAGGCGCGCTGGATCATCCCGGCGTAGGCGTGGGCGGTGTTGCAGGCGATGGCCAGCACGTCGGCGCCCGCGCCCCTGAGCGCGCCCGCCATCTCGGCGAGCACGGGGCCGGCGAGCGAGCCCGGCGTGTTGCGGTCGGGCACCTTGGGATTGATGTCGACCAGCACCCGGAGGTGGTCCTGGTCCTGCTCGGCCGGGGTGTAGGCCTGCAGCTTCTGCAGGAAGTCGAGCGTGGCCGCCGGGCCCATGCCGCCCAGCACGCCGAGCGTCAGGCTCTGGGTCATGCGAGCTCGCCCTCCAGCTCCGTCTGATAGCCGAACAGGCCCTGGGCGCCGCCGGTGTGCAGGAAGACCACCGTTTCCCCGTCGAAGGCGCCCTTGCGGGCGAGCGCGATCAGCCCCTTCATGGCCTTGCCCGTGTAGACCGGGTCGAGCAGCAGGCCATCGGTGCGGGCGGCGAGCTTCAGGGCCTCGATCACCGCCTCGTCGACCAGGCCGTAGCCGCGCCCCACGTAGTCGCAATCGGCCACGACCATCTCGCGCGTGACGCGCTCGCGATGCCCGAGCAGCTCGGCGACATCCTGCGCCAGCCTGAAGACGTTGGCCTCCTGGACGTCCTTGGGCGCGCGCACGCCGATGCCGAGCACCGGGATGTCCGCCCCCATGACCGCGAGGCCGGCCACCAGCCCGGCGTGGGTGCCGGCGCTGCCGGTGGCGCTGACGATGCGGTCGATCTCCAGCCCGATCTCGTTGGCCTGGGCGACCAGCTCCAGGGCGCACTCCACGTAGCCCAAGGCGCCGATGATGTTGGAGCCGCCGCCGGGGATCACATAGGGCCGCCCGCCGCGTTCGGCGACCTCGCTCGCGACCTCGGCCAGCGCCTGGTTCATGTCGGTCCCGCCGGCCACGGTGCGGATCTTCGCGCCCAGCAGCTCGTCCAGCAGCACGTTGCCGGAATGGTTGTAGTCCTGGGCGTTGGAGCCGGTGCGGTGCTCGAGGATGATCTCGCAGGCGAGCCCGAACCTGGCCGCCGCCGCCGCGGTCTGGCGCACGTGGTTCGACTGGATCGCGCCCTGGGTGATGAGGGTGTCGGCGTCGTTGGCCAGGGCGTCGCCCAGCAGGTACTCGAGCTTGCGGGTCTTGTTGCCGCCGCCTGCCAGGCCCGTGCAGTCGTCGCGCTTGACCCAAAGGTTCGGGCCGCCGCCGCCCTTGGTCATCAGGGCCTCGGTCAGGCGCGGCAGCGGTTCGAGCGGGGTGGGCAGGTGCGCAAAGCGCACGGGCGCGAAGCGGGCGAGGTGCATGACCTCGCCCTAGCAGCCGCGGTCACCGGCTCCAAGCCTCCTCTCCCCCGCGATGCGAGAGGCAGAGGCATGGAGTAGGCCCTTACGGCCGGAGCCGCGGGGGCAGGGCGGCCACCTGGTCCGGGGTGAGCGGGGTGATCGCGCTCACGATGCAATGGTTGGGCGGGCCGCCGCCCACCTGCACGCCGACGTCCAGGTCGATCGGATGGCAGACGTATCTCGAGCCCGGCGGCTCGCGCATGATGATCGGGTCGCTCGAGGTGGCGCCGGCCAGGCACGATCCGGCGAGATCGATCCGATAGACCGCACGATTGTACACGTTGATGTAGAGCGTGTGGTCGTCGGCCACCGTGTGGTTCTTGATGTCGTAGGTGCGGAAGCAGGCGGGCGCCACCGCCACCGCAGGCACGCCGTAGGCGGGGGCGACGGCCACCGCGCCGGGCGGCGGCGGCGGCGCCGGATAGTAGTCTTCGCAGGCGGCCAGGGCCAAGGCGGCGGCGCTGAGCGCGCCAAGGACAGCAAGAGTCTTCATGACGTAACTCCTCTGGACGGGTGAACCTAGCACGCTTGCGCCTGTTCCGGCGCCTTAGGAAAAGTGGTTGGCGGCCCGGTGCGCGCGGGCCTAACGTCCGGCCATCCTCGGGGCGCCGCCGGAGCGGCTGAGAGGCGGGTTCTTCCCCGCGACCCGTCGAACCTGATCCGGGTCATGCCGGCGAAGGGAAGGGAACTCGGCTCCTGACCTGACGCCCGCGTCGTTCGTTGACATGGCCCGCCCGAACCTAGGAGCCGCGCCATGAACAAGCCTGCCGGCCAGCTGGACCCCGCCGCCGTCCCCACGGGCGAGCGGCCCGGATCGCGCAAGGTCTATCAGCCCGGGGTCATCTGGCCCGACATCCGCGTGCCGTTCCGCGAGGTTGCCGTGCATCCTTCGGCGGGCGAGCCGCCGCTGACGCTCTACGATCCCTCCGGCCCCTACACCGATCCCACGGCCGCCATCGACATCGAGAAGGGACTCTCGAAAACTCGCGAGCCGTGGGTCGTCTCGCGCGGCGACGTGGAGCTGGTCGGGACCCCCCGCGACGTGAAGCCGGAGGACAACGGCTTCGCCCAGGGCGCCGGTCTCGCGCCGCGGTTCGACGCGCCGCGCCGCGTCTATCGCGCCAGGCCGGACGCGGCCGTGACCCAGCTCGAGTACGCCCGGCGCGGGATCGTCACGCCGGAGATGGAGTTCGTGGCCATCCGCGAGAACCTGCGCCGCCAGGCCGGCGATCGCGCCATCCGCGACGGCGAGGGGTTCGGCGCCGAGATCCCGGACTTCTGCACGCCGGAGTTCGTGATGGGCGAGGTGGCCCGTGGCCGGGCGATCATCCCGGCCAACATCAATCACACCGAGCTCGAGCCGATGGCGATCGGCCGGAACTTCCTGGTCAAGGTCAACGCCAACATCGGCAACTCCGCCGTGCTCTCCACCGTGGCCGACGAGGTGGACAAGATGGTCTGGGCGATCCGCTGGGGCGCGGACACGGTCATGGACCTCTCCACGGGGCGCAACATCCACAACATCCGCGACTGGATCGTGCGCAACTCGCCCGTGCCGATCGGGACCGTGCCCATCTACCAGGCGCTGGAGAAGGTGCACGGGGTCGCCGAGGACCTCACCTGGGAGGTGTTCCGCGACACCCTGATCGAGCAGGCCGAGCAAGGGGTGGACTACTTCACCATCCATGCGGGCGTCCGGCTGCCGTTCATCCCGCTCACCGCCAGGCGGGTGACCGGCATCGTCTCGCGCGGCGGCTCGATCATGGCCAAGTGGTGCCTGGCGCATCACCGGGAGAACTTCCTCTACGAGCGGTTCGCCGACATCTGCGAGATCATGCGGGCCTACGACGTCTCGTTCAGCCTGGGCGACGGCCTGCGCCCGGGCTCCATCGCCGACGCCAACGACGAGGCGCAGTTCGCCGAGCTGCGCACGCTGGGCGAGCTCACCAAGATCGCCTGGGCGCATGGCGTCCAGACCATGATCGAGGGCCCCGGCCACGTGCCGATGCACAAGATCAAGGCCAACATGGACGAGCAGCTGAAGCACTGCCACGAGGCGCCGTTCTACACCCTGGGCCCGCTCACCACCGACGTGGCCCCCGGCTACGACCACATCACCTCGGCGATCGGCGCGGCGATGATCGGCTGGTTCGGCACCGCCATGCTCTGCTACGTGACCCCGAAGGAGCACCTCGGGCTGCCGGATCGCGACGACGTCAAGCAGGGGGTGATCGCCTACAAGATCGCCGCCCACGCCGCCGATCTCGCCAAGGGCCACCCCACCGCGCGCCTGTGGGACGACGCGCTGTCGCGCGCCCGCTTCGAGTTCCGCTGGGAGGATCAGTTCAACCTCGGCCTCGACCCGGAGACGGCGCGCGAGTTCCACGACGAGACCCTGCCGAAGGAGGCGATGAAGACCGCCCACTTCTGCTCGATGTGCGGGCCGAAGTTCTGCTCCATGAAGATCAGCCAGGACATCCGCGAGGCGGCGCGGGCTCAGAACGAGGTGGAGGCCGGTCTCGACGAGATGGCCAGGAGGTTCCGCGAGGCGGGCGGCGAGATCCTGGTTCCGGTCACGCCGGCCGAGTGACATGCCCCGGCGCAGCCGCCAGGCGCTGGAGGCGGCGGTCGCGGCCGCCGCCGGTCCGGCGGCGCGGGCGCAGGCCTGCTACGATCTCGCCCTGTTCCACGACAACAACAGCCGCGAGGCCGAGGCGATTCCGCTCTATCGGGAGGCGCTGAGGCTCGGGCTGCCGACGCCGGTCGCCGCCGAAGCGCGCGCCTGGCTGGCCTCGAGCCTGATGAAGACCGGCGGGCCCGACGACGCCATGCGGCACGCCGGCGAGGCGCGGCGGCGCACCTCGGATGCGGCGTTGCTGGCGTTCCTGGATGGACTGGACCGCCGGATCCGCCGGCGGATGGGGCTTGCGGCCGGGCTCAGTCGCGGCGCTCGGACCTGACCTTCACCGGCGAGGGCCAGACGCGGACCGCGACCGCGACGGTCACTGAACCCAGCACCGCGGCCGCCGCGCCGGCCCACTGGATGGGAGACATGCCGAGCGACGCATAGTGGCCCGCCAGGCCGCCGCAGACGAAGACCAGGGCGGCCGAACCCCACTCGACGAGATCCTTCTTGCTGAGCATGCGACACGCCCCCGGCGGCTGGTGTGGTGGTGGGAAGGTGATGTGAGTCCCCTTCCAATGCCAAAACCCGCCCTGCGCCGCGATGCGACACGGCCGCACATTCAGGCGCGCACGCGAAGAGAGCGGCTCCCGTGACGGGAGCCGCCCTCCGCCCACTCCAGCGGATCAGGGCTACTGCGGCGCGGTCGGAGGCGCCGTCGTGGTTCCGACGTCGCCCGGCGGCGTCGGCGAGGCGGGCGTCGCGGTATTGGGAAGCGCAGGGCTCGCGCTCGTCGGCGGCGGCGCGATGGGCGGCGGCTGGGCGGTGGCGGGCGCCGGCGGCGCCAGCGTCAGCGACGGCGGGGTCAGGCTGGGCGCGGCGGGTGCGGGCGCCGTCGCACCGGTGTTGACGCCAGCCCCGGTGGCGGATGTGGAGGTCACCGCACGTTCAGGCGCCGCGGAGATGGCGCTCGAGCGGGTCGCGGAGTGGCGGCGCACGGGGGTTCTGGCCGGCGGCGTGGTTGTCACGTGCTGAGTGACCGTCGTCTGCGCCGTGGTCGCGCCCGCGGGCGGGGTGACCGGCGGCGGGGTGTTGGCGGCCAGCGTCCCGGCGCCCGGCGTGATGGCGGTCGCCGGCGTCGTGCCGGCCGGGGCGCCGGGGGTGATCTGGGCCATGCCGGAATTCGAGCGGGTGGCGTACCAGCCAGCCGCGGCCAGGGCGGCCAGAATGATCACGCCCACCACGATCGCGGCTGGCGCCATCGAGCTGCGGCGCGCCGGCGCAGGGCGCTCGCGCGGCAGGGCGGTGTCGGCGTTCGGGCTCATCGCCGCCTCGCGGTCCACCTCGGCATCGGCTGCTCCGCCGGCCGCGATCGGGCCGCGGGCGCGAGCCGCGCCACCGCGTCGCCTGCGGTTCTGCTTTTCCCAGATCGGGGTCGGCGCGAACATAGAGGCGTCGGACTGGGTATTCGCCGGCTCGCTGCCCGAACCCTGGGTGTAATCAACAGACATGCGCTGTCTCTCCTCGGAGTGTCACGGGGATCAGAACGGGGCGGGCTGGCCGCAGTTCCAAAATTCGCGACGAGCAGCGTTGCCTTGCGCAGCGCAGCCTATGGGTAAGCTCGCGCAAGAACCGCCTTTGGGAGAATTATATTGAACCTATACACAACCGGATTCTGACCGGCGTCCCGCGCTGAGCGGGAGCAACGGACACGTCAGGTTGGCCTTGACAGGCGGATCGTCAGGTCATACCTGACAGTCAGGCATTCCCTGACTGATGGAGTCCGCCATGGCCCTGCCCGCCCGCAAGATGTCGCCCGCCGAGCGCAAGGCGCGACGCAAGACCGAGCGCGCCATCGGCCGCAAGCTGCCGGACATCCTGCACTGCTCCTTCTGCGGCAAGTCGCAGCTGAAGGTGGAGAAGCTGATCGCCGGTCCCCGCGGCGTCTTCATCTGCAACGAATGCGTGGGCCTGTGCGACCAGATCATCGCCGGAACCTGGAAGCCGCCCGCGGCGGAAAAGGCCTTCGAACCGCTCAAGCGGCCCACGGAGGAGCTCATCGAGCTGCTGCCCTCCGTCGATTTCGCCTCGGAATCGAACCGCGATTTCCTGCAGTCTCTGGTCGAGGTTCTGCGGGCCCGCAAGGTCAGCTGGGCGGCGATCGCCGAGCCGCTGGGCGTATCGCGGCAGTCGGCGTGGGAGCGGTTCTCCTGAGCCACGCCGAAGTGTGACCAATCGCGCGACACCGGCGGCTTGACCGCCGCTTCCCCGCGCCCGCAAGCTTGCGCGGCAAGTCGGAGAATCGGATGAGCCTGAAGGCCAAGCTCCAGCGGGAGTGGCGCTTCGCGCGCGGCCTCAATCGCACCCTGGCCCGCGTCAAGTCGATCGACCCCGAGTCCCGGAATCTGATCTGTGACGACCTGCAGGACGCCGTCGAGAAGTGGCGTGAGCGGCCGGCGCTCACCTTCGAGGGCCGCACGGTCACCTATGGCGAGCTGGACGCCATCGCCAACCGCTTCGCCCACTGGGCCAAGGGCCTGAACCTGCGCCGCGGCCAGACGGTGGCGCTGTTCATGCCCAACCGGCTGGAATACTTCGCGGTCTGGTACGGGCTCTCGAAGATCGGCGTGGTCACCGCGCTGATCAACAACCAGCTGGCGGGGCTGCCGCTGGCGCATTGCCTCAACATCTCGGGCGCGAGCCACGTGATCGTCGACCCCGAGACCGCGCCGGCCTTCGAGGCGGCGAGGCCCCTGCTGGAAAAGACCGTCCGCGAGTGGGTGCTGGGGCCGGCGCACGGCGATCAGCGCGATCTCGTGCAGGCGCTGAAGAGCTGCAGCCAACTGCCGCCCGACCGCGGCGTGCGCGACGACCTGAGGGCCCACGACACCGCGCTGCTGATCTTCACCTCGGGCACGACGGGCATGCCCAAGGCGGCGCGCATCACCCACGTGCGGGCGCAACTCTACATGCGCGGCTTCGCCGGCGCGACCGGCGCCAGGGCGAGCGACCGCATCTACGTGGCCCTGCCGCTCTACCACGCCACCGGCGGGCTCTGCGCGCTGGGGGCCGCGTTCCTGAACGGCGGCTCGGTGGTGCTGCGCCGGCGCTTCTCGGCCAGCCACTTCTGGGGCGAGGTGGCTGAGGAAGGCTGCACGATGTTCGTCTACATCGGCGAGCTCTGCCGCTATCTGGTCAACCAGCCGCCGGCCGAGGACGAGCGCAAGCACAGCATCCGCCTCGCCTTCGGCAACGGGCTTCGGCCCGACATCTGGCCGCTGATGAAGAGCCGCTTCAACATCCCCGAGATCCTGGAGTTCTACGGCGCGACGGAGGGGAACGTCTCGATGTTCAACTTCGATGGCCGCGAAGGCGCGATCGGCCGCGCGCCCAAGTGGCTCCGGGGCCGGTTCAACATCCGCCTGGTGCAGTTCGACGTCGAGCGCGAGCAGCCGATCCGCGGCGCCGACGGCTTCTGCATCGAGTGCGGCCCGGGCCAGATCGGCGAGTGCATCGGCCGGATCGGCGGCGACGCCCGCGCCGAGTACTCCGGCTATGTCGACAAGGCGGCCACCGAGAAGAAGGTGCTGCGCGACGTGTTCGCCAAGGGCGACGCCTGGTTCGCCACCGGCGACCTGATGAAGACCGACGCCGACGGCTACTTCTATTTCGTCGACCGGATCGGCGACACCTTCCGCTGGAAGGGCGAGAACGTCTCCACCAATGAGGTCGCCGAGCGGCTGCAGGCGGCGCCCGGCGTGCGCGAGGCCAACGTCTATGGCGTGGCCGTCGAGGGCGCCGAGGGCCGGGCCGGCATGGCCGCCCTGGTGGTCGGGCCGGAGTTCGACATCAAGGCGTTCGGCGAGCACATCGCCCGCGACCTGCCGGCCTACGCCCAGCCGCTGTTCGTGCGCATCCTGCCGGCCATGGAGACCACCGGCACCTTCAAGCTGCGCAAGATGGACCTGGTCGCCGACGGCTACGATCCGGCCAGGATCAAGGGCCCGCTCTACTTCCACGACCCCCGCCGCGGCTACGTCAAGCTCACCAAGGCGGTGCACGAGAAGATCGCCGGCGGCCTCGCGAAGGTGTGACTCCCTCCCTCGATGGGGAGGGACAGCCGGAGCGGAGCGACGGCAGGGTGGGGAGGTCGCGATCATCACCGACGTCTGAGTTTGGCCCGGACTCCCCCACCCCGACCGCTTCGCGGTCTGCCCCTCCCCATCAAGGGAGGGAGGACGCCGCAGGCGCCTGCCGGAGGGGCGCGAAGCGGCCTATATCTGGCGCATGCTCGACACCCCCGCCGAGGCGCCGCTCAGCGGCGCGGCGCTGATCAAGGACGAGGTCAAGCGGCTGCCCGACAGGCCGGGCGTCTACCGCATGGTCGGCGACGAGGGCGAGGTGCTCTACGTCGGCAAGGCGCGCTCGCTGAAGAAACGCGTCGTGCAGTACGCCCAGGGCCGCTTCCACACCCAGCGCATCGCCCACATGGTCGACCTGACGCGGGCCATGGAGTTCGTGGTCACCCGCACCGAGACCGACGCGCTGCTGCTGGAGATCAACCTGATCAAGCAGCTGAAGCCACGGTTCAACGTGCTGCTGCGCGACGACAAGAGCTTCCCCGAGATCCTGATCCGCCGCGACCATCCCGCGCCGCAGCTCAAGAAGCACCGCGGCGCCCACGCCATCCCCGGCGACTACTACGGCCCGTTCGCCTCGGCCTGGGCGGTGAACCGCACGCTGAACACCCTGCAGAAGGCGTTCCTGCTCCGCTCCTGCACCGACAGCGTCTACGAAACCCGCACGCGGCCCTGCATGCTGCACCAGATCCGCCGCTGCTCGGCGCCCTGCACCGGCCTGGTCAGCCTGGAGGACTACAACGGCCTGGTGGACCAGGCCCAGCTCTTCCTGCGCGGCAAGAGCCGGGCGGTGATGGCGACCCTGAGCCAGCAGATGCAGGCCGCCGCCGACGACCTGGAGTTCGAGCGCGCCGCGCGCCTCAGGGACCGCATCCGCGCGCTGGCCTCCATCGCCCAGGAGACCAAGGTCAATCCGGAGACCGTCGACGAGGCCGACGTCTTCGCCCTCCACGCCGAGGGCGGGCAGGCCTGCGTGCAGGTGTTCTTCTTCCGCGCCGGCCAGAACTGGGGCAACCGCGCCTATTTTCCCAAGATACCGCAAGGGGGCGTCGACAAGGCCGACGAGGATCCGGATGTCATGGCGGCCTTCCTCGGCCAGTTCTACGAAGACAAGCCGATCCCCCGCTTGATCCTCCTCAACATCGAGCCTTCCGACAAGGACCTCATCTGCGAGGCCTTCGCCATCAAGGCCGGCCGCAAGGTGGAGATCAGCCGCCCGCAGCGCGGCGAGAAGCGCGAGCTGGTCGAGGCGGCGCTCACCAACGCCCGCGAGGCGCTGGGCCGCAAGATGGCCGAGAGCTCGGCCCAGTCGAAGCTGCTGGCCGGCGTCTGCGAGGCCTTCGGCCTGGAGGCGCAGCCGGAGCGCATCGAGGTCTACGACAACTCCCACATCATGGGCACGAACGCGGTGGGCGGCATGATCGTGGCCGGCCCCGAGGGCTTCCAGAAGAACCAGTACCGCAAGTTCAACATCCGCTCGAGCGAGCTCACCCCGGGCGACGACTTCGGGATGATGAAGGAGGTGCTGCGCCGCCGGTTCGGTCGCCTCATCAAGGAGGAAGAGGAGGGCGGCGAGGCGATCCGTCCCGACCTGGTGCTGATCGACGGCGGCCAGGGCCAGGTGAGCGCGGTCGTGGAGATCATGGCCGACCTCGGCGTCGACGACATCCCCGTCGTCGGCGTCGCCAAGGGGCCCGACCGCGACGCCGGCCTGGAGCGGTTCTACATCCCGGGCAAGCCCTATTTCATGCTCGAGCCGAAGTCGCCGGTGCTCTACTACCTGCAGCGCCTGCGCGACGAGGCGCACCGCTTCGCGATCGGCAGCCACCGCACGCGCCGCGCCATGGACATGCGCAAGAACCCGCTCGACGAGATCGAGGGCGTCGGTCCGTCGCGCAAGCGCGCCCTCCTGCACGCGTTCGGCTCGGCCCGCGGCGTCAGCCGCGCCTCGGTCGAGGACCTCGCCAAGGTCGAAGGCGTCTCCGAAGCGCTGGCCCAGCGCATCCACGGCTTCTTCCGGAAATCATGAGCTGCTCCTCTCCCTGGCGCGCAGCGCCAAGGGAGAGGCCGGGAGAGGGCGGCGCAGGCCCCGGATCGATTGCTCCGGCTGGCCCAGGCTGGCGCCACATCGCGCGAGGCTCTAGCAAATCCCCGCAGTACAGCCTCGAGCCTCGCGGAGATCGGCATGCCGGACCTGTTCACGCCCTACACGCTGAAGGGCGTCACGCTCCGCAACCGCATCGTGATGTCGCCGATGACCATGTACCGCTCGCGCGACGGCCTGATGAACGACTTCCACGTGATGCTGGCGGGCTCGCGCGCGGCCGGCGGCTTCGGCATGGTGTTCCCCGAGCAGCTGGCGATCACGCCCACGGGCCGGACCAGCGTCAGCTGCGGCGGCATCTACGACGACGCCCAGATCGAGGGGCTCGCCCGCGTCACCGCCATCGTCAAGGACATGGGCGCGGTCCCGGCGATCCAGCTCGGCCACACCGGCCGCAAGGGCAGCGAGCGCAAGCCCTGGGAAGGCGGCGCCCAGCTGCCGCCGGACGATCCCGACGGCTGGCAGGTGGTGGGCCCCTCGGCGGTCCCCTATGGCGGCAAGGCGGTCCAGCCGGTGCATGCGCTAAGCGTGGGCGAGATCAAGGCCATCCACCGCGCCTACCGCGACGCCGCGCGCCGCGCCCTGGAGGCGGGATTCGAGTGGCTGGAGCTGCACTTCGCGCACGGCTACCTCGGGGCGAGCTTCTTCTCGCCGCTGGCCAATCGGCGGACGGACTCGTATGGCGGCTCGTTCGACAACCGCCTGCGCTTCCACCTCGAGGCGCTCGACGCGGTGCGCGAGGTGTGGCCGGAGCGCCTGCCGCTCTCCATGCGCCTGGGCTCCGACGACCTGCACGAGGACGGCGTCCAGTTCGAC
>NZ_DATIMC010000104.1:0-8766 GCF_035475775.1 Phenylobacterium sp. | reverse complement strand
GACGACCAGGCGATGCGCAGCTTGCCGGGTGTGGCGGCCACCTCTTCGACATAGGGCCGGGCCTTGGGCGGGGCGGGATAGGGCGAGCCGGGCTCCGGCCAGCCGGTGGCGTCGAGCATGGCGGCGCTGTCGCGAACCGTGCGGCTGACCACGTGGTCGACCACATTGCCCAGCGCATAGTCGTAGCCGTCCGGCAGGTTGGGATTGCGGTCGCGGGTGACCTTCAGCCCCACCAGCCCGCAGCAGGCCGCCGGGATGCGGATCGAGCCCAGGCCGTCGGAGGCGTGCGCCAGGGGAACGATCCCCGCCGCCACCGCCGCCGCCGAGCCGCCCGAGGAGCCGCCGGCGATATGGTCGGGATCCCATGGATTGCGGCAGGGTCCGAGCCGCGCGCTCTCTGTGGTGCCGGTGATGCCGTACTCCGGCGTGTTGCTTTTGCCGATCGGCACGACGCCGGCGGCGCGGTAGCGACGGGTGAGCCCGCCGTCCTCGCTGTCGACCAGGTCTCGCGCGAACTTCGAGCCGGATGTCCGGGGCCAGCCCGCGACCGGCATGCCGAGGTCCTTGATCAGGAACGGCACGCCGGGGAAGGGCCCGTCCGGCAGCTCGCCCCGAGCCCAGGCGCGGGCGTCGTCGTAACCCTTGTAGACGATGGCGTTCAGCGTCGGGTTCAGCCGCTCGGCGCGCGCGATCGCCGCCTCCACCAGCTCGGCCGGCGTGACCTGTTTCTTCCGGACCAGCTCCGCCAGGCCCAGGCCGTCGTGCTCGGAATAGTCGTCCATCAGTGGGCTCCGGCCAGGAAGGCGAGCTTTTCGACCGGCGGCAGGGTTCCGGCGGCGCCCTTGAGCACCGCGAACGCCCCCTCGGCCGCGGCCAGCGCCTGGTCGATGTCGGCCTCGGTCATGGCCGCGCAGAGGAACATATTGTGCCAGGGGTGCACATAGATCCCGCGATCCAGCATCGCCGAGGAGAAGCAGAAGCCCTTCCTGAGATCCGGATCGTCCTCGAACAGGAACAGCGGCATGGTCACCGGCCCGGTCTGGCGAAGCGCAAAGCCCGCCGCTTCGGCGCGTTCCGCAAGGCCGTCCCGCAGACGCCGGCCCAGCGCGGTGATCCGCTCCAGGTAGTCGGTGTCGCGCACCAGCCGCAGCGTCTCGAGCCCGGCGGCCATGGGCGCCGCCTGGTACCAGAAGGAGCCGGTGACGAAGATCACGCTGGCGGCCTTGCGGGCCTTGTCCGAGCCCAGCAGCGCGGAGATCGGATGGCCGTTGGCGATGCACTTGCCCCAGGTCGAGAGGTCCGGCTCGACGCCGATGCGGCTCCAGGAGCAATCGCGCGCCAGCCTCAGCCCCGCGCGCACGTCGTCGACCACCAGGAGCGCGCCGGTGCGGTCGCAGATCTCGCGGGCCTTGCGGGCGTAGGCGAGGTCCGGCTCGGCCTGGTCGATAAAGGCGTCGTGCTTGAAGGGCGCGGCGAAGATGCAGGCGAGGTCGTCGCCGGCCTGCGCGGCGGCCTCCTCCAGCGAGGCGACGTCATTGTAGTCGCAGAAGATCTGGTGCGCCCGGTCGGTCTCGATCACGCCGGCCGGCCGCGGCGTGCACCAGGCCGCCGCGCCGTGGTAGGCGCCCTTGGCCCGGATCACCGTCTTCTTGCGCGTGTGCGCCCGGGAGATCGTCAGGGCCATGGAAGTGGCGTCGGTGCCGTTCTTGCAGAACATGGCCCAGGCGGCGTGGCTCACCATCGCCACCATAGCCTCCGCCATCTCGACCATCAGCGCCGTCGGGCCGGTGAGCGTGTCGCCCAGGCCCAGCTGGCGGACGTAGGCGGCGTCGATCTGCGGGTTGGCGTAGCCGAACAGGTTCGGTCCGTAGGCGCACATGAGGTCGAGGTAGCGGCTGCCGTCGACATCCCAGATATGCGCGCCTTCGCCCCGCTCGAAGAACTGCGGGTAGTCCTCGGGCAGCAGGCCCACCGCCTGGTGGCCGTACATGCCGCCCGGGATCACCGCCTCGGCGCGGTCTCTGAGCTGCCGATCGCGGCTGTTGGCTCGGGTCATCGCGGCCTCCCTGATCGCTGATCAGCGATTAGTGGCAGGAGACGATGACGACGCAAGCATCCTTCTCCCGCGAGGGAGAAGGGCGGGGAGACTCCTGCTAATCCCCGCCCCATGCCGCCGCCGCTGCGCCTGGGCCTCTTCTACGGGGCGATCTTCATCGGGACCGGGGCGAGCTCGCCCTATCTCCCCGTGTGGTTCGCCCACCACGGGCTCTCCGGCGCGCGCATCGGCCTGATCCTGTCGCTGCCGATGATGGCCAGGGCGTTCACCGCGCCCTTGCTGGCGGTCTGGGCCGACAGCTTCCGGCTCCGCCGCACGGCGCTGATCGTCATGGCCGCGGCCGTGACGGCGCTCTACAGCGCCATGGCGCTGCCGCTCGGCTTCGCGGGCTGGGCCGTGGTCTGGTTCGCCGCCTCGTCGATGTATTCGACGCTGTCGCCGCTGGCCGACGTGATCACGCTGAAGCGCGCCGCCCGCGACGGCTTCAACTTCGGCGGCGTGCGGGCGATCGGCTCGGCCGCCTTCATCGTCGGCAACCTGGCGGTGGGCTGGCTGATCACGCGCGGTACGCCCGAACTGGTGCTGGTGTGGATGGTCGCCGCCGTGGCGCTGACCGGGCTCGGTGCGCGCCTGCTGCTGCCGCCCGACCCGGTCCACGACGAGGGTCATATGGCGGGCCTTGCGGAACGGATGGCGGGGGTCGGCGAGCTGCTGCGCGATCCGGTGTTCCTGACCGCGGTGCTGTCGGCCGGCCTGATCCAGTCGGCGCACGCCTTCTACTACGCGTTCTCGACGCTCGCCTGGAAGCAGCAGGGCGTTCCGGAAAGCCTGACCGGCCTGCTCTGGGCCACGGGCGTGGCGGTGGAGATCGTCTTCATGTGGCTCCTGGAGCCGTGGCGCCGCCGGATGGGCGCGCGACGCCTGCTGGTGCTCGGCGGAGCCGCCGCCATCGTCCGCTGGACGGCCTACGCCTGTTCGCCGCCGCTCTGGCTGGTGTTCCCGCTGCAGGGGCTGCATGCGCTCTCCTACGCGGCGACGTTCCTGGCCTCTCTGGAGCTCGCCCAGCGGCTGTCGGCGCCGCGCAACGCCTCGGCCGCCCAGGCGATCAACTCGTCGCTCTCCGGGGGCTTCATCTCGGGCCTGGCGACCATCGCCTCGGGTTGGCTGTTCGACCGCTACGGCGCGCAGGGCTACCTCTTGATGAGCGCCATGAGCGCGGCCGGCCTGGTCGGCGCGGTCCGGCTCTATGGCGTGAAGCGGCTGGATTGAAGCCGCCGCCCGGGCGTAGCCTCCTGCAATGTCGAGGAGGGTTGCATGGCCTTTCGCCTGTTCGGCTGCGTCTGCGGCCAGTTCCACACGACCCCGGCGGGACTCGGCCTGTCGGGCGATGCGCCGATCGACGTGCCGGTGCCGTTCTACGTGCTGGAGCATCCGGACGGGGTGGCGCTGTTCGACACCGGCCTGCCGCTCGGGATGATGGACGAGGCCGACGCCTATCGCGGCTTGCTGCGGGCGCAGGGCGCGGACGTGAAGCTCACGGCGCAGGAGACGCTCACCGCCCATCTCGAGCGGCTCGAGATCGATCCGGCGCGGGTGCGCTGGGTGGTCGCCTCGCACCTGCACTTCGACCACGCCGGCGGCCTGGCCCAGCTGCCGAACGCGACCCTCGTCGTCCAGAAGCGCGAGTGGGAAGCCGGCATGGATGACGAGGTCGCCGGGCGCTACTTCCTGCCGCGCGTCTACTTCGACCTCGGTCATCAGCTGAAGCTCGTCGACGGCGAGCACGACCTGTTCGGCGACGGTTCGGCGGTGCTGGTCCCGAGCTATGGCCACACGCCCGGCCACCAGTCGCTGCGGGTCCGCAACGCCCAGGGCGACCACATCCTGGTGGGCGACGCCTGCTACGCCTGCGAGGTGGTCGAGACGCGCCGCTTCCCGGAGTTCTCCGACCACGCCGCCATGAACCGCTCGCTCGACGCCCTGCTGGCGATGCGCGAGCCCGAAACGGTGATGGTGTTCGGCCACGACCCCGGCCAGTGGGGCGACAACGCCGTGCTGCCCTCGGCTCGCGCCTGAGCTGACGCGAGGACAGCCTTGCCGAGCGGGGGTCGCCGGCCGCTAGATGGCGCGGGAGGATCTGAATGCGCGCGCTCAACGTCGCCGAGCCCTGGGGGCTCGACCAGATCAAGGTCGTCGAGCTGCCGGACCCGAAGCCGGGTCCGGGCGAGGTCCTGATCCGCATGCGCGCGGTCTCGCTCAACTACCGCGACCTCTTGATGGTCGGCGGGATCTATGGGCGCGGCCCGGCGACGGCCGGCCCGATCATCCCCTTCTCCGACGGCTGCGGCGTGGTCGAGGCGGTGGGCGCGGGCGTGACCCGCGTCAAGGTCGGGGATCGCGTGGCGACCCTGTTCTTCCAGGGCTGGATCGCCGGGCCGCCGACCCAGGAGAAGCTCTCCACCGCGCTCGGCTATCCGATCCCGGGCGCCGGGCGCGAGCTCGGCGTCTTCTCCGAGCAGGGCCTGTCGAAGGTCCCGGACTTCCTCACCGACGAGCAGGTGGCCTGCCTGCCGTGCGCAGCGCTCACCGCCTGGCGCGGCCTGTTCGAGGATGCGCGCCTGAAGCCCGGCGACACGGTCGTCCTGCAGGGCACCGGCGGGGTCTCGATATTCGGCCTGCAGTTCGCACATGCCGCGGGTTGCCGGACGCTGATCACCTCGTCCTCCGACGAGAAGCTTGCGCGCGCCGAGGCGCTGGGGGCCGATCACCGGGTGAACTACCGCGCCGAGCCCGAGTGGGCGAAAGCCGTGCGCGCCGCGACCGGCGGCGTGGGCGCGGACCTGATCCTGGAGGTGGGCGGCGGCGGCACCATCGAGCAGTCGATGCGGGCCATCCGGATCGGCGGCCATATCGCGATCATCGGCGTGGTGGCCGGGCAGGGGAACCCGTTCAACCCGGCAGCCCTGATCGGCAATTCCGCCAAGCTGCAGGGGTTGTCAGTGGGCTCGCGCGAGGCGTTCGAGGCGATGTGCAAGGCGATCGAGCAGCACCGCATCGGCCCCGTCGTCGACAAGCTGTTTCCATGGACCGAGGCCAAGGCCGCGTTCGAGGCGATGCGCGGCGGCGAGCACTTCGGCAAGATCGTACTGACGTTCTGATTTCCACGGACCTCTGAAGGAGGCGTCGATGCGAACCGACAAACTCAATGCCAAGGGCATCAACCACCTGGCGCTGGTCTGCCGAGACATGGCCGAGACGGTGAAGTTCTACACCGAGACGCTCGACATGCCGCTGGTGAAGACGGTCGCCCTGCCAGACGGCGGCCAGCACTTCTTCTTCGATTGCGGCGGGGACACGCTGCTCGCCTTCTTCTGGTGGGCCGATGCGCCCCAGGCGGCGCCGGGCATCGCTTCGGTCGCCGACTTTCCGGCAAAGCCGATGTCGGCGGTGGGCTCGATGAACCACGTGGCTTTCCACATGGACGAGGACGAGCTGGAAGGCGCCATCGCAAAGCTCAAGTCCCGCGGCGTGCACGTCTCGGCGCCCGTGGTGGTGAACCACGACGACAGCGCCGCCGGCGTGGCGCGCGAGATGCACGAGGGGGTCTGGATCCGCTCGGTCTATTTCCGCGATCCCAACGGCATCATGCTGGAATACGCAGCGACCCTGAGGGGCTTCGGGCCCGAGGACGTCGCGCACGAACCCGCTCGCGCTGCGGAGCCCGTCGCCTGATGCCCCGCCTTCGCCAGGTCTCGCGCAAGGCCGCCGAGAGCGAGGTCGTGAAGCGCACCTACGACCTGTTGTTCGAGGACCGCGACCCGGTGAGCCAGCCCGGCACCTCCACCGGCACGCGCGGCGACTGGTGGACCGTCTTCGCGCTGGCCCCGGACGTGCTCGACCACTGCAACCGCGGCTTCGCCCTCTACCGCAATCCCAACCGCAAGCTCGACCCGGTGCTGCGCGAGCTCGCCCAGACCCGCGCCGGCTGGGCGAAGGCCAGCCAGTTCGTCTTCTCCCAGCACTGCAAGTCGCTGCGCGGCCTGGGCGTGCCGGAGGCGAAGATCGCCGCCGTGCCGCACTGGCAGGTCGCCGACGTCTTCGATGAGCGGGAGCGGGCGGTGCTGGCCTACGCCGACTGCCTGGTGCTGCAGGCCGGCCGCACGCCCGAGGCGGTGTTCACGGCCCTGAAGGGCTTCCTCTCCGACGAGGAGATCCTCGAGCTCACCTACATCACCTGCCTCTACGACATGCACGCGGTGATGACCAAGGCGCTGCGGCTCGAGTGGGACGACCGCGACGATCCGATCGTCGAGGTCGCCTCGCCGGAGGGCTTCAGCGCGCGAGACTTCCTGGATGTCGGGCGGCGCAATGCTCCTCCGCAGGAGGAACTGTCGCGAAACGACTGAGCGATGGGCCCGGCGGCCGGAATGCGGGCCGCCGGGCCTCCACTCGAGGGCTTCGCGACTGGCGCTTGGCCAGCCCGCCGCTCCAACCGCCGCGCCGACGCCGGGTTCCACCGGCGGTTCAGATTCCTGAGGGCTCGGCGCCGTCCAGCCAGTGGACGATCGCCTCGGCGGCGGCTTCGGGCGCGAGCCGCGTGGTGTCGATGCGGAGCTCCGCGTGCTCCGGCGGCTCGTAGGGCGAGTCCACGCCGGTGAAGTTCTTCAGCTCGCCCGCGCGGGCCTTGGCGTAGAGCCCCTTCACGTCGCGGCGCTCCGCCTCCGCCAGCGGGGTGTCGACGAACACCTCGACGAACTCGCCGGGGGCCAGCAGCTCGCGCGCCATCCGCCGCTCGGCGCGGAATGGCGAGATGAAGGAGACCAGCACGATCAGGCCGGCGTCGACCATCAGCCTGGCCACCTCGGCCACGCGCCGGATGTTCTCCACCCGGTCCTCCTCGGTGAAGCCGAGGTCCTTGTTGAGCCCGTGGCGGACGTTGTCGCCATCCAGCAGGTAGGTGTGCCGCCCGTCGGCGTGCAGCTTCTTCTCCACCAGGTTGGCGATGGTCGACTTGCCGGCGCCGGAGAGGCCCGTGAACCAGACGACCCGGCCGGCCTGGCCCTTGGCGAGCGCCCGCGCCTGTTTGTCGACGTCGAGCGCCTGCCAGTGGATGTTCTGGCTGCGCCGCAGCGCGAAGTGCAGGAGGCCCGCGCCCACCGTGCGGTTGGAGATCCGGTCGATCAGGATGAATCCGCCGAGGTCCTTGTTCTCCTCGTAGGGATCGAAGGCGACGGGGGCGTCGGTCGACAGGTTGACCACCCCGATCTCGTTGAGCTCCAGCCGCTTGGCGGCGAGGTGCTCGAGCGTGTTCACGTTGACCTTGTACTTGGGCTCGGTGACCTGGGCCGCGACCGTGCGCGTCCCGAGCTTCATCAGGTAGGGCCGCCCCGGCAGCATGTGCTCGTCGTCGAACCACACGAGCGTCGCCTCGAACTGGTCGGCGACGGCGGCCGGCGACTTCGTCTCGGCGAGCACGTCGCCGCGGGAGACGTCGATCTCGTCCGTCAGCGTCAGCGTCACCGCCTGGCCGGCCACGGCCTGCGGCAGGTCGCCGGCCAGGGTCACGATGCGCTCCACGACGGTCTCGCGGCCCGAGGGCAGGGCCTTGACCCTGTCGCCCGGCCGGATGACGCCGGAAGAGACCAGGCCGGAGAAGCCGCGGAAGTCGAGGTTCGGCCGGTTCACCCATTGCACCGGCATGCGGAAGGGCCTGGCCTGCAGCTCGTCCTCGACCGGCAGGTCTTCCAGCCAGCGCATCAGCGGCTGGCCCGCGTACCAACCCAGGTTGGCCGACAGCTCGGTGATGTTGTCGCCCTTCAGCGCCGACATCGGGATCGGCGTGAAGACCTTGATCCCGATGCGGGCGGCGAAATCGTGGTAGTCGGCGACGATCTGGTCGAACACCTCTTGCGACCAGCCGACCAGGTCCATCTTGTTGATCGCCAGCGCCACGTGGCGGATGCCCAAGAGGCTCACCAGGTAGCTGTGCCGCTTGGTCTGGGTCAGCACGCCCTTGCGCGCATCGATCAGGATCACCGCGGCGTCGGCGGTCGAGGCGCCGGTCACCATGTTGCGCGTGTACTGCTCGTGGCCCGGCGTGTCGGCGACGATGAACTTGCGCTTGTCGGTGGAGAAGAAGCGGTAGGCGACGTCGATGGTGATGCCCTGCTCGCGCTCGGCCGCCAGGCCGTCGACCAGCAGCGCGAAGTCGATCTCGCCGCCCTGCGTGCCGAGCCGCTTGGAGTCCGCCTCCAGCGCCGCCAGCTGGTCCTCGAAGATCATCTTCGAATCGTACAGCAGCCGCCCGATCAGCGTGGACTTGCCGTCGTCCACCGAGCCGCAGGTCAGGAAGCGGAGCAGGCTCTTGACCTCGTGCGCCCTGAGGTAGCCTTCGATGTCCTCGGCGATCAGCGCCGACTGGTGGGCCATGTCCTAGTTCCTCCCCCGCAGCGGGAGGGGAAGCGCGAAGCGGCGGAGGGGGTTTCCGCCGCGGGGCCGCAGTAGCTCGTTCTGAGCGGAAGCCCCCTCAGTCCCTCCGGGACAGCTCCCCCTGAGCGGGAGCAACTGAGCCAGGCGGCCCATCAGAAATACCCCTCCTGCTTCTTCTTCTCCATGGAGGCGGACTGGTCGCGGTCGATGACCCGGCCTTGGCGCTCGGAGGTGGTGGTGAGCAGCATCTCCTGGATGATCTCGGGCAGGGTCGCCGCGGT
>NZ_DATIMC010000103.1:0-10290 GCF_035475775.1 Phenylobacterium sp. | reverse complement strand
CCGGCCGGCTTCCAGGTCGGCCTGGGCGAGCGTGCGTTTGGCGAGCGCCACGCCGCGGCCGTTCACCGCCGCCTCGATCACCAGGCTCGACTGGTTGAACCTGGGCCCCCGCGTGCCGTCGATCCCCTTGACCCCGCGGGCGGCCAGCCACATGGGCCAGTCGGGGCAGGAATCGTCGAGGTCGGGCGAGCCGTCGTGCAGCAGCACGTGGCGGGCGAGGTCGCCCGGCGAATTGAGCGGGGCTTGCCCGTGCAGCTCGGGGCTGATCACCGGCACGACGCTTTCGCCCATCAGGCGCTTGATCTCCAGCCCCGGATAGCGGCCCGAGCCGTAACGGATCGCGAGGTCGACTTCGCCGGCGGTGAGGTCGACGATCTCCATGCCGGCCTGCAGCCAGACGTCGACCTGCGGATGCGCCTGCTCGAACGCGCCCAGCCGCGGCACCAGCCACTTGGCGGCGAGCGAAGGCGGCGCCGTCAGCGTCAGCCGCCGGCCATCGACCGCCGCGGTGAGCAGGGAGGCGGCCTCGGCGAGCCGGTCGAAGGCCTCGCGCAAGGCCGGGAGCGCGGTCTGGGCGGCGTCGGTGAGCAACAGGCCCTTGGGGGTGCGCTTGAACAGCGCCGCGCCGACGTAGTCCTCGAGATTCTGGATCTGCTGGCTGACCGCGCCCGGGGTCACCGAAAGCTCGTCGGCGGCGCGGCTGAAGTTCAGGTGCCGGGCGGCCGCCTCGAAGGCGCGGAGCGCGTTGAGCGGCGGCAAGCGGCGGCGCTCCTGCATGCGTTCCATGAGAATTCCTGACAGCCCGGGCAGAAGTCCTTGGCTTGCGAAGTGGGGCTTGGCCGACCTAATTGCAAGCGTCCGCCGGTGTATCGGCCCTTTTCGCCGGCGGGTGCGAGCGGGGCGGGGGCGACCCCGTCCCGTCTCGATTTGAAGCACAGAGCTTATAGAGAAGCTAATGCCGCAGCGACGCGACAGCGCAATGCGACCGAAGCGCCTGGTGGTCCTCGGGGGCGGCCGGAGCTCGCGCGCGGGCGCGGTGTGGCTGGTCGGCGCGGGCCCCGGCGATCCCGAGCTTCTGACGATCAAGGCCCTGAAGGCGCTGCAGGGCGCTGAGGTCGTGGTGCACGACGGTCTGGTCACGACTGAGGTCCTCGCGCTTGCGCCGCAGACGGCGCGCCGCATCTCGGTCGCCAAGCGCAAGTCGCGGCACTCCTTCAGCCAGGACGAGATCAACCGCATGCTGGTGGCCTTCGCGCGCGAGGGCCTGAGGGTGGTGCGGCTGAAGGGCGGCGATCCGTTCATCTTCGGCCGCGGCGGCGAGGAGCTGCAGGCCTGCCGCGAGGCGGGCGTCGAATGCCACGCGATCCCTGGCGTGACCGCGGCGCTCGCGGCCGGCGCCGGGGCCGGCGGGCCGCTCACCCATCGCGGCTCGGCCCAGGCGGTGACCTTCGTCACCGGCCATGCGGCGAAGGGCGGCGAGCCGGATCTCGACTGGGAGAGCCTCGCGCGGCCCAACCAGACGGTGGTGGTCTACATGGGCCTGTCGATGGCTGCCCCGATCGCCGCGCGGCTGATGGCGGCGGGCCGGGCGGGGTCCACGCCGGCGCTGATCGTCGAGAACGCCTCGCGCCCCGACGAGCGGCGCATCGTGACCACGCTGGCGGGCCTGGCCAAAGCGGCGGCTGCGCTCAGCGGCCCGGCGCTGCTGATCGTCGGCGAAGCCATGGCGTTGGCCGAGGAACTCATTCCCGCTCATCCCCGCGAAAGCGGGGACCCAAGCGGCGCTTCGAACGAACTCAGCATGGATTCCCGCCTGCGCGGGAATGAGCGGCCATGAAGGCGCTCACCGGCAATCGGCTGGCCGACGGCGAGGCGGTGTTCTGGAAGGACGGCCGCTGGGTCGAGCGCTTCGCCGAGGCGCAGATCTTCGACGACGACCAGGCGGCGCTCGAGGCCGAGGGCATGGCCAAGGCGCAGGGAACGGTGGTGGTCGATCCCTACCTGATCGACCTGGTGGATTCCGAGGGCCTGTGGGCGCCGCTCAGCTTCCGCGAGCGCGTGCGCTGCCTGGGCCCGACCAATCATCCCCAGCACGGCAAGCAGGCTGCGGGCGGCGAGGACGTCGAAGCGCTTCGACACGCCCACGGCGCGGCCCGCTCCACCGGGCGGGTCAACCTGATCAAGCGGAAGTGAAGGCCGGCATGTACCGCTATGACGCCATCGACAAGGAGTTCGTGGCCGACCGGGCCGCGGAATTCCGCGAGCAGGTGAACCGCCGGCTGGCCGGCGAGCTCACCGAGGACCAGTTCAAGCGCATCCGCCTGATGAACGGGCTCTATCTGCAGCTGCACGCCTACATGCTGCGGATCGCCATCCCCTACGGATCGCTGAACGCCAAGAAGCTGCGCAAGCTCGCCTACATCGCCAAGACCTACGACAAGGGCTACGGCCACTTCACGACGCGGACCAACCTGCAGCTGCACTGGATCAAGCTGAAGGACGCGCCGGACATCCTGGAGCATCTCGCCGAGGTCGAGATGCACGCCATGCAGACCTCCGGCAACGTGATCCGCAACATCACGGCCGATCCCTATGCGGGCGCGACCGCCGACGAGCTCGACGATCCGCGGGTCTGGGCCGAGGCGATCCGCCAGTGGTCGACCCTGCACCCGGAATTCACCTTCCTGCCCCGCAAGTTCAAGATCGCGGTCACCGCGGCGGCCAAGGACCGCGCGGCGCTGCGCGTCTACGACATCGGCCTGGCGCTCAGGCGCGGGCGCGGCGGCGAGCTGGGGTTCGAGGTGATGGTGGGCGGCGGGCTCGGCCGGACGCCCTACCTGGGCCCGACGATCCGCGAGTTCCTGCCGACCCGGCATCTGCTCTCGTACCTCCAGGCGATCCTGCGGGTCTACAACCGCTACGGCCGGCGCGACAACATCTGGAAGGCGCGCATCAAGGTGCTGGTCGCCTCGCTGGGCGCCGAGGAGTTCGCAAGGCAGGTCGAGGCCGAGTGGGAGAAGTCCGAGAACGAGCCGGTCGACCTGCCGGACACCGAGCTCGCCCGCATCCGCGGCTGGTTCACGCCGAAATTCGCCACCCTTCCGCCCGCCTCCGAGATCTTCGAGCAGGCCAAGGCGTCCGATCCGGCGTTCGCCCGCTGGACCCGCCACAACGTCCATCCGCACAAGCAGCCTGGCTACGCCATCGTCGACGTCTCGCTGAAGACCCCGGGACTGACGCCGGGCGACATCACCTCCGAGCAGATGGACGTCGTGGCCGACCTCGGCGAACGCTATTCGATCGACGATATCCGGGTGAACTATCAGCAGAACCTGTTGCTGCCGCATGTGCGGCTGGACGACCTGCCCACGGTGCATGCGGCGCTGGAGGCGGCGGGCCTCGCCACGCCCAACATGGACCTGGTCACCGACATCGTGGCCTGCCCGGGCCTGGACTACTGTTCGCTCGCCAACGCCCGCGCCATCCCGATCGCCCAGGACATCGCCCGGCGGTTCGACGACGCCGAGCGCGCTGAGCTGATCGGCGAGCTGAAGATCCGCATTTCCGGCTGCATCAACGCCTGCGGACACCACCACGTGGGCCACATCGGCATCCTTGGCGTCGATAAGAAGGGCGAGGAGTTCTACCAGGTCACGCTCGGCGGCTCCGGCGCGGAGGACGCGGCGCTGGGCACGATGCTCGGGCCGGCGCTGCCGGCGGACAAGGTCGCCGAGGCCGTCGAGCAGATGGTCGAGGTCTATCTGCGCGAGCGGACGACAGGCGAGCGCTTCCTGGACACCTTCCGGCGCACCGGCGTCGCCCCCTTCAAGGAGGCTGTCTATGCCGACGCTCATTAAGTCCCAGGGCGGCCGGATGGTGCTGGCCAACGACCCGTTCACCCATGTGGACGACGAAGAGGCGCTGCCGCCGGGCGACGTCATCCTGTCGCTCGCCCGCTTCCAGGCCGAGGGCGACCGGCTGCTCTCCGACGGGCGCTCGGTGGGCGTGCGGCTGACGACCGAGGAGGAGGTCGAGGCGCTGGCCTATGACCTGCCGAGGATCGCAGTCGTGGCGCTGAAGTTCCCGAAGTTCCTCGACGGGCGGCACTATTCCAACGCCCGCATTCTCAGGGAGCGGTTCAAGTTCACCCGCGAGCTGCGCGCCTGCGGCGACGTGCTGCGCGAACAGGCGGGCTTCATGCTCCGTTGCGGCTTCGACGCGTTCGAGCCGGCCGACGGATCCACGCCGGAGCAGTGGGAAAGGGCCACCCGCCGCTACCGCCATGTGTATCAGCGCGGGGTCGACGAGCGCGTCCCCGCTTTCGTGGAGCGTAGGTCGTGAGTCTGGCCCTCGATGACATCCGCCGGCCGCAGCCGCCGCGCGTCCAACGCCTGGATGCGGAGCTGCGCCACGCCCATCCGATCACCGTCCTGGAGGCGGCCTACGAGAGCTTCGGCGACAAGCTGGCCCTGGTTTCCTCGTTCGGGGCGGAATCGGCGGTGCTGCTGCATCTGGCCGCCCAGGTGAGCCGGGACATCCCGGTGCTGTTCCTCGACACCGGCATGCTGTTCGGCCAGACGCTCGACTATCGAAGGAGGCTGGCGGCGCGCCTGGGCCTGAGCGACGTGCGCGACCTGCGCCCGCATTATCACGACCTGGCGACGGCCGATCCGCAGGCCAAGCTCTGGGAGACCGACACCGATGCCTGCTGCCACGTCCGCAAGGTGTTGCCGCTGGATCGCGGGCTCGCCGAGTTCGACGCCTGGATCACCGGGCGCAAGCGGTTCCACGGCGGGGCTAGGCTGTCGCTGCCGGTGGTCGAGCAGGCGGACGGCAAAGTGAAGTTCAATCCCCTCGCCAACTGGGCGAAGGCCGAGCTCGACGCCTACATGGCCGAGCATGACCTGCCGGCCCATCCGCTGGTCGAGCAGGGCTTCCCCTCGATCGGCTGCTGGCCCTGCACCCAGCCGGCCGACGACGGCGACGGCGTGCGCGCCGGGCGCTGGAAAGGGTCTGACAAGACCGAGTGCGGTATCCACCTGGCCCGGGCGCCGGGGACCGCGCCGAACGTGGGCGGCGACATCTAGGCCGGCCCGAACTACATAGCGAAGAGAGTTCAATGACGGATGTGATCGTGGCCCAGCCGGCCCCGAAGGCCTCCAGCGCCTTCCTCGTCGAGACCGTGACCTGGGTCCAGCACTGGACGGAGACGCTGTTCTCCTTCCGCACGACCCGCGATCCGGCCTTCCGCTTCACCAGCGGGCAGTTCGTGATGGTCGGCCTGACGCTGGAGAGCGGAAAGCCGCTGGTGCGCGCCTATTCCATCGCCTCGCCGGCCTGGGAGGACCACCTCGAGTTCTATTCCATCAAGGTGCCGGACGGCCCGCTCACCTCGCGCCTCCAGAACATCCAGGTCGGCGATCCGGTGCTGATCGGCAGGAAACCCACCGGCACCCTGGTGCTGGACGGCCTCAAGGCCGGCAAGCGGCTCTACATGCTGGGCACCGGCACCGGGCTCGCGCCCTGGCTGTCGCTGGCCCGCGACCCGGAGGTCTACGACCGATTCGACGAGGTGATCGTCACCCACACGGTGCGCGAGGCGCGCGACCTCAACTACCGCCAGCTGTTCGAGCAGGAGCTGCCGAACGACGAGTACCTGGGCGACCTGATCGCCCCGAAGCTCAGATATTACCCGACGGTCACTCGCGAGCCGTTCAAGACCCAGGGCCGGATCACCGACCTGATCGAGAGCGGGCGGCTGTTCGAAGATCTCGGCAATCCGCCGTTCGATCCGGCGGTGGACCGGGTGATGCTGTGCGGCGGTCCCTCGGTGCTGGTCGACCTGAAGCGCCAGCTGCTGGAGCGCGGCTACGCGGAAGGCTCGATCGCCGAGCCGGGCGACTTCGTGCTGGAGCGCGCCTTCGTCGAGAGCTGAGCCTCGGCCTGTGCGGACGCGCGGCTAGGCTGTGTGCTCTTAAAAGGGGCGGGGCTTGGGTGCGCTTCCGGTTTGGAAAGCCAATGACTGAGGTCCACCCGCTGCGGTCCTTCGCCCAGACCCAGGAAATCCGCATTCGCTGGCGGAGATTGCTAAGCTGGGAGAGCCGCCAGGACGGTCGAGCCCTTCCGGAGCGAAAATGCCCTTCGTGACAAGTCGCGGGAACCGAATCCACTATACGGTGGAGGGAACTGGGCCGCTCGTGGTCTTACTTCACGGTTTGCTCAGCGACGCGAGAAGTTGGAAGCGCTGGGGCGTCATCGAGACACTGGCGGACGGCTACTGCGTCGCCAGCGTGGATTCTCTTGGCCACGGCCTGAGCGACAAGCCTTCCGATCACAACCATTATGGCCTGGAAGTGAGAGCCGCCGATGTCCTCGCAGTTATCGATGACCTGGGTTGCGAGAAAGCCCACCTCATTGGTTATTCCATGGGCGGCTGGCTCTCCGTGGGCGTTGCGCGACACCATCGCGACCGGCTGTCGTCGCTTGTGATTGGGGGCTGGGATATCGTGCACGGGATCGAAGCAGCCCGTCCTCAAGGGATGCGCGGAGTTTCGGACTTCAGGGATCAGATTGCTGATTTGCGAGTGACCGCCCCGGCCGTCGTCAAATGGGTCACGGCGGAGGTCGAGCCAGGCCTATGTGCTTGCTGGGAAGCGCTCGCGGACGTTTGCGATGCGCGCGACGCCGTTGTCCAAGCCGGCGTCCCTGTGCTGCTTTGGAGCGGACGCGAAGATCTCAACTACGAACCGATGAAGGCGTTCGCAGCAGCGGAACGGACTCGGTTTCTAGTGACGGGCGGCGACCACGGCGGCGCAATTTGGCAGTTCGGACGGGAGAGTGGCGCAGGTATCAGACGGTTCCTCGATACGCAGCGAACCACCTGAGCGATCTACGAACCTCCGCTCGCCACCCTTCTCGGAAGACCAAGACGTACGCTTGCCGGCTGGTCGCCGCGTCGCCTCGATTTATGAGTGCGCGACTAGCCCGGCGGGCAGCCCTTGAAGTCGCCGACCTTGATGGCGGTCAGCCGGGCGAGATTGAGCGCCTGGGCCGCGGCCGAGGCCCGCGAGCCGGTGTAGAGGTCGATCCTCTGGCCCTTGATCGCCCCGCCGGTGTCGGAGGCGTACCAGTAGCCGTCGTGCGTCGAGCCGTCGGGCAGCTTCATGCCGACGGTCTCCTTGATGAACAGGATCGAGCGTTTCGGGATCAGGGTCCTGTCGACCGCCACCGTGCGCATGGCGACGACCTTGCAGCCCAGCGAGTCCAGCGCGCCCACGCCCTTGACGCCGGCGTGGTAGAGCGTCGCCTTGAGATTGAACACCGGACCGGTCGGCAGGCTGCCGGTGACCACCGACATGATCAGGTCGCCGAGCGGATCGGATGAGGCGGCGTGCGCGCTCGAACCCAATGCAAGGAGGGGAAGAGCGGCCAGTGCGGCGAGGCGGCGTCGCATGACGGCGTCTCCTTCGTCGTTGAGCTGGTGGTGCGGACTCGTACCCTCCTAAAATGGTTAACCGCAACCCCGCCCGGGTGCGGCAGGCTGCCCTGTCAGATTTTCTGACAATCCGAGTTAGACGCCATCGCTTGAGTTCCCGAGAGCGGAGGCTGAATTCCCAGCTTGGCCGTAGAGGAGACGGGCTTTGAGAATTTATGGGGACTCCATCTCCGGAAATTGCCTGAAGGTGAAGTGGACGGCCGATCATTTGCGGCTCAGCTACGACTGGATCGAGACCGATGTCCTGAAGGCGGAGACGCGCACGCCCGCGTTCCTGGCGCTGAATCCGGCCGGCCAGGTCCCGACCGTGATCCTGGACGACGGCCGGCCGCTCGCCCAGTCGAACGCCATCATCCTGCATCTCGCCGAAGGCTCCGAGCTGACCCCGCGGGACGCCTACGAGCGGGCCAGGATGCTGGAGTGGCTGTTCTGGGAGCAGTACAGCCACGAGCCCTATGTGGCGGTGGCGCGCTTCCAGGTGCGCTATCTCGGCAAGTCGCCCGCGGAGCTCGAGCCGCGGCTGGTGGAGCGCGGCCGGGCCGCGCTGCAGCGCCTGGAAGACGCCCTGACGCAGTCGCGTTTCCTGGTCGGCGATCGTCCCAGCCTCGCCGATATCTCGCTCGTGGCGTACACGCGCTGGGCTGGGGAGGGCGGCTTCGAGCTCTCCGACTACCGGAACGTCCGGGCCTGGATCGGCCGCGTGGAGCAGGCCTTCCAGATCGCCGACTGACGCCCCTTGCCAGCCGCGGCGAGTGCGGCCAAACCCGGCCCATGCGCCATCTCGTCTCCGCCCTCCTGATTGTGCTCGCCCTGCCGGCGGCGGCGCTCGCCTGGGGAAGCGCCGGCCACCGGATGATCGGCGAGGCGGCGATCCGCGCCTTGCCGGCCGAGCTGCCGGCCTTCCTGCGCACGCCGCAAGCGGCGGTCGACGTGGGCGAGTACTCCCGCGAGCCCGACCGCGGGCGCGCCGCCGGGCGGGTGCACGACAACGCCCGCGATCCGGCGCACTTCGTCGATCTCGGGGACGACGGGCGGATCCTCGGCGGGCCCACGCTGGAGACCCTGCCGCCCACGCTCGAGGCCTATGACGCCGCCCTGCGCGCCGTGGGCCAGGACAGCTGGAAAGCGGGCTGGCTGCCCTACGCCATCGTCGACCGCTGGGAGCAGCTGGCCAAGGATTTCGCCTACTGGCGCGTCCTGGCCTTCGCCGAGGCCAGTCCTCAGTGGCGCGCGCACCGCGCGTGGTTCGCCGCCGACAAGCGCCGCCGCGAGGCCCTGATCCTCGAGGACATCGGCGAGCTGTCCCATTTCGTCGGCGACGGCAGCCAGCCGCTGCACGTCACCGTGCACTACAACGGCTGGGGCGATTTCCCGAACCCGCAGGGCTTCACCACCGCCAGGATCCATCAGCCGTTCGAGGGCGAGATGGTGGCGCATGCCGTTCGGCCGGCGGCGGTGGCGGGCGCGATCGCGCCGCTCCGGCTCTGCGCCTGCACGATCGAGCAGCGCACCGTGCAATACCTGGCCGCCACCGCCAGGCAGGCGATCCCGCTCTACGCCCTGGAGAAGGCGGGCGGCCTCGAGCCCGGCGATCCGCGGGGACCGGCGTTCGCGACGCGGCAGCTCGCGGCAGGCGCCTCGGAGCTGCGCGACCAGATCCTCGAGGCCTGGCGCGCCAGCCTGAAGGAGACCGTGGGCTACAAGCCGATCTCCGTGGCCGACGCGCTGGCCGGCAAGGTCGATCCCTATCCCGCGCTCTACGGGACCGACTGATGAACGTGCCCCAGTTCGGCCAGCGCGAGCCTGGCCGCAGCTATCCCGACCGGCCGGCGGCGTTCGCGGTGGTGGCGCGCGAGGGCCGGATCGCGCTCGTCCGCGTGAGCCTGAAGACCGGCGGCGTGCGCATCGACCTGCCGGGCGGGGGCCTGGAGCCCGGCGAGAGCGCGAACCAGGCGGCGGTGCGTGAATATGGGGAGGAGACGGGCCTGGTGATCGACGTCGAGGCCGAGCCCTTCGCCCTGGCCGACCACTACTTCATCAACGACAGCGACGAATCCCACAACACGCGAGGCCGTTTCTTCGCAGGCACGCTGCTGCGGGCGGACGCGGGCCGCAAGATCGAGCACGACCACGCCCTGGTGTGGCGCACGCCGCACGAGGCGCTGCTCGAGCTCGACCGCGATTCCCACGTCTGGGCGCTCGCCTGCTGGCTGCGGCGCGGGCGAGCCTAGGCGCTCAGGCGGTCTTGCGGGCCGCGGGCTGGGCGCGGCGGGCGCTGCGCTTGCGGCCGGACCCCATCGCCGCCTTGCGCTTGGAGTTGGCGCGCGCCTCGGCCCGGCGCAGCACCTCGGGGCGATGCTGCTCGCACTGCTCGAGGATCTCGTCGAGCTTCTCGTCGGAGAGGTGCTCGATGCCGATGAACTCGTTCTTCGCCTTGGAGGCGCGGATCAGCTCGTCCAGCTTGGCCTGCAGGGCGGCGTTGTCGCGGTTCTGGGTGTTCTGGATCAGGAACACCATCAGGAAGGTGACGATGGTCGTGCCCGTGTTGATGATCAGCTGCCAGGTGTCCGAATAGTGGAACACCGGACCGGAAAAGGCCCAGATGATCACGATCACGATACAGGCGAGGAAGGTGAGGGGGCGGCCCGTCCAGCGCGACACCGCGCTGGCGATCCGGGCGAAGGCGTCGCTGAATGCACTCATTAGGAACCGGCTTATCTTTCTGCGGTTTGCGTCACCTCCGCTGAACGGCTAGTGCGAGACCCTGTTCCGGAGGCGCCCATGGCCGAGCCCGT
>NZ_DATIMC010000102.1:0-91601 GCF_035475775.1 Phenylobacterium sp. | reverse complement strand
GCCGCGGCGCTGCGCGAAGTCTGCGCCCTGCTGCTGGCCGAGCTCGCCGCCGCGCCCGAGCCCTCCCGCGAGGAGGCGCTGGCGATCGCCGAGACGCTCTCGCGCGCCGGCTGGCCCTGGGGGGTCGCCGCCATCGCCGCCCTGCGCTCGGCGCCCGTCGGCAACGCCTTCCGCACCTCCGGGCTCGACGTCTGGGCGCGCATCTACGAGTGGGAGGCCGAGGCCCCGGCCGGCGAGCCGGGCTCCAAGCCGCTCGATCCGTCCGCCGCCGCCGCCCGCCTCGCCGAGCTCCTGGCCCGCGCCGGGCTCGACGAGGCGCGCCCCGCCCAGGCCGCGTACGCCGCCGAAGCGGCGCACGCCTTCCAGCCCCGCGAGCGCGAGGGCGAGCCGCGGTTCATGCTGGCCGAGGCTGGCACCGGGGTCGGCAAGACCCTGGCCTACCTCGCGCCCGCCTCGCTGTGGGCCGAGGCCAACGCCGGCGCGGTCTGGGTCTCCACCTACACCCGCGCCCTGCAGCGCCAGATCGAACGCGAGAGCCGGTGGCTCTATCCGGATCCTCCCCCCGGCGCGGAGCGCCGATCCGGGGGAGGTGGCCCAGAGGGCGGGTGGGGGTTGAAGTCCGCCGATTCTGCCTCGCAACCCCCTCAGTCCCTCCGGGACAGCTCCCCCACAGGGGGAGCATCTTCCACGCCTCGCCCCCGCCGCACGGTGGTCCGCAAGGGCCGGGAGAACTACCTCTGCCTCTTGAACTTCCAGGAGCAGGCGAACGCCGCGCAGCTGGGCGCGGGCGACCTCGTGGGCATGGCGCTCGCCGCCCGCTGGGCGCGCGCCTCGAAGGACGGCGACATGACGGGCGGCGACTTCCCGGCCTGGCTGCCCACCCTGTTCGCGGTCTCGCCGGCCGCCGCGGCCAGCCCCGCCAACCTGGTCGACCGGCGCGGCGAGTGCATCCACGCCGGCTGCCCGCACTACCGCGCGTGCTTCGTGGAGAAGGCGATCCGCGCCTCCAGGCGCGCCGACATCGTGATCGCCAACCACGCGCTGGTGATGACCCAGGCGGCGTTCGACGGCGCCCGCGCCGCGCGCGGCTCCAAGGCCGACGGCGAGACCAGCCAGCTCCGGCGCATCGTCTTCGACGAGGGCCACCACCTGTTCGACGCGGCTGACAGCGCCTTCTCCGCCGCGCTCTCCGGCGCCGAGGCCGCCGAGCTGCGCCGCTGGATCCGCGGGCCGGAGGGGCGCGGCCGGCGGGGGCGGGGCCTGGAGGCGCGACTGCTGGACGTGCTGGGCGAGGCGGACGAGGCCAAGGCGGCGCTCGTCCAGGCGACCCGCGCCGCCGCCGCCCTGCCGGGCGAGGGCTGGTCCGGCCGCATCTGCCCGCCGAACGGCGAGGTGAACCCGATCGGGCCGATCGAGGCCTTCCTGGTGGCGGTGCTGGAGCAGCTCCGGGCGCGCGCCGCGCCCTCCGAGGTCGGCATGGAGTGCGCCGCCCGCCCGGCGCTCGACCTGGTCCGCGACACGGCCCGCCAGGCGGCCGCCGCGCTGGCCGCCGTCGAGGCGCCGCTCGCCGCGCTCGCCCGCCGCCTGGAGGACCTGCTGGACGCCGAGGCCGCGACGCTGGGCGCGACCGAGCGGGCCCGCATCGAGGGCGCGCTGCGCGGCCTCGACCGCCGCGCCCGGATGATGCTGCCCGCCTGGCGCTCGATGCTCCGGGCCATCGACGAGGACGCCGAGGACGACCCCGACTTCGTCGACTGGTTCGACGCCACCTTCCTCTACGGCCGGGTGGTGGACGCCGCCTGCCGCCGCCACTGGGTCGATCCCACCGAGCCCCTGACCAACGCCGTCATCGCGCCGGCGCACGGGGTGCTGGTCACCTCGGCGACGCTCACCGACCCGACGCTCGACGATCCCTTCGCGCTCGCCGAGATGCGCACCGGGGCGGCGCGGCTGCCCGAGCGGCCGAAGACCCTGAAGCTCGCCTCGCCGTTCGACTATCCGGCCAACGCGCGGGCCTTCGTGGTCACCGACGTCGGCCGCGACGATCCCCGCCAGGTGGCGGCCGCCATGCGCGAGCTGTTCCTGGCGGCGGGCGGCGGCGGGCTTGGCCTGTTCACCGCCATCCGCCGGCTGAAGGCGGTGCACGAGCGGATCGCCGCGCCGCTGGCCGACAAGGGCCTCGCGCTCTACGCCCAGCACGTCGATCCGCTGGAGGTGGGGGCGCTCGTGGACATCTTCCGCGCCGAGGAGGACGCCTGCCTCCTGGGCACCGATGCGGTGAGGGACGGCGTCGACGTGCCGGGCCGCTCGCTGCGGCTGCTGGTGTTCGACCGCATCCCCTGGCCGCGCCCCGACATCCTGCACAAGGCGCGCCGGGCGCGGTTCGGCGGCAAGGGCTACGACGACGCGGTGGCGCGCGGCCGCATCGCCCAGGCGTTCGGCCGGCTGATCCGCCGGGCCGACGACAAGGGCTGCTTCGTCATGCTCGACGCCGCCGCCCCCACCCGCCTGTTCTCCTCGCTCCCCGAAGGCGTCGCCCTGCAGCGCGTCTCCCTCGTCGAGGCGATCGAGGCGGTGGCGGCGTTCCTCGGAGGTTAGCTGCGCTGCCGGTCGCGCCCGAAGTTGGGGGCGGGGCTCTCCTGGCCGGCGGCGATGACGCCGCGGCGGATCTCGCGGGTGCGGGAGAACAGCTCGAACAGCTTGTCGCCCTCGCCCCAGCGGATCGCCCGGCTGAGCGCCTGCAGATCTTCCGTGAACCGCCCGAGTATCTCGAGCACGGCTTCTCGGTTGGCCAGGAAGATGTCGCGCCACATCGTCGGATCGGACGCCGCGATGCGAGTAAAGTCTCGGAACCCGCCTGCCGAATACTTCATCACCTCGGCCTGGGTGACTTCCTCCAGGTCGGCCGCCGTGCCGACGATGTTGTAGGCGATCAGGTGCGGCAGGTGGCTGGTCACGGCGAGCACCAGGTCGTGGTGCGTCTCGTCCATCCGCTCGACATGGGCGCCCAGCGCCGTCCAGAAGTCCGCCAGCCGCTGCACCGCCTCGAGGTAGGGATCGTCGTCCCGCCGCTGCGGCGTCAGGATGACCCAGCGGTTGTGGAACAGCTCGGCGAAGCCGGCGTCCGGCCCCGACTGCTCGGTGCCGGCGATCGGGTGTCCCGGCACGACGAAGGCCGTCTCCGGCAAGGCCTCGCTCAGCGCCTCGGCCACCTGGGCCTTGACCGAGCCCACGTCGGTGACCGTCGCGCCGGGCTTCAGCCCCGCCGCGGCGGCGCGGGCCGCCTCGCCCATGGCCATCACCGGCACGGCGAACACCACGAGATCCGCGCCCTGCACCGCCTCGGCCACGTCGGCCGTCACCCGGTCGCCCAGACCGAGCTCGCCGGCCCGGCGGCGCACCGCCTCGGAGGCGTCGGCCACGGCGATCTCGCCGACCGCGCCCACCGCCCGCGCCGCCCGGATCAGCGACGAGCCGATCAGGCCGCAGCCGATCACCGCCAGCTTGGGGTAGATCGCCTCGGCCACCCCTCAGCTCCGCATGAACTCGGCGAGCGCGTCGATCACCGCCCGGTTCTGGTCCTCGAGCCCGATCGTCAGCCGCAGGTGGTCCGGCAGGCCGTAGTTGTAGAGCGTGCGCAGCAACAGGCCGCGGGCCGCCAGGAAGGCCTCCGCCTCCGTGGCGGTCCTGCCGGGCGCTTTCGGAAAGCCGATCAGCAGGAAGTTCGCCGCCGAGGGCCCGATCACGTCCAGCCCCAGCCCGCCGAGCTGCTGGGTGAGCCACGGCCGCCAGCGCTCCACCAGATCGATCGAGGCCTGCTTGAACGCCTCGTCGCCGAGCGCCGCCACGGCGGCTGCCTGCGCCGGGACGGTGGTGTTGAACGGCAGCCGGATGCGGTCGACGGCCTGGACGATCTCCAGCGGCCCGTAGCCCCAGCCGATCCGCAGCCCGGCCAGCCCGTAGAGCTTCGAGAAGGTGTGGGTCACCACGACATTGGCGGCGGACCTGGCGAGCTCGAGGCCATCGTCGAACGCCGGGTCCCGGCAGAATTCGCCATAGGCGCCGTCGAGCACCAAGACGACGCTGGGCGGCAGGGCCTCGTGCAGCCGCCTGACCTCGGAGAACGGGATCCACGTGCCGGTCGGATTGCCCGGATTGGCCAGGAACACCAGCCGGGTGCGCTCGTCCACGCACCCGAGCAGCTCGTCGACGTCGATGCGGAAGCCGGGCTCGGGGGCGGAGCGCACCTCCGCCTGGCAGGCCCGGGCCCCGATCGCGAAGGCGGCGAAGGCGTACTGGCCCTGCACCATGTTGTCGCCGGGCTCGAGGAAGGCCTGGTTGAGCAGGGCGAACACCTCGTCGGACCCGCAGCCGAAGATCAGCCGCTCCGGCTCCAGCCGGAACTTCTCCGCGATCGCGGCGCGCACGATGGAGGTCCTGGGGTCCGGATAGGCCTGCAGGCCCTCGACGGCCTGGGCGTAGGCCTCCCGGGCCTTGGGGCTGGAGCCCAGGGCGTTCTCGTTGGCCGAGAGCTTGACCGGCCTGTCGATCCCCTCGGCCTTCGCCTTGCCCGGCACATAGGGGCGGATGTCCACGATGCCGGGCTTCGGGATCGGACGATCGGCGTTCGCCCGGTCGGAGACGGCGCCCGGGATGGTGGGAGATGACTGGGACATTCCGGACTTGATGGACGTGGGAGCCGATGACGGCCGAGGCGTCGCCTCTTACACGTCCAGCGGGCTCGGCGCAGCCCCGATCACGCCGGAAAGCGAGCCGGGCGCACGGGCCAGCCGCGCGTCGTGCGGCTGGTAGAAGCCCGCCAGCATGAACAGCTTCAGCCCGCCGGCCTGCACCAGCGGCGTGGCCGCCACCCCGTCGCGGCTCAGCGCGTGCTCGATCGCCGAGGCCGGCTGCGGGGCGTCGGTGACCCAGAAGGTGTTGTCCGCCCCGGAGGGCTCCACCTCGACGTCGGCCACCGCCAGGGCCGACAGCGGCCCCCAGGCGGCCAAGCAGGGCAGGGCGGCGAACACCCGGAGCCTCGGCTCCGCCAGCAGGCGGCCCCACCAGGCGTTGTCGGGCGCAAGCGCCACCACCGCCACTCCGCCCAGCTTGCGCGCCGCCGCCAGCGCGTCCTCCGGCCGTCGGGCCTGCTTCAGCGCCGGCGCGGCGCCGAAGCGCAGGCGGGCGAGCTCCACCGCGCGCGCCGCATCGCCGTCGCCCCAGACCGCGAGGCTGAACGGGCCCTGCACCAGCAGGCTCTCGCCGATCAGCTCGCGCCAGATGCGCACCACCAGGGCCGGGGTCGCGCCGCGCCGCGGGCTGGCCAGGAGCTTGCGCAGCAGCTGCGCCTCGCGCGCCGGCCTCAGGCCGAATTTGCCGGCCTCGCCCGCGGCGGTCTTGGCGGCGGCCACCACGCTCGCCAGGCTCGCCCGCTCGTCGACCAGCCGGAGCAGCTCGGCGTCGATGGCGTCGATCCGCTCGCGCACCTCGGCCAGGCTCGGCGGCTGGGCGGGCATGCTCGGCTTGGCCTGGGCCATTTTCTCCCCCGGAACGAAGGCCCGCGACCTAGGTCATTGCGGGTTGCCACGCAATAGGCCGTCTCGCCGCAAAAATGTTGCAGCCGCAACGGTCCGACGCTCAGACGGCGGCCGTTTCGGCCTCGGCCCCGTCCAGCGCCTGCTGCAGGACAGCCAGCAGGTGCTCCGGCTTCATGGGCTTCTCGACCACGCCGTCCATCCCGGCGGCGAGATAGCCGGCCGCGTCGTCGGGATCGGCGTTCGCGGTCAGGGCCACGATGGGCACGCCGCCCACCGCGCCCGGCAGGGCGCGAATGGCGCGGGCGGCCGAGATCCCGTCCATGCGCGGCATCTTGATGTCCATCAGCACCAGGTCGAAGCGCGCGGCCTGGACGGCGTCGATCGCCTCGAACCCGTCGCTGGCGGCCTCGCAGGTGCAGTCGAACATCTCGCACAGCGCCCGGGCGACCATGCGGTTGGTGGCGTTGTCGTCGACGATCAGCACATGCGCCGGGCGGGTCGTGAGCTTGCGATCATCTTCGGGCGAATCCTCGGCTCTGGGCAGGGCGAGCTCGAAACGAACGCTCTGGCCGCCGCCCTCCTGGGACGCCGGCGCCAGCTCGCCGCCGAGGTCGCCTACGATCTGGCGGGCGAGCGCCACGCCCAGCGCGACCTCCAGGCCGAAGCGGCTGTCCACGCTCCGCACCCGGCTCTCCAGGTCCCGGCCGCTCCAGTCGGCGTCGGCGCCGCCACGGACCTGCGCCTCAATGCGCACGGTCCCTTCGTTCGCGATCGCCTTCAGGCTCGCTTCCACGGCGCCGCGCCGGGCGCTCGCCACCGCCTCGCCGATGAACCCGTCGAAGGCCTGCACCAGCCGCCGGCGATCGGCCATGACCTTCAGCTCCGGGTCGCCGTCATAGGAGACCAGCAGGGTGACGCCGCCCATGGCGGCCGTGGGTCGCCAGTGTTCCTGGATCTCGTCCATCAGGTCGCGCAGGCTGATCGGGGCCGGCGCCAGCGCCAGGCCCTCGGTGTGCATCGCCCGCAGGTCGAAGGCGGCGTCGAGCATCCGGCGGACCGCGGCGGCGGATTCAGCCACCCCGCTGGCGCAGGCCTGGGCGTCGGGGCTCAGCCGTTGCCGCGCCAACTGCTCCGTCAGCGCCAGGATGCCGGTCATCTGCTGCCGGATGTCGGAGGCGATGCGCTCGAAGATGAACTCGGGCAGGGACATGGGCGACCGGCTCTGCGACACGAGGCGGTGAGCATGCCGCCTGCCGCTTGCGAACTCGTTAAGCCTCCTGGATCGATGCGGCGCCAGGGATCGGGCCCGAGCTTCCGATTCGGCGGTCGAGCGCGCATATGGGCGCCATGACCGAAGCCGCAGGCGCCCTGGTGCTGTTCTCGGGCGGGCAGGACTCCGCCGTCTGCCTGGCCTGGGCGCTCGACCGCTATGCGCGGGTCGAGACGGTGGGCTTCGACTACGGGCAGCGCCACTCCGTGGAGCTTGAGGCGCGCCAGGCGGTCAAAGCCGCGGTCGTCCGGCAGTTCCCAACCTGGGCGGCCCGGCTGGGCGAGGACCACATGCTCGACCTGCGCGGCTTCGGCGAGGTCGCCCAGTCCGCGCTCACCGACGAGCGGGCCATCGAGATGACTGACAAGGGCCTGCCCTCGACCTTCGTGCCGGGCCGCAACCTGGCGTTCTTGGTCCACGCCGCCGCCCTCGCGGACCGCCGCCGGCTCGGCGTGCTGGTCGGCGGCATGTGCGAGACCGACTTCTCCGGCTATCCGGACTGCCGGCGCGACACGCTGGACGCCCTGCAGACGGCGCTCAACCTCGGCATGGCCCAGGACTTTGTCATCGAGACCCCGCTCATGCGGCTCACCAAGGCCGAGACCTGGGCGCTCGCCAAGCGGCTGGGTGGCGATGCGCTGGTCGAGATCGTCCGCGCCGAGAGCCACACCTGCTATCTCGGCGAGCGGCGCACGGCGCACGAGTGGGGCTACGGCTGCGGGAGCTGCCCGGCCTGCGAGCTGCGCGCCCGCGGCTGGCGCGAATGGGTGGCGCAGGGACGGCCTGCGATCGCCGCATGAGCTACGCCGTGAAGGAGATCTTCCTCACCCTGCAAGGGGAGGGGGCGCAGGCGGGCCGCGCGGCCGTGTTCTGCCGCTTCGCCGGCTGCAATCTGTGGTCGGGGCGCGAGCAGGATCGGGCGGGGGCCGTCTGCAGCTTCTGCGACACCGACTTCGTGGGCCTGGACGGGCCGGGCGGGGGCCGCTTCGCGGGCCCGGAGATCCTGGCCGAGGCGATCGAGGGCGCCTGGGCGGGCGGCGCGGGCGACCGGCTGGTGGTGCTGACCGGCGGCGAGCCCCTGCTGCAGGTGGACGAGGCGCTGATCGCGGCGCTGCATGCGCGCGGGTTCTCCATCGCGCTGGAGACCAACGGGACCATCGCCGCCCCGCCCGGGATCGACTGGATCTGCGTGAGCCCCAAGGCCGACGCCCCGCTCGCCCAGACCTCGGGCCAGGAGCTGAAGCTGGTCTATCCGCAGCCGGGCGTCGATCCGGCCCGCTTCGAGCCGCTCGCCTTCGAGCGCTTCCTCCTGCAGCCGATGGACGGCCCTGAGCGCGAGGCCGCCACCCGCGCGGCCATCGCCTATTGCCTTGCCCATCCCCGCTGGCGTTTAAGCCTGCAGACCCACAAATACCTGGGCATCGCCTGAGCCCGGCTCGGCGCCCGATCGGACCTCATGAGCTCCCCAACCTTCGAGATCACCAAGGCCGCGACCTTCGATGCGGCGCACCACCTGCCGGCCGGCGGCCCTGTGGGCAGCCCCTACACGCGCCTGCACGGCCACTCCTTCCGCGTCGAAGCGACGGTCCGCGGCGAAGCCCAGCCCCCGGTCGGCTGGGTGGCGGACCTCGCGGAGCTCGAGAGCGCCCTTCGCGCCATCGCCGGCGAACTCGACCACGGCCTGCTCAATGAGAAGCCGGGCCTGGAGAGCCCCACGCTGGAGCGCCTGTGCCTCTATTTCGCCGATCGGCTGGGGCCGGCCTTCCCGGGCCTCTGCCGCATCGTCGTCTCGCGGCCGACCATCAACGAGAGCTGCGCTCTGGTTCTGGACCGGGGAAACGGCGAAGCCTAGGCTCCCGCTGGGCGCGACGTGGGGGGCCATTTGATGTCTGCGGTGGGTATCGGCGGCGTCTTCTTCCGGGCGACGGACGCCGAGGCCCTGCTGGACTGGTATCGAACGCACCTGGGCCTGGTGGCTGACGATGGGTTTCAATGGATGCAAGAGGCCGGTCCGACCGTGTTCATGCCGTTCTCCCGTGACACCGAGCACTTCGCTGCCGACCGGCAGTGGATGATCAACTTCCGGGTCAGGGACCTGGATGGGCTGGTTTCGGCGCTCCGCGACGCGGGGATTTCGGTCACGACGGACCCCGCCTGGGACAGCCCGGAGACCGGCCGGTTCGCCCGCATCCAGGATCCAGAGGGAAACCCCGTCGAATTGTGGGAGCCGCCGGCCTCGGCAGGCTGACCGGGCTGCGCGCTATTGCCCCTCGGGCTTGTCCGATTTCCCGCCGCCGCCGGTCGCCGCGTCGACGGCCACGTGGCCCACGTGCACCGTCTCGCCGACCGCCTTGCCGGCCACGCCGACCGCCGCCCCGGTGACGCCCACCGCAGCGCCCGCCACGCTCGTGGCGAGGCATCCGCAGAGCGCCGCGGCCGCGGCGGTCACGGTTGCGACTCTCAAGGCGGTGCTGAGGCGAGGCATCTGGAACTCCGGAACTGCGCCATCATGCCAGAGGCCGACGTGGGACCTATTCGTCCTCCGGTGCGGCCTTTTGCTGCGCCGGGTCCGTCGACCTGCGCCAGGGGCCCTCGTGCTTCGGGTCCTGCCGGCGCCTGCGGTCGGGACCGAAGTAGTCGCCGGTCCGGACGTAGGAGCGGGGGTTCTCCACCACCTGGCTGATGCGCTCGATGACGCCGCGGGCGGTCAGCGGCTTGGCCAGGAACTCGTTGACCCCGGCGTCGCGGGCCTCGGCCACCCGCTGCATGGTGGAGTGGCCGGTGATCATCACCACCGGGCACATCTGGTTCGGGCTGTCGGGGGAGTTGCGCAGCAGGCGCACGAAGTCGATGCCGTCGAGCGGCTGCATCGACAGGTCGGTCATGACGATGTCGACGGGGTGGTTGCGCATCATCTGCAACCCTTCGGCCCCGTCGTTGGCCTCGTAGATCTCCTTGACGCCGATCGCGCGCAGGATTTCGGCGAGCAGCACCCGCATGTAGTGGTTGTCGTCGACCAGGAGGATGCGGAGCAGGTCGTATCGCACAGGCGGCCGTTGCTGTCCTAAGGGGCGCCGATACGCGCTATACGCGTCGCGGCACGCGAATGTGGCGCTGAATTACGGGCGTGTAACGCAACCGGTCAACCGGAAATCGACCGCCGCGAAAATGCGCCTAAACCCTTGTCGCGAGTGAATTATCCTCCTGCAAGCGGGACTTGTGACGTGTCGTCGCGACCTGCGGTCAGGCGCCCCGCCCGCTCGCCCCGGGCGCGAAGGCGCCGCCGCCGGTCTGCCCACGGTGGCGCAGGAAGGCGTCGGCCAGCACGCAGGCGACCATGGCTTCCACCACCGGCACGGCGCGGATGCCGACGCAGGGATCGTGCCGGCCCTTGGTGCGCAGCTCGATCTCGGCGTTCGCCTCGTCCACGCTGCGGCGCGGCGTCAGGATCGACGAGGTCGGCTTGAACGCCACCCGCGCGGTCACCGGCTGGCCGGTGGAGATGCCGCCCAGGATGCCGCCGGCGCGGTTCGACAGGAACACCGGCCCGTCGTTCCCCGCCCGCATCTCGTCGGCGTTCTCCTCGCCTGACAGCGCCGCGGCGGCGAAGCCCGCGCCGATCTCCACCCCCTTGGCGGCGTTGATCGACATCAGGGCCGAGGCGAGCTCGGCGTCGAGCTTGCCATAGACCGGCGCGCCCCAGCCGGGCGGCGCCCCCAGCGCCTCCACGGCGACGATCGCGCCGGTCGAGGAGCCCGCCTTGCGGACGGTCTCCAGGTGCGCCTCCCAGACCGGGACCATCTCCGCGTCCGGGCACCAGAAGGGGTTCTCGCCGACCGCCGACCAGTCCATCCGCTCCGGATCGACCGCGTGCGGCCCGATCTGCACCACGGCGCCGCGGATCGCGACCTCGGGGATGATCTTGCGCGCGATCGCCCCGGCCGCAACCCGTGCGGCGGTCTCGCGGGCCGACTGGCGCCCGCCGCCACGGTAGTCGCGCACGCCGTACTTGGCGAAATAGGTGTAGTCGGCGTGTCCCGGGCGAAACGAGGTCGCGATCTCCGAATAGTCCCGGCTGCGCGGGTCGACGTTGTCGATGATCAGCGAGATCGGCGTCCCCGTCGTCAGCTGCTCGGGATGGCGCTCGTCGGAGAACACGCCGGAAAGGATGCGGACCGCGTCGGGCTCCTGCCGCTGGGTGACGAACTTCCCCTGGCCCGGACGGCGCTTGTCGAGGAACCCCTGGATGTCCGCCTCGCTCAGCGGGATGCCCGGCGGGCAGCCGTCGACCACGCAGCCCAGCGCCGGGCCGTGGCTCTCGCCCCAGGTGGTCACGCGCAGCAGGTGGCCGAAGGTGTTGTGGCTCATGCGCCGCCGCTTCTAGCGGAAGCCGGGCGGCCGGCCAAACGGCTCAGGCCGCCCAGGCGGCGGAGAAGCGCTTGAGGAGCGCGCGCGCCGCCGAGTCCAGCGGCCCCGCCTTCGGCGCGAGCCGGACGAACAGGTGGCCCTCCGGGTGGCGGCCGCGGGCCGGCAGACCCAGCCCGGGCGCGCGCAGCAGCCGCCGCTCGCCGGCCCGCTTGGAGACCCACAGCACGCGGCGGCCGATCGGGGTGACCACGGCGAGACGGCCGCCGCCGGCGAGCGTCTCGGGCGGCACGGCCACCGTCATCCACAGGTCGTGGCCACGCACCTGCATGTCCGGCCCGTTGCGCACCGTCACCTCCAGCACGACGCCTTCGGCGCGCACCTCATCGCCGCTGCGCAGGCCGACCGGACAGCGGATGCGGAGCTTGCGGCCATCCGGCGTGCGGTGCTCGGCCCAGCCGCCGCCCCAGGCGACCAGCGGGCTCACATAGAGCTTGCCCGGCTCGTCTTTCGGCGGCAGCGGATCGGCCCAGGCGATTCCGGTGGCGCGTTCCAGGCGCCGGCAGGCCTCGACCAGCCGCTGGAACGGTTCCGCCGGGCCGCCGGTGCGGTCGGGATGGGCGGACTTGGCGGCGCTGCGGAAGGCGCGGCGCACGTCCTGGGCGTCGGCGGCGGCGCCCACGCCCAGCAGCGCGCGGGCCTCGCTCAAGCTCATCTGTGGCGCCGCCTTGGCCATTGAGGCCCAGCTTGCGCGCGCCGGCGTCAATGCCGCGTTAAATCTCGCGGATGCGAAGCCGCTCGGGCTATAGGGGCGCAATGATCGAGAAGCCGCCGATCCCGCCCTCGCCCAGCGAGGACGACTACGTCCGCCAGGTGGCGGCCGCCGAGCCGCCGCCGCAGCTTGCCGAGACCGATCCCTTCGCGCTGTTCGCCGAATGGATGACCGAGGCGCTGGCGAAGGAGCCCAACGACGCCAACGCCATGGCGCTCGCCACCGTCGACGCGGACGGCCTGCCGGACGTGCGCATGGTGCTCCTGAAGGATGCCGACGCGCGCGGCTTCGTCTTTTACACGAACCTGGAAAGCGCCAAGGGCCGCCAGCTCGCGGCCAGCCCCGCCGCGGCGCTGCTGTTCCACTGGAAGTCGCTGCGCCGGCAGGTCCGCGCCCGCGGCGCCGTGACGCCGGTCAGCGCCGAGGAGGCCGACGCCTACTGGGCGACCCGCGCCCGCCCCGCCCAGCTCGGCGCCTGGGCCTCGGAACAGTCGCAGCCGCTGCCGGACCGCATGGCCTTCGAGAAGCGCATCGCCGAATTCGGCCTGAAGTTCGGGCTGGGCAAGGTGCCGCGCCCGCCGCACTGGTCGGGCTACCGCCTGGCGGCGCAAACCATCGAGTTCTGGCGCGACCGGCCGTTCCGGCTGCACGAACGCCTGGTCTTCGAGCGGCGGGGCGGAGGGTGGACCACCAAGCGGCTCTATCCTTGAGCGACGCCGAGGAAGCCGAGGTCGCCCGCTGGTTCGGGGGCTTCGCCGAGCGGGCCATCGAGACCGCCTGCGCCCGGGTGTTCCTGGCCGGCGACACGGCCTTCAAGGTCAAGCGGCACGTGGACCTGGGTTACGTCGACTTCACCACGGCGGAGCGGCGGACGTGGGCGCTGGAGCGGGAGCTCGCGTTCAACAAGGCCGCCGCGCCGGACATCTACCGGGCGCTGCGGAGGATCACCCGCGAGGCGGACGGGAGCCTCGCCTTCGACGGCGTGGGCGGGACGGTGGAGACCGTGCTGGAGATGCGCCGCTTCGCCGACGACGCGCTGCTCGCCGCCCATCCGGAGCGGGTCGACGGGGAGCTGGCCGAGGCGCTGGGCCGCGCCATCGCCGGCTTCCATGCGGCCGCCCCGGTCCGGCCGTTGGGCGGGGCGAGCTCCATGGCCTTCACCGTCGGGTCCAACGCCCAGCTGCTCGGGCAGCTCGCGCCGGTGCTCGGTGAGCCGTCCGTCGCGCGGCTGGTGGCGCTCACCGCCGCCGAGCTGGATCGCCAGGCGTCCCTGCTCGCCGCCCGCGCCGGCCAGGGCTTCGCCCGCCGCTGCCACGGCGACCTGCACCTGGGCAACATCCTGGTCGAGGATGGCCGGCCGATCCTCTTCGACTGCATCGAGTTCAACGACCTGCTCTCCGATATCGACGTCCTCTACGACCTCGCCTTCCTGCTCATGGACCTCGAGTTCCGCGGCCGGCGCGAGGCCGCGGCCCGGGTGCTCGCCGCCTGGCTCGACCAGGCCGCCCGCAGCTTCCCGGCGACGATCTGGGAAGGTCTCGCGGCCCTGCCGCTGATGCTCTCCGTGAGGGCCGCGGTGCGCGCCCACGTGCAGGCCCACGCCGGCGATCCGGCGGGCGCCAGGGGCTATCTGGCGGCGGCCATCGAACACCTTGCGCCCGCCCCGCCGGTCCTGGCGGCGGTGGGCGGCCTGTCCGGGACGGGCAAGTCCAGCTTCGCCCGCGCGATCGCCCCGGCGCTCGGCGCGTCCCCCGGGGCCGTGGTCCTGCGCACCGACGAGATCCGCAAGCGGCTGGCGGGCGCCGGTCCCACCGATCGGCTGCCCCGCGACGTCTACACGCCCGCGTTCTACGCCAGGGTCTACGAGACGCTGTTCGCCGAGGCCGGCGCGATGCTCCGGGCCGGCCGCGCCGTGGTGCTTGACGCGACCTTCCTCGAGCCGGACCTCCGCCGCCGCGCCGAGGATCTGGCCCGCGAGGCGGGGGTCCCGTTCCGCCCCGCGTTCCTGGACGCGCCGCAAGCCGTGCTGGAATCCCGCATCGCCGCCCGCGTCGGCGACGCCTCCGACGCCACCCTCGAGGTCCTCCGCGGCCAACTCGAGCGCCTCGCCCATACCGAAGTCACCTGGCCCCGCGTCGACACCTCCGGCGACATCCCACAGGCCGCCAAATCCTGGCTGGCCACCTGAGCAAGGCCGAAGGCGCAGGCTCAGTCTTTCAACACCAAGACCACCAAGGACACCAAGACCACCAGGAAGGCCGCGGCGCCTTCGTGGTCTTCGTGGTCCTCGTGGTTCGATACGGCGGTTCGCGCTTGGGGGCTCGCCGGGGATCGTCCCAGTCCCGTTTGCTTATCGGCGGTCAGGAAACTAACCTGCCGAAAAGCCTGAGAAAGACCCGGGGAGGAGTTCCGCCATGCTCGGCCTGATGCAGGATTGGCCGCTTACGGTCGACAAGATCCTCGACCATGCCGCACGATGGCACGGCGAGGTGGAGATCGTCTCCCGCTCGCTCGAGGGCCCGATCGTGCGCACCACCTACGCCCAGGCGCATGCGCGGGCCCGGCGGCTCTCCGGCGCTCTCGCGGGGCTCGGGATCGGGCCCGGCGACCGGGTCGCCACCCTCGCCTGGAACACCGCCCGCCACCTGGAGGCCTGGTACGCCATCATGGGCATGGGCGCGGTCTGCCACACGCTCAACCCGCGGCTGTTCGCCGAGCAGCTCTGCTACATCATCAACCACGCCGAAGACCGCATCATCTTCACCGACCTCACCTTCGTGCCGACGCTGATCGAGCACCGGGCGAAGATGCCGACGGTGAAGCATTTCGTGGTGATGACCGACGAGGCGCACATGGCCGAGGCCAAGGGCCTGGAGGGCGCGCTCTGCTTCGAGACGCTGGTCGACCAGGCTTCGCCCGACGTCGCCTGGGGCGGCTTCGACGAGAACACCGCGGCCGGCCTCTGCTACACCTCCGGCACGACGGGCAATCCCAAGGGCGTGCTCTATTCCCACCGCTCCAACTTCCTGCACACCCTGGTGACGCTGGCCTCCGACGTCATGGGCTTCTCGGCGAAGGACACCATCCTGCCGGTCGTGCCGATGTTCCACGCCAACGCCTGGGGGATCGCCTTCTCGGCGCCGGCGGTGGGGGCCAAGCTGGTGATGCCGGGCGCCAAGCTCGACGGCGCCTCGGTCTACGAGCTGCTGGAGAGCGAGGGCGTCACCTTCTCCGCCGCGGTGCCCACCGTCTGGCAGATGCTGCTGGCGGAGCTGCGCGAGAAGCACGCGACGCTCTCCACGCTGAAGCGCGTGGTGATCGGCGGTTCGGCGGTGCCGGAGGCGATCGTGCGCGGCTTCCGCGACGAGTTCGGCGTCGACGTTACCCACGCCTGGGGGATGACCGAGATGAGCCCGCTCGGCACGCTCTCGGCCCCCAACCAGGCCACCAAGGGCCTGGACGCCGAGGGCCAGGTCCGCCTGAAGCTGAAGCAGGGCCGCGCGCCGCTCGGCGTCGACATGGAGATCGAGGACGACGCCGACCGTCCGCTGCCGCACGACGGCAAGACCTTCGGCCGGCTGAAGGTCAAGGGCCCGTTCATCGCCCGCGAGTACTTCAAGGGCGAGGGCGGCCGGATCCTCGACGACCACGGCTTCTTCGACACCGGCGATGTGGCCACCATCGATCCCGACGGCTTCATGCAGATCACCGACCGCGCCAAGGACGTCATCAAGTCCGGCGGCGAATGGATCTCCTCCATCGAGATCGAGAACATCGCCGCGGGCCATCCGAAGGCGGCGCTGGCGGCGGTGATCGGCGTGGCGCATCCGAAGTGGGACGAGCGGCCGCTGCTGCTGGTCCGGCTGAAGGAGGGCGAGACCGCGACCAGGGACGAGTTCCTGGGCTTCCTGGAGGGCAAGATCGCCAAGTGGTGGATGCCCGACGACGTGGTCTTCGTGGACGACATTCCGCTCGGCGCCACCGGCAAGATCGACAAGAAGCTGATCCGCGAGCGCATGAAGGGCTACGTCCTGCCCGCGGCCCGCGCGAAGGCAAGCGCCTGACCGTCCGGATGATCCGATTCGCAGCCGCCGCCGCCGCGGCCGCCGCCCTGGCCGTTGCCGGGCCGGTTTTCGCCCAGGCGCCGGCCGACGACCCGCTGCCGCCCGGGCCCGGCAAGGACGCCGTGGTGCGCGTCTGCACCGGCTGCCACGACGCCACCCAGTTCGCCTACGCGCGCTACACGCCGGAAGGCTGGGACGACGAGATCGTCAAGATGCAGTCGGCCGGCGCCGAGATGACCGCGCAGGAGCAGCTCGCCATCTCCGCCTACCTCGCCAGGTATCTCTCCAAGCCGGCGCCGCCCGCGCCGGCGCCGTCGCCTGCGCCCGCGCCGGCCGCGCCTTCGCCCGGCGACGCTCCGGCTCGGTGATCCGTGTCGGCCGGGCTAGGATGAGGCTAGGCCAGCCGGTAGGTGGCGTTCGGCCCCACGTCGCGGTCGGCCTCGAGGAGGCCCTCGCGCACCAGATGGATCATCGCCGCCAGCATCGAGCGCGAGGCGGCCGGCCAGAGCTTGGGGTCGACATCGGCGTAGAGCCGGGGCGTCAGCTCGGCGATGGTCGCCGGCCCGGCCTTCAGCGCCCCCAGGATCTGGTCGATCCGCTCCTGGCGGTGCTCGAGGTAGGCGTCGATGAACGCCTCGACGTCGCGCACTGGCGGCCCATGCGTCGGCCAGAGCGTCGCAAAGCCGCGCGCCCTGATCCGCCGCAGGCTCTCCAGGTAGTCGCTCATGTCGCCGTCGGGCGGGGTGATCACCGTCGTCGACCAGCCCATGATGTGGTCGCCGGTGAAGCAGGCGTTCTCTTCCGGCAGGGCGTAGCAGAGGTGGTTCGAGGTGTGGCCGGGCGTCGGGATGGCCTCCAGCGTCCAGCCGGGGCCCTTGACCTCGCCGCCGCCGCACAGGCTGACGTCGGGCTTGAAGGCGAGGTCGTGGCCGGCCTCCATGCGGACGCCGCTGTCGTCCGCCTCGTGCCGCGCCACCGCGCAGCCCAAGATCGGCGCGCCGGTCGCAGCCTTCAGCGGCCCCGCGAGCGGCGAGTGGTCGGAATGGTGATGGGTGATGACGATGGCGCTGACCCGCTCGCCCTCCAGCGCGCCCAGGATCGCCTGCAGGTGGGCCGGATCGTCAGGGCCGGGATCGATCACCGCCACCTCGCCGCGGCCGACGATATAGGTCCCGGTGCCGAGGTAGGTGAACGGCCCCGGGTTGTTGCAGATCACCCGCCGGATCAGCGGCGAGACCTGGTCGCAGCGGCCGTAGGCGAAGTCCAGCTGGCGGACGTAGGGGATGGCCATCGCGCTCAGCCGCCCAGCGCCGCGGAGAGGTCGTAGCCCGCCTGACGCCCGAGCGCGATGAGCTCCTGGCGATCGCGGGCGCCCGCGTGCGTCTCGGCGAGCGCCCAGGTGAGGATCGAGCGGTTGCCGGAGCGGCAGAAGGCCAGCACCGGCTTGTCGGCCTCGCTCACCACCCGCTCGGTGGTCTCGACCTGCTCGGGCGTCGGGCCGCCGCGCACCGGGATGTGGAAGTAGGCCAGCCCCGCCTCGCGCGCCGCCTGCTCGATCTGGTGGCCGGACGGCTGGTCGGGCGCCTCGCCGTCCGGGCGATTGTTGATGATCGTGCGGAAGCCCTGGGCGGCGGCGCGCGCCACGTCGTCGGGCGCGATCTGCGGGCTGACGGAGATCTGGTCGGTGACGCGTCGGAAGTCGGGCATGGGGGGCGCTCGCGGCGGGGGAGGGGAGTTCGTTGACATCATCGGGGGCGGGTGGAAGTTTCGCAACGCCTCGGCCCCGAAAAGGCCCGCTCTCCAAGGCCTTGATCCGCGAATGCTCCGCTATATCGGCCGGCGCCTCCTGATCGCCATCCCGACGCTGTTCCTGGTGGTCACCGCGGCCTTCTTCATGATGCGGGCCGCGCCCGGCAGCCCGTTCGACCTGGACCGCAAGCTGTCGCCGGCGATCGAGCGCAACATCCGCGAGCGCTACGGCATGAACAAGCCGCTGCCGCAGCAGTACCTCGATTACGTCGGCGGGGTGCTGAAGGGCGACCTCGGCCCCTCGCTGAAATACCAGGACAAGACCGTCCTGGAGATCCTCAAGGAGAACTACCCCGTCAGCCTGAAGCTCGGCCTCTCGGCGATCGTCATCGCCGCCCTGGTCGGCGTCAGCCTGGGCGTGATCGCGGCGCTGCGCCAGAACCGGACGGCCGACCATGCGGTGATGACGCTCGCCATCCTGGGCGTCTGCATCCCGACCTTCGTCACCGCGCCGCTCTTGGTGCTGGCGCTCGCCTCCAAGCTGGGCTGGCTGCCGACCGCCGGCTGGAACAACGGGGCGCTGCCCAACCTGGTGCTGCCGGTGACCGTGCTGGCGCTGCCGCAGATCGCCATCATCTCGCGGCTGACCCGCGCAGGCATGATCGAGGTGCTGCGCTCCAATTATGTCCGCACCGCCCGCGCCAAGGGGCTGCCGGAGGGCCGGATCGTCGTCAAGCACGCGCTCCGCGCCGCGCTGCTGCCGCTGGTGAGCTATCTCGGGCCCGCCTGCGCGGGGCTGCTCACCGGCTCGCTGGTGGTGGAGCGGATCTTCAACCTGCCGGGGCTCGGCAAGTTCTTCGTCATCTCCGCCCTGCAGCGCGACTACACGGTGGTGATGGGCATGGTGATCCTCTACGCGGGCCTGATCCTGACGCTGAACCTGCTCGCGGACCTGCTCTATGCGGTGCTGGATCCGAGGGTGCGGCTCGGATGATGGGCTCGGTGCTGGCGCCCGGCTCCCGCCGCGGGGTGGAGGCCATGGAAGGCGCAGCCGTCCGCGGCCGCAGCCTCTGGGACGACGCCCGCCGGCGGCTGTTCAGGCACCGCGCGGCCGTGGCCGGCATGGCGGCCCTGAGCCTGCTGGTCCTGGCCGCCGTCATCGGTCCGATGCTGATCCCCTTCAGCTACGACCAGATCAACAAGGCCGACACCTGGGTCGGGCCGCTGCAGCACGGCCACCTGCTGGGCGCCGACGCGCTCGGGCGCGACCTGCTCGCCAGGCTGCTGATCGGGCTGCGCGTGTCGCTGGCCATCGGCCTGGTCGCCACCCTCGTCTCGCTGCTGATCGGCGTCGCCTGGGGCGCGGTGGCGGGTTACGCGGGCGGCCGGCTCGACGAGGCCATGATGCGCATGGTCGACGTGCTCTACTCGCTGCCGTTCATCTTCTTCGTGATCCTTCTGATGGTCGCCTTCGGCTCCAACATCCTGCTGATCTTCGTGGCGATCGGGGCCGTGGAGTGGCTGACCATGAGCCGGATCGTCCGCGGCCAGACCCTGGCGCTGAAGCAGAAGGAGTTCGTCGAGGCCGCCCGCGCCGCCGGCCTCGGCCGGGGCGCGATCATCGCCCGGCACATCGTGCCGAACCTGCTGGGCCCGGTGGTCGTCTACGTTACCCTGACGATCCCGGCGGTGATCCTGGCCGAGAGCTTCCTGAGCTTCCTGGGGCTCGGCGTGCAGCCGCCGATGGCCTCGCTCGGCACGCTGATCGCCGGCGGCGCGCAGGACATGGAGCTCGCCCCCTGGCTGCTCGTCTTCCCGTCGCTCACCATGGTGGTGACGCTGATGAGCTTCAACTTCATCGGCGACGGCCTCAGGGACGCGATCGATCCCAAGGACCGGTAGAGGCAGCCGGCGATCGCGCGCCTTCCGAAAGCAACAAAAGTTGGAAAGCGCGGTACGCGAAACTTGCCGAGATTTAGCGTTTGTTAAGGCTGGTGCGAGCGATCGCCCCTCAACAGCGCACGATTTGTGCCGGCTTTGCGGCGGGTGCGACAATCTGTGACCAGAATGCGACAGGCGCCGGCCGACAACATGACAGGCCGTTAATCTGCGTTGACCCCTGCCGGCCAAGGTCCGTAACTCCACCGTAACCGGGGATCACGCCGACTCCGGGACCGGACTTTTGTTGGGAAGCCGCTTCGCATGTCGTTCAGGACCCGGCGAACGGCTGGAGGATGTAGACCTTGAAAATCATCTCAACTCGAGAGCGCCTGCTGGCGTCTTCGATGATCTGCGGCGCCGCCCTTGTCGGGCTGTCCGCCACCCAGGCCCAGGCCCAAGCCACCGCGAGCAGCGGCGCCGAGGTCTCCGAAATCGTGGTCACCGGCTCGCGCATCCCGCAGCCCAACCTGACCAGCGTCAGCCCGGTCACCGCGGTGAACCAGCAGGAGCTGCGCCTGCAGGGCACCACGAACGTCGAAACCCTGCTGAACAACCTGCCGCAGGTCGCCGCCGACTTCGGCTCGGGCGTCTCGAACGGCGCGACCGGCACGGCCACCGTCAACCTGCGCGGTCTCGGCGACAAGCGGACCCTGGTGCTGATCGACGGCCACCGCATGGCGCCGGGCGACCCCAAGGTTCCCGCCGCCGACCTCAACGCGATCCCGGCCGCCCTGGTGCAGCGCGTGGACGTGCTCACCGGCGGCGCCTCGGCGGTGTACGGCTCCGACGCCGTGGCCGGCGTGGTGAACTTCATCATGAACCGGAACTTCGAAGGGTTCCGCGTCGACGCCAGCTATTCCGGCTACCAGCACCACCAGCACAACGGCGAGGCCAGCAATCTGCTGTCGACCGCCCCGTTCTTCATTCCCAGCCCGCCGTCGGACGTGTGGGACGGCCAAACCTACGACATCACCGTGGTCACCGGGGTGAACGCGCCGGACGGCAAGGGCAACGTCACCGCCTACCTGAACTACCGGAATCTGCAGCCGATCCTGCAGTCGCAGCGCGACTACTCGGCCTGCTCGGTCGCGGCCACGACCTCCGGCACCAGCGGCATCTACGACGCGCACGTCTGCGCCGGCTCCTCGAACAGCGCCTTCGGCCGGTTCATCAACTCGAACACGCCGAAGGGCGGGTTCTCGGTCAATCCGAACGGGACGCAGACCTTCGTTCCGTTCACCAACGCGCTGCGCTTCAACTTTGCGCCGCAGAACTACTTCCAGCGGCCGGACGATCGCTACACGGGAGGCTTCTTCGCCCATTACGACATCAACCGGATGGTCAGCCTCTACAGCGACTTCATGTTCGCTGACGACCACACCCGGGCGCAGATCGCCTCGTCAGGCCTGTTCCAGGGCACCGGCCCCGGCGGCACCTCGACGTTCGGGATCAATTGCAACAATCCGCTCATGTCGGCGGCCCAGCAGGCCCAGCTTTGCGGCGCCACCAACGCCGGCACCGCCTTTGTCCAGCAGAGCATCATCGGCTTCCGGTTCGCGGGCGTGCCGCGGGTCGACGACCTGCGCCACACCACCTACCTGATCGACATCGGCGCCAAGGGCGAGCTGGCCGACGGCTGGAACTACGACGCCTATATCCAGTACGGCACCGCGATCCTCAACGAGCACTTCGAGGGCGACGTGTCGGTGCGCCGGGCCCAGCAGTCCCTGCTGATCGATCCTGCGACCGGCCAGTGCGCGCCCGGGTCGGAAGCCGGTTGCGTGCCGCTCAACCTCTTCCAGGCCGGCGGCCTGACCCCGGCGGCCCTGGCCTTCGTCCAGACGCCGGGCTTGCAGAGCGGCCAGACCTCCCAGCAGATCGCCTCGGTCTCGGTCACCGGCGACCTCGGCAAGTACGGCGTCAAGTCGCCGATGGCCAACGACGGCATCGGCGTGGCGTTCGGCGCCGAGTACCATCGCGACTCCATCAATCTGGAGACCGATGCGGAATTCCAGTCCGGCGACCTCTCGGGTCAGGGCGGCCCGCGCGTCGGCCACAGCGGCAGCCTCGATGTCTACGAACTGTTCGGCGAGGCCCGCCTCCCGCTGGCCCAGGACGTGCCGTTCGCCAAGGACCTGAACCTCGAGCTCGGCTACCGCTTCTCGGACTACTCGACGGCGGCCAACACCACCCAGGCCTACAAGATCGGGGCCAACTGGGCGATCACCGACGACATCAAGATCCGCGGCGGCTACAACCGCGCCGTCCGCGCGCCGAACGTCATCGAGCTGTTCACCCCGACCTCCGTCGGCCTGTTCAGCGGTCAGGACCTCTGCGCCACCGGCAATGCGCCCGTGGCCAACTGCATCAAGAGCGGTCTGACCGCGGCGCAGGTCGGCAACATCCAGACCTGCCCGTCGGCGCAGTGCAACGCGCTGTTCGGCGGCAACCCCAACCTGCAGGCGGAAAAGGCCGACACCTACACGATCGGCGTGGTCCTGCGGCCGCATTGGGTGCCGGGCCTCGACGTCAGCGTCGACTACTTCAACATCAAGGTGGCGAACCTGATCTCCTCGCTGCCGGCCCTCACGGCCATCGACTGCTTCAACAACGGCACGCCGGCCGCCTGCTCGCTGTTCCACCGCGATCCGGCGACGGGCATCCTGTTCGGCCAGACGGGTTTCGTGAACGCCATCGAGACCAACACCGGCTTCCTGCAGGAAAAGGGCGTCGACATCGCCGCCAACTACCATGCCAACTTCTCCGACTGGGGCCTGGGCGACTACGGCGGCCTGGCGTTCAACTTCAACGGCACCTACACGCAGCACTACGTCCTGCAGCCCACCACGGGCGGCGGCACGTTCGACTGCGCCGGCCTCTACGGACCGGTGTGCTCCAGCTTCGCCACGGGCGGCCCGACCCCGAAGTGGCGGCACAAGCTGCGGGTCACCTGGACGACGCCGTGGCCGCTCGAGCTGTCGGCCCAGTGGCGCTACATCAGCCGGGTGGCGTTCGACGGCAACCAGTCGAACCCGTTCCTCAACACCCCCGGTGTGGTCAACGTCGTGGACGCCCACATCCCGGCCGTCAGCTACTTCGACCTGTCGGGGACGTGGAAAGTGCGCGACACGATCACCCTGCGCGCCGGCGTGAACAACGTGTTCGACAAGGATCCCAAGATCCTCGACTCGAACGTGTTCCCCGCGTCGGGCCCGCCCTTCGGCAACGGCAACACCTATCCGGGGACCTACGACGCCCTGGGCCGGTTCGCCTTCGTCGGCATCACTGCGGACTTCTAAGTCCAAGGGTCATGCGAATTGGGAGCGGCGGGCTGCGAGGCCCGCCGCTTTCCATTTGGCCGCGTTGTCCGGCCATGGCGCCAGTGCTAGGCATCGCCGCGGGCAAGCCGGGTGATCGATGTTTCTCGAGATCGATGACGTCCTGACGCCGGAGGAGGTGGGCGAGCTCCGCGCGCTCGCCGCCAAGGCGCGCTTCGTCGATGGCCGCATCTCCTCGCCGCACTCCGCCGTGAAGGACAACCTGCAGATCGCCCACGAGGATGAGGCCTACCAGGCCTCTTCTCGCCTGATGGCCCAGGCGCTGCAGCGAAACGAGCCCTTCCGCAACTTCGCCTTCCCGAGCCTGATGGCCCCGCCGCTGCTCGCCCGTTACGAGCCCGGCATGAAGTACGGCCTGCATTCGGACGCCGCCGTCATGCAGCTCGGCGCGCGGCAGTTGCGCTCGGACTTGTCCTGCACGGTGTTCCTGAGCGAGCCGGAGGCCTATCAGGGCGGCGCGCTGTCCATCCGCCTGGGCGCGCGGGCGGTCGAGTTCAAGCTGAAGCCCGGCGCCGCCGTCCTCTATCCCTCGACGACGCTGCACGAGGTGAGGCCGGTGACCAAGGGCGAGCGCCTGGTCGGCATCACCTTCATCGAGAGCCAGATCGCCGACAACGTGTTGCGCGAGCTGCTCTATGACCTCGACGAGGTCGCCGCCCTGGAGGGCCTGACCATGGCGGACGAGAACCGTGTGCGGCTGCAGCACGTGCGCGCCAATCTTCGCCGGATGTGGAGTTCATCCAAGTGAGCGCAGAAGGCTCCATCACGGCCCCCGTCAGCGCCGAGGAGGTCAGCCAGGCCATCGCGGAACGCGACATGGATCGCGCCATCCGCCTGGCTCAACAGGCCTACGCCCAGGGTTCGCGCGAGCCGCTGGTGCTCAATCTCGTGGCCTACCAGCTCGAACTGGACGACCGCATCGACGAGGCGCTGGTGGTGCTCGATGAGGCCCTGAAGCTGGCGCCGGGCGATCCCTTCATCATCAACAGCATCGGCGTCTGCTACTCGAAGCTGGCCAAGCCGCACCATGCGCTGCAGGCGTTCGACGACGCCCTGGCCATCGCGCCCGACTTTCCGCACGCCCACAACGGGCGAGGCCTCGCTCTGCAGAGCATCGGGGACAAGGACGCCGCCCGGTTCGCGCAGCTGCGGGCCGCCGAGCTCGATCCGCAGTTTCCCGAGCCGCTGGGCGCGCTGGCCGCGCTCGCTGCCGAAGACAAGGACTGGCAGGCGGCCTGCAGCTACGCCGAACGGGCTCTCGCCCTGGAAGCCGATCAGCCCGCCGCCAACATGGCCATGGCGGCTTTCGAGATGCAGGAGGGCCGCTATGCGGCCGCGCAGGACCGCATCGACCGGCTCATCGCGGCCGGCCGCCTCACCAAGCTGCACCTGGCGACGGCGCTGCACCACAAGGCCGACGCACTCGAAGGCCTGGGCCAGCCCGAGGCGGCCATGGAAGCCTACAAGGCCTCCCGGGCCATTCTGCGGCCGCTGCAGGCGGGGGCCGTGGCCGGCCGCGAGCTCGGGCTCGACACCTGTCGCCGGCTGATCGGCTACTTCGAGACGGCGGCCCCTGAGCGCTGGCGCGCCATCCCGGAGACCGACCCGGTCGGCGATCAGGCGGGTCACGCCTTCCTCGTGGGCTTCGCCCGCTCCGGGACGACGCTGCTCGAGCAGATCCTGGCCAGCCACGCCGACATCGTGGCTCTCGAGGAGAAGCCCGCGATCGATCCGGCGGTCCTGGAGTTCATGTTCAGCCCGGAGGGCCTGCGGCGCCTGGAGGAGCTTGACGAGGCCGGCGCTCGCGCCTGGCGGGAGCTCTATTGGCGGCGCGTCCGGGAATTCGGCGTCGAGCCGGCTGGCAAGGTGTTCGTCGACAAGCTGCCGCTTCACACCATCTATCTGCCGGTGATCGCGAAGCTCTTCCCGCGAGCTCGAATCCTGTTCGCGCGCCGCGACCCGCGCGACGTGGTGGTGAGCTGCTTCCGGCACCGCTTCACCGCCAACCCGCAGACCGTGGAGTTCACGGACCTGCAGCGCGCGGCCGAGGTCTACGCGGCCACCATGCAGGCGGCCGAGATCTACCTGCAGAAGCTCCCGCTCGCGGTGCACGTCCACAAGCACGAGGACCTGGTCGAGGATCTCGACCGCCAGACCCAGGCGATCTGCGACTTCATCGGCCTGCCCTGGGACGCGAACATGCGCAACTTCGTCGAGACGGCGAACCGGCGCGAGATCCGCACGCCGAGCGCCGGCCAGGTGCGGCGCGGGCTTTACCGGGACGGCCTGGCCCAATGGCGCAAGTACGGCTCGACGATCGACGTCATCAAGCCGATCCTGAAGCCCTGGGCCGAGAAGTTCGGCTATCCGCCCGAGTGACGGCCTCCGCAGAGCCTTTCTGGTTTCCGGCCGATCTCGATCCGGCCCGCCGAGCCGTCCTCCTGGTCGAGACGGACGAGGCGACGCTCGCGGCGCAGCCGTTCCTCGATCGGCGCTGGGACCGCCGCGCGCTGCAGGAGCGCTGGGCGCCGCTAGAGGCGCTGTCGCCGCTGGCCTCCCCGGACGGCGGCGCTCCCAACCTGGGGTTCATATTTCACACGTCCTTCTGCTGCTCGACCTTGATCGCCGCCGCCCTCGACCGGCGCGGCCGCAGCCTCGCGCTGCGGGAGCCCTGGGTGCTGGTGCAGCTGGCCGACGCCCTGCGCGCCGGGCTCTGCGAGCCGGGGCAGCCGCTGGAAATCGCTCCCGGACTGGCGCTGCGCGCGCTGGCGCGTACGCCGTCCGGCGGCAAGGTGATCATCAAGCCGAGCAACTTCGCCAATCGCCTCGCGCGCGAGGCGGCGGCGAGGACGTCCGGCCAGGCTCTGTTCCTCTATTCCGATCTGCCGAGCTTTCTGCTCTCCATCGCCAAGGGCGGGGTCCAGCTCGCGCGATACGCCAGGAGCCTGTTCGGCGCGGTGGCGGGCGATCTGGGCGAGCGGATGCCGTTTACGGGGCGCGACCTCCTGGAAATGTCGGACCTCGAAATCGCGGCCCTCGTCTGGCGCATGCAGATGGCCGATCTGCGCCGCGCCTCTTCGCTCTATGGGCCGGCGCGCGCGGCCTGGCTCGACTGCGAGGCCTTCCTCGCCGATCCGCAGGGCGCCATCGCCGCGCTGGATACGTTTTTCGACCTGGGGCTCGGGCCCGATCATGTTGAGGCGGTGACGCAGGGCCCTCTTCTCGGGCGGCACGCCAAGGCGCCGGGCCTCGCCTTCACGCCGGCCGATCGCCAGGCGCAGGCCGCCGCTGTCCGGGCCCGGCTCGGCGCCGATCTCGAACGCCTCGTCGAATGGAGCCGGACCGCCTGGCCTGCGCTCGAAGGGGCGGAGGCGCCGGCTTCCCAGCTGACCTGGCCCGGCCAGTCCGGCCACTGACGGCCGAAGCCCCCTACTGGTCGCGGTGCACCTTGATCGAGGGCTGGCCGTCGACGTTCATCAGATAGCTGTCGAGCGATCCGCGCCGGATCGAGACCTTCGAGCCGTGGCGCGGCGGTCGCCAGAGCTCGCCCGAGATCTGCCGCCAGATCGCGCCGCCATCCAGCTCGAAGGTCCAGAAGCCGTTGGCGTCGGCATGGGCGGTGTCGACCACGCCCTCGATCCGATTGACCTCCTCCGGCCTCAGCGCGCGGGTGACGAAGGACAGGCTCGGCACGTGCAGCCCGAAGGCCTCGCGATGCGCCGCGCTGGCCTGGGCGCGGTCGATGACCACGATCTCGCCATGGGTCTCGGCCTCTCCCATCTTGGCGGCGGCGGCGTCGTAGCAGGCGAGCCGCTGGGCGTTGTCGGCGATCCCCCGGCAGTTGAGCACCCCCTGAAACGCGGGCGCGCGATCGTGCGGGGTCTCGTCCTTGGCCGAGACGGCGGCGGGCAGGGCGAGCATCGCCGCAAGGCCCAGGATCACGGCGGATGGGCGGATCGTCATCGTGCGCGCGGCTCTCGTCTGGTCAATGGCCCATGGACGTCTGCAGCCGCTGGTCGTGGCGGATCTGCTGCTGCTGTTCGGCGGTCTGCCTGGCGGACTCGGCCTTGCTTCGGCAGACCTTCTTCGGAAACATCGACCCCGTCACCTGCTCGGTCCTGCAGATGACGTCGTCCTTCTTCTTCGCGGGCGCCCGAGCGGTCGCCGCGGGCGCAGGGGCGGGCGCCGCGCCCTCGGGGGCCGCCGGCGTGGAGGCGGCCAGCACGGCCAACATGGCCAACAACATCGGCGAACTCCCGTTTAGCCTCAGGCGAAGCTAGGCGGCGTCGGCCGCCGACGCAACTCGGCTCAGCTCATCGCCCGATCCCGGATCCATTGCGACAGCACCCACTTCTCGCCGGAGGCCGGCGGAAGCCCGGCGTGAAGCGTCCGGCGATCCGGCGCGCCGGCCGCGTCCACGTTGGCGAAGATGAAGCCATCCCCGGCTCCGCCCTTGTGGCGCACGCCCAGGAGCGGGAAGTCGGTTTCCCCCCCGGCGAAGCCTGCGTTCAGATAGGTGAGGAAGGTCGCGATGCGTTGGCCTCGGCGCTCGACGTCGGCGGCGTAGCCGGGCACCGCGGGATCCAGAAAGTCGTAGTGGCGCTCGAACGTCTCGCCGGGCGCATAGTGCAGCACCTGCATGGGCTCCAGCGCGCCCGCGGGCACGCCGATGGTGGCGGCCATCCGCGCTCGGATCGCGATGCTCACCACGTCGAGGTCTTCCAGGGCGAACTCGAAGGCGGTGTTGCTGCGTGCTTTTTCGATCCGGCCGCCGCCGGAACCTTCCGCATCGAAGACCATGGCCTGCACCGTGCGCCCATGGGCCCGCGCGATCATCCAGGCGCAGGCGGCCTGCGATAGAAACCCCTCGGCCACCGCCATTCGCGGTTCATTGAGGATGCGGCGGCGGGCGGCCGGCGCGAGCCATGCGCTCCAGTCGATCGCCGCCGCCAGCGAGTCGGGCGCGCCGTCCCGACCGCTCGAGAGCACCGCGAGCTGCCCCTGCGCGCCCACGTGCCCCGCCCGCGCCGCCTGGGCCAGTCGGCGCGCCGCCGCGTGCCAGTCCTGCGGCTCCCAGGCCCCGAGCGCCGCCAGCATGGCGGAGATCGCCAGCGCGTCCGGGTCGCCCGCCGCCGCGCGGGCGCTCACGGCGCGGGCCTCCTCAGCCGACATGGCGGGGCGCCTCCGCGATGGCGAGGGCCTCGGCGATCTGCGGCTCGGCCGCAGCGGCCTCGAGCCAGGCGAGGCCGCGGCGGATCTCCGCGCCCGCGTCGCGGCGCGCGGCGTCCAGAACCTGCCGGCGGACCTCGCGGCCATAGGCGTATTCCGGCGCCTTGGCGTAGCGCTCGAGATAGCCCGAGCGTGCGATGCGCTCGATCTCGGCGGCGTCCGCCGCGCGGCGCAGATGGGCGAGCGCGGCGGCCAGTCCCGCGCGCGGGGCGGCCAGGAAGACCTCGAAATCGATCCAGGCGGCGCGGCCCGAATGGACGCCGGCCGCAGCCGCCAGGGCGGTCATCTCGCAGGCCCAGCTCATGGCGGCGGTCTCGCCTTCGGAGAGTTCCGCGAGCCGCAGGCGGCCCGGTCCGATGCGCCGCTCGAGCCGCGCCGCGCGCCCCGGCGCTGCGGCGCCGAGCTCGAGGCGCGAATTCGGCCCCCCCAGGATGGTCGCCAGATAGGTCTCCGGCGCGACCGTGACCATCAGGGCGCGGGCTCCCGTCTCGAGCGCCAGCAGCTCGGCGGCGAGCTCGCTCACCAGGCTGGTGGCTTTCACCACGGATCGCTGCTCGGGCTCCCAGGTGCGGGAGAACAGGCGCACGAAGACGCCCAGCCTGGTCCGCAGGACATCCGCGTCCCAGGGGCCGCCGCGCCGCGCCGCTTCGGCGAAGCTTCGCAGGATCTGCGGCTCGCGCAGCGCGAACACCTGCGGATGACGCCCCAGCACGCGGGCGATGAGAGTCGAGCCGACGTGGCCGGTGTGGAAGATGAAGTCGCAGGCCGCCGGCAGCCCCGCCGCGGCCTGGGCGAGCTCGCCATAGGGCGCGCTGAGGTCGGCGCTCCGCGCCAGCCGCTCGTCGAGGAAGCTCGCGCGCTCATAGTCCGCCGGGCCGAGCGCCACGAGCTGCACGATCTCCGGTCCCCGGAAGTCCAGCGGGAAGAGCTCGGGCGAGGCGCGCAGGCGAGAGGGCCAGCTTGGGGCGTTCATCAGGAGTCCCGACGTGCGCAAGAGGGTTACGGTCGCCGGGCCGGCTTGTCGAGGCGCTTGGCGCAGCGGGCTTTGCGAGGCCCGGCGTCTCCCGTAATCCTGGCGCATGGACAGCCGCGAGTGGTCGAGACGGGGAGCAATCGGCGGTCTCTCGGCTCTGCTGGCCGTGGCCGGCGCGCGCGCCCAGCCGACCGGAACCGCGGTCCCTCCGCCTCCGGCCAAGGCGGCCGGTCCGGAGAGCGTGCTCGAGACCGCCTTCGACGACGCCCGGCGCGTGGCCGTGCCCGTCTATCTCGATGGCAAGGGCCCTTACGACTTCGTCATCGACACGGGCTCCAACCGCTCCGTCGTCTCCGCCGAGGTGGCGGCGGTGCTCAATCTGCCGCCGGCCGGCTCCGCCGAGGTGCACGGCATCATCAGCGCCGAACCGGCGCCGCTGGTGCGCGTCCGACGCCTGCGCGTCAGCAACGTGATCTCCTCCGGCCTGTCGCTGCCGGTGGAGCCCGCCTCGAGGCTGGGCGCCGACGGCCTGCTGGGCATCGACATGATGAAGGGCCGCAGCGTGGCCATCCGCTTCCGCGACCAGACGTTCCACATCGCCGAGTCCGGCGGGATCATTCTGGGCGAGGCGTCCAACTCGCGACTGCGTTCGCCCAGCGCCCCCTTCGTCGTGCCCGCCCGCTACCGGTCCGGCCAACTGCTGATCGTCGACGCCTTCGCCGCAGGACGACCGATCACCGCCTTCCTCGACTCCGGCTCGCAGGTGACCGTCGCCAACGGCGCCTTGCTCACCGCGGCGCTCGCAGTCGAGCCCGACCTCGCCCAGCGCCTGATCCATTCCCAGCTGGTCAGCGCCACGGGCCAGACGGCGGCGGTCGAGTTCGGACCGCTGCCGGGCCTGCGGATCGGCGGCCGCGACGTGGAGACCTTGCTGGTGGCCTACGCCGACCTGCATGTCTTCGAGCTGTGGGATCTGAAGACCACGCCCAGCCTGCTGATCGGCGTCGACATCCTGCGCCGGTTCGACGAGGTGGCCTTCGACTTCGGGCGCAAGCTGATCAGCTTCTGGCCGTCGCGCACGCCGATCCACCCGCCGCCGCCGCCCGGGCCGCGCTGAGTGCTCAGCGCAGGGGCTGCGGCGCCAGCGTCAGCGCACCCTGGTCGCGCAGGCGCGCCTCGGCCATGCGGTCGAGGATCGCCTGGGCGCGCGGGTCGCCCATCACCCAGGCCGCGGCGGCCAACGTCCTGACCGAGGTGGCGGACACGCCCATCAACTTCTGGATCGCCTCGAACGGGGAGGCGCTGGGGGTCAGGCGTTTCAGCCGGGGCTCCCCGGATAGCCCGGCCAGCGACTGGGCCTTGGCCACGGCGTCATAGAATCCGCCGACCTGGTCCACCAGGCCGAGCTGAAGCGCCTGGGCGCCGGTCCAGACGTGGCCCTTGGCGATCTGGCGGACGCGGTCGGGCGAGAGCTTGCGGCCCTGCGCCACCCGGGCGACGAAGTTGTCGTAGATGCGGTCCATCCAGTGCGAGATCGCGCTCCGCTGCTCGGGCGTGAACGCCTGGCCGAGCCCGAACGCCCCGGCATAGGGGCCGCCCACGCCCAGCTGCCGCACGTCGATGCCGAACCGGGCGAGCGCCGGGCCCACGGCGAACTTGCCGCCGAACACCCCGATCGAGCCGGTGAGCGTCGAGGGCTCCGCGACGATGGCGGAGGCCTGCGAGGCGACCCAATAGCCGCCGGAGGCGCCATAGGTCCCCATCGAGACCACCACCGGCTTCCCCGCCGCCTCGGCGGCGCGCACCGCGTCCAGGATCTGCTCGGAGGCGGTGTCCGATCCACCCGGCGAGTTGAGGCGGAAGACGATCGCCTTGACGTCCTTCTCGCGGATCGCCTGGTAGAACGCGTCCGAAAGGTCGTCGGAATAGATCGACGAGCCGCCGGAGAGCGGATTGGCCGCCCCGTCGTGGCCGGTGACGATGGCGCCCTCACCCTCGATGACGGCAATCGCGGGGCCGGTCCCGCGGTCCCGGTGGCGGCCACGGGCGAAGTCGTCGAAGTCGACCAGCTGCGCGCCCGACCCGGCGCGGTGCAGCAGCGCGTTCTCGGCCTCGTGCTCCTGTCCGACCCGGTCGATCAGGTGCAGCCGCTGGGCGTCGTCGGCGAGATAGGGCCCCGCTTCCAGGGTGCGCTTGAGCACGGCGGGATCGAGCTTGCGGTCGGCGGCGGCCGCGGCCAGGTCGGTCGCATAGACCGAGCCCATCCACGACAGCTCCGCCTCGCGGTGCGCGGGCGTGTAGTCGTCGTAGAGGTAGGCGTTGACCGCGTTCTTGTACTCGTAGCGCTGCTGGTAGTCGGCCTTGACGCCGTACTTGTCGAAGGCGCGCTTGAAGAACAGGTCCTCGTTGGCGAAGCCGGTCACCTGGAAGGAGGCGCCGGGCTGCATCCACAGCTCGTCGGCCGCCGCGCCCAGCATGTAGGTGGTGGTGACAGGCCCGCCGGCGTAGAGGCCCTGGCTGTGGGCGATCACCGGCTTGCCGGAGGCCCTGAAGTGCCGGATCGCCAGCCGCAGCTCGTCGGCCAGTCCCGGCTCGAGGCCCTGCTCGGGCAGGCGGATGAGCAGGCCCTTCACCCGGTCGTCGGTCTCGGCCCGTCGCAGCGCCTCGATGATCGACATGGCCGATTCCGAGCGGCGCCCGAATCCGGCCAGCGGGCTGCGCGGGCTCTGGTCGGTGAGCGGATCGCGCAGGTCGAGCTCGAGCACGGCGCGGGCGGGCAGAGGCGGCGGGCCGGCGGCGCTGGCCGCCGTCATGACCAGCACGAACGGCACGCCGATCAGGAAGATCATGAGCCCTGCGAACACGCCGGCGGCGGTGATCAGGAACTGCTTCATCGGATGAACTCGTCGTCCCGCGGAGGCCCCGGATTCGGCGTCCGCCAAGGCGGCTGTCGCACACTATCGCTGCGGCGGAAAGATCGGGGCTTTCAGGGACGAGCCTGGCCGCGGGCGAAGATGGTCGGAGTGGCAGGATTTGAACCTGCGACCCCCGCGTCCCGAACACGGTGCTCTACCAGACTGAGCTACACTCCGACTTGGGAGCGGGCCTTATAGGGGACCATCCCAGCGGCGGCAAGCGCGCCCAAGGGGCCCGTTGCATACCCCCCAGGCGTGCGCTATGTCGGCGCCTCCGCGGGCGGGGCCACCTCGCCGACACCGCTCCTGCTGGGGGATGGTGTAATGGTAACACAGCGGTTTTTGGTACCGTTATTCTAGGTTCGAGTCCTAGTCCCCCAGCCACAGATCAGCTCAGGAGCCGTCCGAGACCGGCACGGCGTCGAAGGCGATGGTCATGCGGCGCTCGTCGGTCGTGAACGGCTCCGTGCCGTGCCACATGTAGGACGGGAACAGCACCAGCCGGCCGGGTTTCGGACGCACGTAGTGGGCGGCCGGCATCGGCGGATCGAGCTCCACGGGCGGGCGGCCGAAGCGGATCCAGCCCTGCTTCTCGGCGGTGTCGAGCGCGCCTTCCGGGGTCTCGACGTAGAACGCCGAGGAGATCCAGCCCAGCGGATGGAAGTGGTCCTTGTGGAAGCCGCCGGGCCTGAGCAGCACCGACCAGGCGGTGTCGAAGCGGTAGTCCTCGGCGTTGCGCCGGCGGAACGGATCGCGTCCTTCGCCCAACCTCTTCATGTGAGCACGGATCGGCTTGTCGACCGCGGCGAAGAAGGCGCCCAGCACCGGATCCGTCGAGGGCGTCAGCGGCTGCATCGTCTGGCTGCCGTGGCGGATCGACTGGTGGAACGGATGCTGCTCGTAAGGATGCATCCGGCGCAGCGCCGTGGCCAGATCCGCAAGGTAGGCCGTAAGCGTCGGCCAGCCGGCCGGCGTCTCGATCTCGTAGACGCCCACGAAGGCGTCGTAGTCGTAGAGCTGTTCGTACAGCGGATCGCCCGCGGCGCGCGCCGCGGCCGCCGCCCAGCCGATCAGCGACTGGTGGTCGGGCGCGATCGCCAGCCCACGCTGTGCGACGGCCAGCGCCTCGCCCGGCGCGCCGCGCGCCAGCTCGGCGATCGCCAGCTGGTTCAGCACCGCCGGCTCGTCGGGGGCCATGCGCTCGGCGGTCTTGGCGAGCTCCCAGCCCTCCTTGCGGAAGCCCAGCTCGATGGCGCTCTGGGCCGCGGCCAGCAGAACCACCAGCTCGCCCGGCATCCGCTCCACCGCGGCCGAGAGCAGCCGGGCGCTGGACTCCAGGTCGCCGGCCGCCTCGAACAGCCTCGCCTTGGCGATCACCAGAGGGCCGGCCGGACCGCCCGTGCGGAACGCCTCGTCCAGCACGGCCTGGGCCGCCGCCATGTCGCCGCGCCGCATCCAGATCACGTTGGCGAGCTCGCCGGCCGCCTCCAGGGTGAGGGGCGGTCGCCTCAGCGCCTCGCGGTAAGCCTGCTCGGCTTCGTCGAGGGCGCCGGTGGCCAGCAGCGACCGGGCGTAGACGTGCCAGGTCGCGCCGCGGTCGAGGCCGAGCGCAAAGGCTTGCTTCAGGGCCGGGATCGCCGCCTCGGCGCGGCCGAGGTCTCCGAGCGTGGCGGCGAGATTGTGCCAGGCGATGGGGCTCTGCGCGTAATCGCGGGTCGCCTGCTCGTTGAAGGCCAGCGCCTCGTCGGCGCGGCGCAGCGCCTTGAGGACGAAGGCGTGCGTGGCGAGCGCCTGGTGGCTCGGCCGAGGCTCGCGCACCAGCCGCGCGGTGATCGTCAGCGCCTCGGCGGGACGGCCCTGGGAGAACAGGGTCTCGGCCGCAGTGATGTCGGCGTCGCTCAAGTGGGCGTCCTTCGGAAGCTCAATGGCCGAGGAATTCGTTGCGGGCGGCGAGCAGCGCGCAGACCAGCTCGCGCTCGGCGGGTTCGAGGTTCGGGTTCCAGATGTCGAAGATCAGGATCACGCGCAAGGCGTCCGCGTCATTCCAGGCTTCGTGCTCGATGGTGTCGTCGAACACCCAGGCCGCGCCCATCCGCCATGGCCGCGTCTGGTTGCCCACCCGGAAACGCGCCGGTCCCGGCAGGATCAGCGGCAGGTGGCAGAGCAGCCGCGTGTTGGTCGAGCCGGTGTGCGGCGGAATGTGGGTCTTCGCCTCCAGGGCCGAGAACATGGCGGTCGGCGCAAAGCCCGGCTGCTCGGCCATCGGCAACCGCTCGAGGAGGCCTGCGGTCTTAGGGCAGGCCGCGCAGGCGCCGTCCTGCCGCATCCCGTCCTTCCACAGGAAATAGGAGCTCCAGCGCGCCGAGTGGTTGAGCTCGCCCCACTGGTTCACCGGCGCGCCGGGCGGGAAGGCGATGTACGGCGCGAAATCGGCGCGCGTCTCGAGCACGCCCTCCAGCTCCGCCCGGATCGTGTCGGTCTCGGCCTCCAGCTCGGCGAGCCAGGGGAAGTGCGAGCGGTCGTAGAAGCCGATCTCCGGCAGCTGGGTATAGTGCAGCAACAGCGGTTCGTGGTGGTAGACCCGCGCCTGGCCGGAGAACACCCGCACGGTTTCCTCCAGCCGCGCCTTGGCCGGGCCGCTGCAAGCGGCGCCCAGCCCGGCGAGGCGACTTCGCAGGTGCTTCTCCAGCGCATCGGCGGTCTTCCGCACCACCTCGCGCGCCCGCGCGATCGCCGGCTGCAGGCCGGGCGGCGCATTCGCGGGGGCGATTTTCAGGGCGTTGCGGTAGACCTCGGCCGCGGCCGGTTCGCCGGCCAGCCGCTCGATGAGCGCGCCTTTCCCGAGCAGGGCCATGAAGTTGTAGGGCTCCAGCGCCAGCGCCGCGTCGAGCGCCGCCAGCGAGCCCGGCAGGTCGCCCGCCACGCGCAGGGTCACCGCCTTCTGCATCTTCAGCGACACATCGGCGGGCCGAACCTGTTCGGCGGCCTCGATCAACGACAGCGCGCCCGCCACGTCGCGGCGGCGCAGCGCCTCGTCGATCTGCCTGGCGAGCGAAGCCGCTGCGTCCGCGTCCGAGACCGACATGCCGCCCCCTGCCAGCGTGAGACCGGCAATCTATCCGAGTTGCAGGAGCCGCGGCCAGCGTCGCGCCGTCGCGCACCGCGCACCGGGCTCAACGCAACCCGCGCCAGCGTCCCTCGATCGCCCAGATCGCGAACGCGTAGTCGAGGGCGATCTCCTTCAGGAATTCGAACCGGCCCGAGGCGCCGCCGTGACCCGCCTCCATGTTGATCTTCAGCAGGATCGGCGCCTCGCCCGCATGCAGCTCGCGCAGCTTGGCCACCCACTTGGCCGGCTCCCAGTAGGTGACGCGCGGGTCGGAGAGACCGCCGGTGGCCAGGATCGGCGGGTACACCTGGGCGCTGACGTTGTCGTACGGGCTGTAGCCGGCGATCAGGTCGTAGGCGGCCGCATCCTCCAGCGGATTGCCCCACTCCGGCCACTCCGGCGGCGTCAGCGGCAGGCTCACGTCGCTCATCGTGTTGAGCACGTCGACGAACGGCACCGCGGCGATCACCGCGCCCCAGAGGTCGGGCCGGAGATTGGCGACGGCGCCCATCAGCATGCCGCCCGCTGAGCCGCCATAGGCCGCGATCTTGCCCTTGGTCGCATAGCCCTCGGCGATCAGGTGCTCGGCGCAGGCGATGAAGTCGGTGAAGCTGTTCGGCTTCTTCGCCTTGCGTCCGTCCAGGAACCAGCCCCAGCCCTTGTCGGAGCCGCCGCGGATGTGCGCCACCGCCCAGATCCAGCCGCGGTCGACGAGGCTGAGGCTGCGGATCGAGAAGGCGGGCTCCATGGCGTGGCCGTAGGCGCCGTAGCCGTAGAGCATGACCGGCGCCGAGCCGTCGCGCGGCGCATCCTTCAGCATCAAGAGCGTGATCGGCACCGTCTCCCCGTCCGGCGCGGTCGCATAGAGCCGTCGGGCGAGGTAGCGGCCGGCGTCGTGGCCGGAGGGGATCTCCTGGGTCTTGCGCAGCGTCCGCTCGCGCGTGACCAGGTCGTAGTCGAACCATTGCCGGGGCGTGGTCGGCGACTGGTAGACGAAGCGGGTGGTGGTGGTCGCGTACTCGTAACCGTCCTCGAGGTTCAGCGCATAGGCCTCCTCGTCGAAGGCGACCAGATGTTCCGATCCGTCGCGGGCGGTGACCACCAGCCGGTCCAGCGCCTCCACCCGCTCGGCGCGCACGATGTGGCCGGCGTAGGCCGCGAAGCCGGTGATGTAGTGGCCGGGCCGGTGCATCACCCAGTCACGCCAGGTCGCCTTGGCCGGGACGGCGGCCTCGGAGACGCACAGCTTGAAGTCCACCGCCCCGTCGTCGTTGGTGCGGATCACCCACCGGTCGCTCCAGTGGTCGAGCTCGTACTTCACGCCCACGCGCCTGGGCTCGGCGACAACCGGCGCCCCGGTCGGATCGGCGGCCGGGATCAGCCGCTGCTCGGTGGTCTCCTGATTTCCGATATGGATCAGCAGGTGGCTGTCGTCGGAGGCGACGCCCACGCCCAGGAACATCCCCTCGTCGGCTTCCTCGTAGACCAAGACGTCGTCCCCGCCGCGGGCCGGCCGGCGGAAGACCTTCGAGGGCCGGGCGTTCTCGTCGCGCCAGATCCAGAACAGCCATCGCGAGTCCGGCGAGAAGGCGAAGTCGCCGTAGGCGCTCGCGATGGGCGCGCCGACCGCCTCGCCCGTGGCGAGGTCCCTGACCCGGATCGTATAGTATTCCGAGCCCTGCTCGTCGGCGGCCCAGGCGTAGAGGGCGTGGTCCGGACTGTGGCGCGCCGCGCCGACGTGGAAGTAGGGCTTGTCCTTGGCGAGCGCCGGCTCATCCAGCAGCACCGTCTCGGGCCCTTCGGCTCCGCGCGGCTTGCGCGCATGGATCGGATGCTGCGCGCCGAACTCGTAGCGGGCGTAGTAGGCCCAGGGCCCGTCGGGCGCCGGAACCGAGGCGTCGTCCTCCTTGATGCGGCCCTTCATCTCCTCGAAGATCGCGGCCTGCAGCGGCTCGGTGTCCGCCAGCATCGCCTTGGTGTAGGCGTTCTCGGCGTCCAGGTGCTCGCGGACATCGGCGCGCAGGACCTTCGGGTCGCGCAGCACCTGCTGCCAGGCCTCGTCCTTCATCCAGGCGTAGTCGTCGACGCGTACGCGCCCCAGCTGCTCGATGCGTCTTGGCTCCTTGCGGGCGACCGGCGGGACGGGGTGAGGCGCGATCTGGTCCATGGGCTGCTAAATGCGCCGCGCTTCTGGCGCGCTCAAGCGGGGCCGTCCGCGCGTCGAATGGGCGCACAGGACAAGCTGTCGCCTTGGCCGCAGCGCTGACTCCGCCCAATGTCCTTTGATCATCGAGATCGCGCGAAGACGCGAACGGGAAGAAAGAGTCGGGAACGCCATGGTGATGGACCTCGCCGTCCAGCTCATGCAGGCCACCGTCCAGGTGGAGCAGCCGCTCGGCGACGGGACCCGAACGGTGGGCACCGGCTTCCTGATTTCCGATCCGACGCCGGACGGCCAGCCGCGCACGATCCTGGTCACCGCCAACCACGTGCTCGAGGGCATGCCCGGCGCGACCGCCCGCGTCGGCTACCGGTTCCAGAACGCCGACGGCAGCTGGAGCTACGCGCCGCAGCCGGTGAAGATCCGCGACGCCAAGGGCCACGAGCTCTGGACGCATCATCCGTCGCGCGACGTGGCGGCGCTCGCCATCACCGCGCCCCCGGCGTTCGCCAAGGCGGCGATCCCGCTGAGCTACCTGGCCAGCGATGACACCTTCACCCATTATCAGGTGGAGGCCGGCGACGAGATGATGGCGCTGGGATTCCCGCGGGGCCTGGCGGCCAACCAGGCGGGCTTCCCGATCCTGCGCGCCGGCCGGGTCGCCTCCTATCCGCTGGCGCCGGCCACGATCTTCCCGACCTTCCTGCTCGACTTCTCGGTCTTCCCGGGGAACTCGGGCGGGCCGGTGTTCATGACCGACCAGGACCACCGTCACGATCCGACCGGGGCGGAGGACCCGCAGTTCATCGCCGGGTTGCTAACCCAGCAGGTCGAGCTCAATCACGAGCGGCTGGAGATCGGCATCGTCACCCACGCCAAGTTCATCCGCGAGACCCTGGCGAGGCTCGACAACCCGCAGGCGCCCGCGACCATGGTCGCCGAAGCGCCGGTGGAGGGGGCCAAGGCGGCCTCCGCCGAGGAAGCCGCCACCGCCGACTAGCGCTGCTCAGCCGTAGAGCACCGACATCGTCTCGGCGATGCACGCGGGCTTGTCCTCGCCCTCGATCTCGATGGTGCACTCGTTCTTGATCTGCATGCCGCCGGCCTTGGGCTCGGCGCCGATCAGCTTCTGGCGCAGCCGCACGCGCTTGCCGACCCGGACCATGTTGGTGAAGCGCACCTTGTCGGAGCCGTAGTTGATGCCGCGCGTCACGCCCTTCACCGGCAGCATGCCGTCCGACAGGTGCGGGATCAGCGAGAGGGTGAGATAGCCGTGCGCGATCGGGCCGCCGATCTCGCGCTTGGCGCGCTCCACGTCCACGTGGATCCACTGGTGGTCGCCGGTGGCGTCGGCGAACTTGTTGACCCGGTCCTGGTCGACCAGAAGCCAATCCGAGACGCCCACCTCCGTGCCCACCAGGCCCGGCAGGTCCTTGATCTCCACAGGGTTCATCGCGTTCTCCGTCCATTGAGGGCCAAGGCCGCGCCTCGTCTAGCACCTGACACGCTTCGGGCAAGGCGGCGCGTTGCGAGAGCGGGTTGTTGGTATTACTCTTACACGTAGGAGTAAGGATCACGTCATGCGCATCACCTCCAAGGGCCAGGTCACGATTCCGGCCGCCATCCGCGAGAAGGCGGGCCTGTTGCCGCACACCGAGGTCGAGTTCCGGTTCGAAGGCGGCGTCGTGCGTATTGCCCGGGCCCGTGCGAGGCGCGGAGATAGCCGCGGGGCGAGGCTCGTCGAGCGCCTGCGCGGCCGCGGCGATGTCGCCATGACAACGGACCAGATCATGGCGCTCACGCGCGGCGAGTCGTGAGCGCCGTCCTGGTCGACAGCAACGTTCTGATCGACATCATGACCGACGACCCGCAGTGGGCCGGCTGGGCCGCCGGGGTGCTGCAGGAGGCCGCCGACGCGCACCGCCTCGTCATCAACCCGATAATCTATGCCGAGGTGTCGGTCCGGTTCTCGAGGATCGAAGAGATGGAGGACGCCCTGCCGAGAGCCATGATCGAGCGCGAGCCGATCCCCTATGAGGCGGCTTTCCTCGCCGGCAAGGCGTTCATGGCCTACCGTCGGCGGGGCGGTTCGAAGACCTCGCCCTTGCCCGACTTCTTCATCGGCGCCCACGCCGCGGTCGCCGGTCATCTCCTGATCACGCGCGACCCCTCGCGCTACCGCAGCTATTTTCCGACGCTGGAGATCATCGCTCCGGACTTAAGGCCCTAATCCCTGGGCGACAGTCTCCTTCCGGTCGCAATGCGCGCTTTCGACCGGTTGCTGACATTCGCCGCCGCCGGGACGATGGCAGATCGCTCCTTTTGAGGCAGTTGGCATGCGTAGACTTCTCACGTGCGCTGCGGTGGCCTTGGCGGCGTCTGGGGCGACAACTCCGGCCTTCGCGCAGTTCGTCGATGAGAACCTTCGGCAAGTGCTGCCGCAAGGCTTCAGGATCGGCTTCAAGTCTGAGCGCCAGGTCTGGCCGTGTTGGAAGCCGTCCCGGAAGGGGAGACCGTCAAAGACTGGTCGGAGATGATCACGACGCAGGTGTTTCTCGGTCGCAAGGGCGCGGATCCCGCCGCGTTCCTCTCGGGCGTTCGCAGGAAATGGCTGGCGGATTGCCCAGGCAGCGTCGAACCCACCATCCACGCGGGAAATGCGAATGGCTACTCCGTATCGATGATGTTGATCGGCTGCCCATTGAACCCGGCCACCGGCAAGCCCGAAGCGGCGCTCATGCGGGGGATCGCAGGGGCGGATAGTTTCTACCTGATGCAGTTCGCGTGGCGCAGCGCCCCCACCCAGGATCAGATCACCAAGGCAGCCCACTATCTCGGAACGGTCAACGTCTGTGACACGCGCAACCCGGATCATCCTTGCATCGATTTGAAGGGCTTCTCGCGCCAATAGCCGAGCGGAGCTGGATCTGCCGGCGGGCCCGGCCTCAGACGATCCGCGAGCCTTCCTTGCCCCAGTAGGCGTCGCGGATCAGGCGCTTGTAGAGCTTGCCGGTGGCGTGCCTGGGCAGCTCCTTCATGAAGTCGATGACCCTGGGCGTCTTCACGTGGGAGAGGCTCTTGCGGGTGAAGGAGAGCAGCTCAGCGCGCAGCGCCTCGTGGTCGGCGTCCCAGTCGATCGGCTGGATAACCGCGACGACCTTCTCGCCCATCTCCTCGTCGGGGGCGCCCACCACCGCGGCGTCGGCCACCTTCGGATGGGTGATCAAGAGATTCTCGATCTCCTGCGGATAGATGTTCACCCCGCCGGAGATGATCATGAAGCTCTTGCGGTCGGTGAGGTAGAGGTAGCCCTCCTCGTCGAGCCAGCCCACGTCGCCCAGCGTCGTCCAGCCGTGCTTGTTGCGGGTCTCCGCGGTCTTCTTCGGATCCCCGTGGTACTCGAACTGGCCGCCGCCTTCGAAGAACACCAGCCCCTCGGCGCGTGGCGGCAGCTCCTCGCCCTCGTCGTCGCAGATGTGCACCTTGGCCGTCATGCCGCGGCCGACCGAGCCCTTGTGCGCCAGCCACTCCTGCGAGTTGATGTGGCAGAAGCCGTTGCCCTCGGTGCCGGCGTAGTACTCGTTCACGATCGGCCCCCACCAGGCGATCATCTGCTCCTTCACCGGCACCGGGCAGGGCGCGGCGGCGTGGAACACCGCCTTGAGCGAGCTCATGTCGTACTTGGCGCGGACCTCGTCGGGCAGCTTCAGCATGCGCACGAAGTGCGTCGGCACCCACTGGGCGGTGGTCACCCGATAGTCCTGGATGAAGCGCAGCGCGTCCTCGGCGTCGAAGCGCTCCATCATCACCACCGTCCCGCCCATCGCCTGCACGGCCATCGACCAGCCGAGCGGGGCGGCATGGTAGAGCGGCGCGGGCGACAGATAGACGCTGTCCGGCGTCCAGCCGTAGAGCGCCTGGCCCAGCGTGGCGAGCGGACTGGGCGTCTCGATCGGCGCCTCGCCCACGCCGGCCCGCTTGACGCCCTTCGGCCGCCCGGTGGTGCCGGACGAATAGAGCATCGCCGAGCCGGCCCGCTCGTCGGCGATGGGCGTGGTCGGAAACGAGCCGCGCGCCGCCTCGAAGCTCGCGTACGGCGCCTCAGCCGCGCCCACCATGAACAGCTTCACGCCCGCGATCAGCGGGGCGACCTCGCGCGCCACCTCGGCGAGCGCCTCCGAGGTGACGAAGACCTTGGCCTCGCAGTCGCCCACGATGTACTCGACCTCGCCGGCCGTGAGCTTCGAGGACAGGCAGGTGAAGCGCAGGCCTGAGCGCTGGGCGGCCCAGAGCACCTCGTAGTAGCGGGCGTTGTTCTCCATGAAGATGGCGATCGCGTCGCCCGGCTCGAGGCCCAGGCTGCGGAACAGGTGCGCCCCCTGGTTCGAGCGCGCCTCCAGCTCGCCATAGCTCACCGTCTCGCCCGAGTAGGCCATGATGTAGGCGGGCTTGTCGGGGCTCGTCCGGGCGTGGACCGACGGATGCATCTTCCTCTCCCGCGGCGGCGAGCGCCGGCCGCCAAGTTATCTTTGTTCAGGCGCCATTGCGGGCCTTGACCTACGGTCCGTCAAGCGGACGGCTATGCGCCCCGCCGGAAGGGGATCACGCCATGGGCCAGCCGACGTTCGAGACGCTTCAATATGCGGTGGAGGGCGGGATCGCGACGATCACCCTGAACCGCCCCGAGAAGCTCAACGCCTTCAACACCCAGATGATGCGCGAGATGATCGCGGCCTTCGACGCGACCGACGCCGACGATGCGGTGCGCTGCGTGATCGTCACCGGCGCGGGCCGGGCCTTCTGCGCGGGCGCCGATCTCTCCTCGGGCGCCGAGACCTTCGACTACGAGCGGCGGCCGCAGGACCGCGAGGCCCGCACGCGCGATGGCGTGCAGCGGGACGGCGGCGGGCTGCTCACCCTGCGCATCTTCGATTCGCTGAAGCCGGTGATCGCGGCCTGCAACGGCGCGGCGGTGGGCGTGGGGGTGACCATGCAGCTCGCCATGGATATCCGGCTGGCCTCCGCGGACGCGCGCTACGGCTTCGTCTTCGCCCGGCGGGGCTTGAACCCGGAGGCCGCCTCGTCCTGGTTCCTGCCGCACCTGGTCGGCGTCCAGACGGCGCTCGAGTGGTGCTACACGGGCCGTATCTTCCCGGCCCAGGAGGCGCACGAGCGGGGTCTGGTCCGCTCGGTGCACGCGGCGGAGGAGCTCCTGCCCGCCGCCCGCGCCATCGCCCGCGAGATCGCCGACAACGCCTCGCCGGTCTCCGTGGCGCTCACCCGCCAGCTGATCTGGCGCATGGCCGGCGCCGCGCACCCGATGGAGGCGCACCGCGCCGACAGCCGCGGCATCCAGGCGCGCGGCGGCTCTCCCGACTCTCGCGAAGGGGTGATGTCGTTCCTCGAGAAGCGACCCCCAGCTTTCCCCGGCAAGGTGTCGCAAGACCTGCCGGATATCTGGCCGCACTGGAAGGCGCCGGCATTCAGCTAGGTTGAGGCCGCGCCGAACCGCAGGTTCGAAGCCGGGCTCGCCGGGGCGCGGGCAATTTCCTACAGGTAGAGCCGCAAGGGCTTACTCGCAAGGTAGACGGCAATCCACATGCAACAACGTGGTTCAATTGCTTAATTTGACCCCGCGGAGCCCACTTTCCTCGATTTCAGCGCTTGTCCGCAGCGTAACTTCCCGATAATGACCGGCATCGAGGTTGTGAATCAATTTTCCAGGCGCTTAAGCGCCGCGGTTCTATGGAATGACAAGAATGGACGAGAAGTCGGAAGTCATCGAGATGACGGCGGACATTGTCTCCGCCTATGTCGGAAATAACAGCGTGGCGGCGGGCGATCTGCCCAGTCTCATCCAGAGCGTCCATCGCGCGCTGGCCGGCATCTCGTCGGGCGTGGAGACCGCCGAGGCGGCCCCGAAGGAGCCGGCGGTGCCGATCCGGCGTTCGATCACGCCGGACTACCTGGTCTGCCTCGAGGACGGCCGCAAGTTCAAGTCGCTCAAGCGGCACCTGCGCACCAAGTACAACATGAGCCCGGAGGAATACCGGGCGAAGTGGAGCCTGCCGAAGGACTATCCGATGGTGGCCCCCAACTACGCCAAGGCCCGCTCCGACCTCGCCAAGCAGATGGGCCTGGGCCAGGGCGGCCGCCAGGCGGCGCGCAAGAAGCGCGGCTGACCGCCTCTCGCCTCGACTCCTGATCGACGCCCGACGTCACCGGCGGGCGTCTTCGTCTGCGGCGCCGCGACCACAGTCGCCCGCGTTAACCCATTTTTGCTTGCCGCCGATTCCCGCATCGGGCGATAAGTGATTCGCTGCAAATCCAAGCAGTTGTGGGGGACTCTCAAGATGGTGGCGCAGTTCGGCGCCCCGGCCGCGGCCGCGCGGGCCCATGAGGAGCTGTTCCTCTACTGGGCGTCGCTGCGGCGCGGGCTGAAGCTGCCCGCCCGGCGCGACCTCGACCCGGCCGCCATGAAGCGCCTGCTGCCGACCCTCAGCCTCATCGATGTGCTCCCCGCGCCTCGGGAATATCGCATTCGCCTCGCCGGCACCGCGCTTTGGGACGTCTACGGCGGCGAGATCACCGGCCGCGCCCTGGCCGAGGTCTACAACAGCGCCGCGGCGGACTATTGGCGCGCCGAGCTCGGGCGAGTGGTCGACGAGGGGCGGCCCGCCGCGGGCGTGCACAGCCTCGCCTGGCGCGGCGCCTCGCACCTGTCGATGCTTTGGGTGCGGCTGCCGCTCGCCTCGGACGGCGAGAGGGTCGACATGATCCTGGGCTATGATGCGGTGATCGGCCTGGGTCAGGTGATGACCGGCGTCAGGGCGGCTTAGGCGACCTTCGCCGCCTCCGCGTCGCGGCGGATGCGTGCGACCATCGAGGCCAGCCCGTTCGACCGCTGCGCCGAGAGCGCGCCGGAAAGCCCCAGCCGGTCGAGCCCCGCCTTGGCGTCGAAGCCGAGGATGTCCCTCGGCCGGCGTCCGGAGAACAGCCGCAGCAGGATGGCGATCAGCCCGCGCACGATATGGGCGTCGGAGTCCCCTCGGAAGGCCAGGGTCCCGTCGCTGTGGGGCTCGGTCACCAGCCACACCTGGCTCGCGCAGCCCCGCACCTTGTTGGCGTCGCTGCGCTCGGCGTCGGTGAGCGGTGCGAGCTCTCGCCCCAGGTCGATCACATAGCGATAGCGCTGCTCCCAGTCGCCCAGCACATCGAACTCCTCGGCGAGGGCGTCCAGCTCTTGATCGATCCCAGCCATGGCCTGCGCCACTTAGGGCGGGCCATGCGCTTTCGCAACCGCGCTCAGGCGGCGCGCAGCTGCACGCGAGCCCTCAGGCCGCGGCCTTTCACCGAGGCCAGGCTCAGCCGCCCGCCCATCGCGCGGCAGGTGAGCGCGCAGATCGGCAGACCCAGGCCGGCGCCGTCGCCTCGCCCGGAGGCCGCGCCCTTGCCTCCGAACGGCTGCAACAGCCTCGGCAGCTCCTCGCGGCCGACCTCGCCGCCTTCGTCCTCGACGACCAGGTCCACCGCCGCGCCCCGGCGGGCGGCGCGGATGCGCACGGTCGCGGCTTCGGGGGACACGGCGACGGCGTTGTGGATCAGGCCCTTCAGCACGTTGCGCAGGCCGCGGGCGTCGGCCACCACTTCCGGCATGGCCTCCGGTTCGGCCACCTCCACGCGGACGTCGCGCCGGGCGATCTCCTCGGCCAGGCCGGCCAGCACCTCGTGGAGCGCAGGCTCCAGAGCCTCCGGGCCCATCTCCCACTCGATGGTCCCGCTCTCCAGGCGCGCGATCTCCACCACCTGATCGACCAGCCTCAGCAGCTTCTTGCCGCTATCGTTGATGATCTCGGCGTATTCCCGGTACTGCGGCGCGCCCAAGGGGCCGTAGAGCTCCGCCGCCAGGATCTCGGAGAAGCCGAGGATCGAATTCAGCGGCGTGCGCAGCTCGTGGCCCACCTTGCGCAGGAAGGCGCGGGTCTGCTCGTGCGGCGCGAGCTCGCCGCGGGTCCGCGGGGCGGAGGCTGGAGTGGCCGAGTTTCGCATGCGTGAGGCTTGGGGCCTCCATTCGGTGGCGCCTAGCTTCGCGCAGTGCGCTTACGATTTTGTTTCCGCCGGCGGTGCGCGGCTAAGTCGCGTGGCAGGCGAGCCGCCTTACCTGGACTCGCGCGGCCCGCTAAGGTCACCCGGGAGAGGGCGCGAGGGAGGGCGGGAACCTGGCTGGCTCCAGCAGGCGATCGAGACGGGGAAGCCGTGAAAGTCGGGCGCGGGCGCGCGGGCGCCGGTTCGCGGTCGGCTGGCACCTCGCCTGGGCGGTCGCCGTCGGCGCGACGGGCTGGCTGCTCTGGGCGCGCGGCCTGCTCCCACCGGGCGCGGAGCTTGCGGCGCTGGCTGCGGGCGGCGGGGCCGGCGTGGCGGGCGCGCTGCTCGCCTGGGCCGGGGCGGACGCCGCCGCCGTCGCGCTGTGGGCGGTTGGCGGCGCGCTCGCCTGCCTCTTCACCGGCGGCCTCTCGGGCCCGCTGACGCCATGGTGCCTCACGCCCCTGGCGGCGGCCGCGGCCTTCCGCCGGGCCAAGCTCCTGCCGCTGGGCGCTGCGGCGGCGGTGGCGGCGGGCGGCGCGGCGGCTCTGGGTACCGCGTTGTCGCCCCTGCCTGCGGCGCCGGTCGCCAGCGCGCCCTATCTGGCGCTGCTCTCACTGGCCACCGCGGTCGTGGGTCTCGGCGCGGCCCTGGTCGCACTGCACGCGGCGGCGCGCGCCCGCGAGATCGAGCGCGACCAGATCGAGATCGGCCTGCGCGAGGCGCTCTCCCACCAGCCGCAACTGATCCTCGCCCTCTATCCGGCCGGCCGGATCCTGGAGGCGTTCGGCCAGCCGCCGCCTGGCCTCGACCTGCGCAGCCTGCGGGAGCGCAATTTCCTCGATTTCGTGGCGCCGGACGACCGCCCGCCGGTCGAAGACGCGCTCAACCGGGCCGCCGCCGAGGGCTCGGCCGAGATCGCCTTCACCCCGGCCCACGACGCCGAGGGCTGGTGTGTGCTCTCGCTGCGGCGGATGAGCTCGATCCGCCTGGCCGGCGCGCTCCGCGACGCCCGCGCCCAGCGCGCCCGCGAGCTTGAGCTCGACCGCGCCCGCGTCGCCGCCGAGGCCCAGAACGCGGGCAAGTCGCGGTTCCTGGCCAACATGAGCCACGAGCTGCGCACCCCGCTCAACGCCATCATGGGCTTCTCCGACATCATGCGGCAGCGGCTGTTCGGCCCGATGTCGGATCGCTACGCCGAGTACGCCGACCTGGTGCACGACGCCGGCGCCCATCTCCTGGAGCTGATCAACGACGTGCTCGACATGTCGAAGATCGAGGCCGAGCGGTTCGAGCTGGCCCGCGAGGTGTTCGACGCCCGCGAGGCGGTGAGCTCGGTGGTGCGGCTGATGCGCGGCCAGGCGGACCGCGCGGGCGTGCAGCTGCGCGGCGTGCTGCCGCCCGAGCCGCTCGATGTCGACGCGGATCGGCGGGCCATCAAGCAGATCGCCCTCAACCTGGTCTCCAATGCGCTGAAGTTCACGCCGCGCGATGGCTCGGTCACCCTGACGGCGCAATCTGACGGCGAGGCGCTCGAGCTCATCGTCTCCGACACGGGCGTCGGCATCCCGCCGCAGGACCTGGAGCGGCTGGGACGGCCGTTCGAGCAGGCGGGCGACGCGGCCCAGCGCGCCGCCGGTTCCGGCCTGGGGCTCTCGCTCGTGCGCGCCTTCGCGCGGCTGCACGGCGGCGACATGGACATCGAGAGCCAGGTGGGCGAGGGGACCACCGTCACCGTCCGGATGCCGGTGGTCATGCCGGCTGAGCCGGTCGAGCGGGCGCCGGCGGAAGCCTCTGCGGGGTAGTCAGGGCAGCGAGGCCTGCAGGAACGCCTCGCCGGCCGCGAAATCGCCGACCTCGATGTAAGCCCTTCGCGCGGCGCCGTCCGGAAACAGGAACTCCACCGCCACCGCTTCGCGCGGATCGAGCGCAGCCAGCGCGCGCGCCGCCGCGGCGGGAAACCGGAACGCCCAGCCCTGGCGCCCGCCGCTCGGCAGCAGGTCGCGGCCGGCGGGCGCGCGGACCTCGGCCATGTAAGTCGCGAGCCCCGTGGGAGGCAGACGGTGCGACAGCGGCAGGCCCGCGGTCGGCCCGCCCGTCCAGCGGTCCAGATAGGGCCCGGGCGTGCGCGATGCGTCGCGGAGCACCAGCCTGGCCGCATAGGGTCGCGCGCCATCGGCGAACTGCGCCACGGCCACCAGCGCCTGGGCGTCCTCGCGCCCGGCCAAGCCGAAGGTGAGGCTGTCCGCCCCGAAGCGGGCGTGCTGTTCCAGGCGCCAGGCGGACGTGCGGCTCCAGCGGTCGGCCTGCCAGGCGGCGACGTCGCCGGGATAGCTCAGCCGGCCGATGCGCACGAAGCCTGCGAAGGCGGCGCGCACCCGCTGCGCGTCCGCGGCGAGCGCCGGCGAGGCGCAGTCCAGGGCCTCGGCCCTTGCTGCGGCGGCGCGGCTCGTGGCGCGCAGCGATTCCGGGCTCGCGCCGGCGCGCAGGGCCGCGCCGCGGGCCTGCGCGGCCGCCGAGGCCAGCGCCCGGCCGACGTCGGCCGGAAAAAGGCCGCAGCGCTGGTCGGCCGCCTGCATCACCGCGCGCTCGTAGAACAGGTCCGCCCCTTGCGCATGCGCAAGCCCGGGCGCCGCGGCCAGCGCGGCGATCGACAACCCCATCCACCGAGACGCCGGCCGCGCTTTTCTGCGCGTGCTCGTCATGCGTCGTCTTTTCATGGCGGCCCGAAGAACGCCGGACCTCGAGCCGAGCCTTACCGGGCGGGAGTTGCGATAGGGTTAGCGCCAGGGGCATGGTCGCGGTCCATGCTGCTCTCCACCGACATCTGGGTCGGCGCGCTCATCCGCCGCGCCGAGCTCGCCGGGGCCTTCGGCGTGGTCGTCCGCAAGGGCGATCCGCGCGCCGGCGCCGTCCTGGTCAAGGTGCTCAACCGCACCGACGGCACGGCGCGGCTCTATTCGGAGGCCACCCGCATGGACGGCGAGCGGGTGTGGATGCAGCCCGCCCCCTCCGACCAGGAGCCCGACCTCGACCGCTACATCGAGCGCGCGCTCCGTATCGACCCCGACCTGTGGATCGTGGAGATCGAGGACCGGCAGGGCCGCCACTTCCTCACCGAGCCGGTGGAGCGGGGGTAGGGGCGCGACGAGCCCGAGGACCTCACCCGCGTCATCACGGGGCAGGGGGACCGTGGAACGCGGTGGAGGGGGAGGCCCCATCCGCTGTGCGCGCCGCCGCCGCCTCCACCACTCCGTGGTCCGCCTCCCCCATCTGCCAGATGGGGGAGGTACGGAACGCGCGCGACGCTGGTGCTTTCCGCCCGCATGGCCCTCGCCGACCTGCCCGTGCCGCTAAAACTACCGCCCATGGAGGCCAAGCTGGTCGACGAGCTGCCGCCGGGTGAGGGGTGGCGGTTCGAGCCCAAGTGGGACGGCTTCCGCTGCCTGGCGTTCCGCGCCGGCGAGGCGGTCGAGCTGAAGGCCAAGTCCGGCAAGCCGCTCGGCCGCTACTTCCCCGATGTCGTCGAGATGCTGCAGCGCCTGCCTGTCGACCGCTTCGTCATCGACGGCGAGCTCACCATCGCGGTCAACGGAGAGCTGTCGTTCGACGCCCTGCAGCTTCGCCTGCACCCGGCGGAGAGCCGGGTGCGCAAGCTCGCCGCCGAACATCCGGCCAGCCTGGTGCTGTTCGACTGCCTGATGGACGCGCGCGGCCGCAGCCTGGTGGAGGCGCCGCTGTCGAAACGCCGCGCCGCGCTCGAGGCGCTCTACCGGCGCTTCAAGAGCCCGGAGCGGATCAGCCTCTCGCCCGGGACCGAGGACCGCGCCCAGGCGCGGGCCTGGCTGCGCGAGGTGGGCTCGGCGCTCGATGGCGTGGTCGCCAAGCGTCTCGACGGGCCCTACGTCCCCGGCGAGCGCGCCATGCTGAAGATCAAGCGCATGCGCACCGCCGACTGCGTGGTGGGCGGCTTCCGCTACGAGCAGGGGAGCCGCGAGGTGGGCTCGTTGCTCCTGGGTCTGTACGACGACGCGGGACGGCTGGACCACGTGGGCTTCACCTCGACCATCACCGACGCCGAGCGGCCGGCGCTGACCGGGCGTCTCGAGGCGCTGGCCGGAGGCGACGGCTTCACCGGCGACAAGCCCGGCGGTCCCTCGCGCTGGTCGAACGGCCGCTCCGTCGAATGGACGCCGCTTCGGCCCGAGCTGGTGGCCGAGGTCCGCTACGATCACGTGACCGGGAACCGCTTTCGCCACGGGACCAAGCTGATCCGCTTCCGCCCCGACAAGGCGCCCCGGCAGTGCACGATGGAGCAGCTCCGCGGCGAGGCCGCGCCAAGTCGGATCCTCGCCATGACGCGCACCGATCAACCGCTCGTCCCCGCGAAGGCGGGCGCCCGAGCCGAGTCACGGCAGCCCACGCCGCGGGCGTGATATCCATAGTCTCGCATGGATCCTCGCCTTCGCGGGGATGAGCGGAGGATCGCATGACCACCGTCACGCCGTTCCTGATGTTCACAGGCGCGTGCGAGGAGGCGCTCAACGTCTACGTCTCGCTGTTCCCGGAGGCGGAGATCACCAGCCTCTCGCGCTGGGGCCCCGGCGCGGGTGGGCCTGAGGGCAAGGTCCAGCAGGCCTCGTTCACCCTGGCCGGCCGCGAGTTCCGCGCCTTCGACAGCCCCGACGTGCACGCCTTCGGTTTCACGCCGTCCTTTTCGCTGTTCGTGGAGTGCGGCGACGAGGCCGAGCTCGACCGGCTCTACGCCGCACTGGGCGAAGGCGGCCAGGTGCTGATGGCGCTTGGCGACTACGGCTTCTCAAGAACGTTCGGCTGGGTGAACGACCGATTCGGCGTCTCCTGGCAGCTCAACCTGCCCTGAGCCAAAAGCCGCACCGGTTTGCTAACCGGCCCCGCGCACGCTACCTGCCGCGCCCATGAGTTCTTCTCCCGCCGCCGAGGCCGCCCGACGGCGCACCTTCGCGATCATCTCCCACCCCGACGCCGGCAAGACCACGCTCACCGAGAACCTGCTGCTGGCCGGGGGCGCGATCCGCGCGGCCGGCCAGGTGCGCGCCCGCGGCGAGAACCGCCGCACCCGCTCCGACTGGATGAAGATCGAGCGCGAGCGGGGGATCTCCGTCTCGGCCTCGGTGATGACCTTCGACCACGCCGGCAAGATGTTCAATTTGCTGGACACGCCCGGCCACGAGGACTTTTCGGAGGACACCTACCGCACGCTGACCGCCGCCGACGCCGCGGTGATGGTGCTGGACGCCGCCAAGGGCATCGAGCCCCAGACGCTGAAGCTGTTCGAGGTCTGCCGGCTGCGCGACATCCCGATCCTGACGTTCATCAACAAGATGGACCGCGAGGCGCAGGATCCGTTCGCACTGCTCGACGAGATCGCCGGCAAGCTCGCCCTCGATCCCGCGCCGCTCTACTGGCCGGCCGGCTCCGGCGGCCGCTTCCGGGGGATGGTCGATCTGCGGCGCAATCTGTTCGCGCCCTTCGCCAAGCAGCGCTCCGACGGGGCGGCGGGCCATCCCGAGCCGGTCGCGCTGAACGGCAACTCGCTCGCCGCCTTCCTGGACGCGGCCGAGCAGGCCGAGGTGGAGGAGGGCGCGCTGCTCGTGCAGGAGGCGGCCAAGCCGTTCGACGTGCGCTCCTTCCTGGAAGGTCACATGACCCCGGTGTTCTTCGGCTCGGCGCTGCGGCACTTCGGCGTCGACGAGCTGCTCGCCGGCCTCGGCGATTTCGCGCCCGCGCCCGACCCGGTCGTGGCGACCAAGAGCGGGGAGGCGGTGGCGGTCGAGCCTGGCGACAAGGAGGTCTCGGGCTTCGTCTTCAAGATCCAGGCGAACATGGATCCCAACCACCGCGACCGGATCGCCTTCCTGAGGCTCACCTCCGGCCGGTTCGCCCGCGGCATGAAGCTGAAGGTGCAGAACACCGGCCGCCAGCTCTCGGTGAACGCGCCGATGATGTTCTTCGCCTCCGACCGCGAGCTGGCCGAGGAGGCCTACGCCGGCGACGTGATCGGCATCCCGAACCACGGCGTGCTGCGGGTCGGCGACAGCCTGTCCGAGAGCGGGACGCTGAGGTTCGCCGGCCTGCCGAACTTCGCGCCCGAAATCCTGCAGCGCGTGCGGGTCAAGGATCCGCTCAAGGCCAAGCACCTGAAGAAGGCCCTGGAAGGCCTGGCCGAGGAGGGGGTCACCCAGCTGTTCCGGCCGCAGATCGGCGCAGACTTCATCGTCGGCGCGGTCGGGCCGCTGCAATTCGAGGTGATGGCCGACCGCCTGGCGAACGAGTACCAGCTGGAGGTCGTGTTCGAGCCCAGCCCCTACGCCGAGGCCCGCTGGCTGGCCGGCGACAAGGCCGAGCTCGAGGACTTCGCCGGCAAGCACCGCGCCGCGATGGCCAACGACATCGACGCGCAGCCGGTGTTCCTGGCCAAGTCCGCCTGGGAGCTCGGCTACGTCGCCGAGCGCTATCCCAAGCTCCGCTTCGAGCGGGCGAAGGAACGGGCTTAGGTCCTTCTCCCCTTCGGGAGGAGGGAAGCTTTCCGGAACCCACGCCATTTCCGCGCTTTAAGGCCTAGGTCGTTAACCATAGGCTGAAAGTTAAGGACTTGTTAAAGGCGCTGGCTCCGGCTTTGCTGTGGCCGTTCAGGAAAGCCGCCGGCCGTCCCGAGATGGGGCGCCGCGGCCGGCGGAGCGGCGCGATGTTCGAGTTGGGTTGGGATTTCCTGCGCAAGCTCTCCCCGGAGCGGCTGCGTCTCAAGGCCGACGGTCTGACGGGCGGCGACGCGGCCCTGCTCGAACTCCTCGATCTCAAGCTTCTGGCCATGGAGGCCAAGGCCGCCGACGTGGCCGCCGGGCGGGTCGGCGCCCGCGATCGCCCGCAACGCCGCTTGGAAGCCGCCGCCGTCTGGCGCGAGATCGCCCGCCGCACCGGCGAGGCCGCGACGCTGCGCAAGGCCGCCGCCGCAGCCGAAGCCGCCGCCGCGGGCTTCGAGGCGGCTCGCCGGACCGAGGCCTGGGCCCGCGCGCGCTGCGAGCAGGGCGTCTGCGCCATGCTCGGCGCCGAGATCTTCGGCGATCCCGGCCTGGACGCGGCCGCCGAGGCGGCGTTCCGCGAGGCCCGCGCCGCCGCGCACGGCGGCCTCGCCGCGCCGCTCGCCGACCTCGGCCTGGCCGTGATCACCGCGCGTCGCGATCTCGCCCGGGCCGATGCGGCGCACGCCAGGGCGTCCGCCGAGGCGCTCGCCGCGCCGATCGCCGCCCTGGACGCCATCTCGCGCCGCGTCTCGATCGGCCGCGCGCTGGCCGCCGAGGGGCGGCTGATCCGCGCCGACCTGCTCTGCGGCTGGGGCGTGCGCCTGAAGGACGAGGCGTTGCTCAAGGCCGCGCTCGAGGACGCGGCCGCCGCCGCTCTCCGTGTCGATCCGGCCTACGAGCCGATCACCTGGGCGCGCGCCGAGGGGTTGCGGGGCCAGGCGCTGACCTTGCTGGGCGAGCTCACCGGCGACATGGACCTGGTCGCCGCGGGCGCCAGCGCCCTGGCCGCCGCTCTCGACCAGCTCTCCCGCGACCACAGCCCGCTCGACTGGGCGCGCACCCAGATCGCGCTCGGACAGACCCTGCGGGCGCTGGGCGACGCCAGCGCCGAGGCCCGCGCCTACGAACAGGCGGTGACCTGCTACGAGCGCGCCGGCCTGGTGCTCAACGCGCTGCAGGCGAGCCCCCTGCGCGGCCTGGCCGCGGGCGCGCGCGCCGCCTGCCTCGCCAAGCAGGCCGAGCTCACCGGCGACCTCGCCCTGCTCGACATCGCCGAGGCGGCGATGAAGACCGAGCTTGCCGCGCTCTCGCCACGGCGCGATCCGATAGGCTGGGCGCTGGCCCAGCTTCACCTCGCCCGGCTCTACGAGGCGCGGATGGACATCACCGGCCGCGACCGCGGCCTGCGCGCCGCGGCGCTGACCGCGCTGGAAGCGGCGCTCGACGTGTTCGCCGAACAGGGCATGGGTTCGCTCAGCGCCATCGCGGCGGAAGCCTTGCAACGGATGCGCCTCGGCGTGCCGTCTCCGTCGCGTCCTGCGGACTGACGCCGGCTTTTCCGGGCCGCCCTGCTCTGTCAAGCTGCCCCTCCCGCACGGAGGACGCGCCTTGAACGCCAGGCTTGTGATGGTTCTGGCCGGCTTGCTCGCCGCTCCGGCCGGCTCCGCGGCCGCGCAGAGGCCGGCCGGCTGGATCGCCGCTCCGAACCTGGCGGAGGTCGCGGCGGCCTATCCGCAGCGCGCCCGGCTCGCCCGCCGGGCCGGCGCAGCGGAGCTCACCTGCGGCGTCAACTTCGACGGCTGGCTCCGGGATTGCGCGGTGCTGGCCGAGCAGCCGGCCGGCGAGGGCTTCGGGATCGCGGCCCGCAGGCTCGCGGAACGCTTCCGCACCGTGCGCACGTCCAGTCTCGCCAACGGCGCCGACGTGCGGCTGCGCATCGCCTTCCGGCCCGAGATGCTGCAGCCCGGATCCTTCGTCGTCCAGACGCCGGCCTGGGCCGCGCTCCCGAGCGCCGCCGACTTCCAGGCCACCTTCCCGAAGATCGCCAATGACGTGAACGAGGTGCGGGTGGTCATGACCTGTTCGGTCGCCGCCGGCGGGGCCCTCTCGGCTTGCGCCGTCGAGCGGGAGGACCCGGCGGGCCAGGGCTACGGGGCCGGGGCGCTGGCGCTCGCGCCGAAGATCCGGGTCGGGCTATGGACGCCGGACGGCCTGCCGACCGTGGGCGCGCGGGTCCGCGTGCCGATCCGCTACGAGCTCCGGCCAGCACCCGCCGCCGCGACGCCCTGAGTCAGCCCCCGCGCCACCACCTGAGGCCCGCCTGTTCGGCGAGCCCGAGCAGGCCGTGCAGCGCCACGCCCATGATCCCGAGCGCCGCGAGCGCGGCGATCATCCGGTCGGTCTGCAGCTTGTTGCCGGCGTCGAGAATCTGCCAGGCGAGCCCGCGCACGCCGCCGGAGCCCGCGCCGAACTCCGCCACCACGGCCCCGATGATCGCCAGGCCCGCCCCCACCTTGTGGCCCTCCAGCAGGAACGGCACCGCCGAGGGCAGCCGAAGGCGCGACACCGTCTGCCAGCGACTTGCGCCATAGAGGACGAACAGACGTTCGAGATCCCGGTCTGCCGACTTCAGCCCGGCCACTGCGCCGGAGAAGATCGGGAAGAAGGCCACCACCACGGCCAGCGCCACCAGCGCCCGCTCCGGGTGGTCGATGCCGGCCCAGATCAGGAACAATGGCGCGATCGCCACCACCGGCGTCACCTGGATCACCGAGGCGAGCGGCCGGATCGTGCGGTCGAGGATCGGCGAAAGCGCCACCAGCACCGCCAGCGCCTGGGCGATCAGACTGGCGATGACCAGGGCCACGATGGCGACCGTCAGCGTCCGCCAGGCGGCGGAGAGCAGGGCCGGGAGATTGGCGACCAGGGCCTCGGCCACCCGGGACGGCGGCGGCAGCAGGTAAGGCGGCACCTGCAGCGCCCGACAGGCGATCTCCCATCCGCCGATCAGCAGCGCGATCAGCGCCCAGGGCGCGGCGATCTCCAGCGCGCGCCTCATGCGGCCATGCCCGCGGCCAGCGCATGCGACACGGCCTCCACGCTGCGGCGGAATTCCGGCGTGGTGCGGAATCCGGCCGGCCGGGGCAGGGCGCCCTCGACCGCGAAGTCGCCCGCCAGGCGGCCCGGCCCCGGGGTCATCACCACCACGCGCGAGGCCATGTAGACGGCTTCCTCGACATTGTGGGTCACGAAGACGATGGCCGGCTGCAGCGCCTGCCACAGGCGCAGCACGTCATCGGCGAGCGCGCGGCGGGTGATCTCGTCCAGCGCCGAGAACGGCTCGTCCAGCAGCAGGAGCTTGGGTTCGGTGACCAGCGCGCGGGCCAGCGAGACGCGCATCGCCATGCCGCCGGAAAGCTGCGCCGGTCGCGCCTCCTCCGCCCCGGCGAGCCCGACGCGCGCGAGCGCCTGGCCGGCGCGCCGGCGGGCCTCCTCGCGGCCGGTCCCGGCGAGCTCCAGCGGCAGGGCGGCGTTGGCCCGCGCCGACAGCCAGGGCGCAAGCGTGGGCGCCTGGAAGACCACCGCCGTCTCGCCGCGGCCCGGATCGCGCAGCACCTGGCCGCGGCTGGGCGCCTCCAGTCCCGCCAGCAGCCGCAGCGCCGTCGACTTGCCGCACCCCGAGGGCCCGACCAGCGCGACGATCTCGCCGACCGCCAGCTCCAGGGTGAACGGGCCGAGCGCGGGCCCGCGAGCGTAGTCGACCTCCACCGCTCGCAATGCGGCGAGGCTCATGCGGCCGGCCGGCGCTCGGATCGACGCGGCCTCATCGCCCCACGAACTGCAGGGTGTAGGCGGCGCGGTAGTCCATGGTCTTGGGATAGATTCCCTGGCTGGACGCGACGTCGAAGAACTGCTTCCACCGCGCATCGGTCATGGCGCCGATCCCGAGCGTCTTGGCGTCGCCGCCGTCCACCAGCCCATAGCTCCGCATCTTGTCGCGCGCCTGGGCCAGGACATCCTCGGTCATCTCCGGATTGTCCTTCATGATCAAGGCGTCGGCGGGCTTTGGATCGCCGTAGAGATAGTCACGCCAGCCCTTGGCGGAGGCCTCGACGAAGGCCTTCACCGCCGCCGGGTTCCTGGCGATCAGGTCGTCGCGGGCGAGCGCCATGGCCGCGTAGCCGGGATAGCCTTCGTCGGCCAGCAGGAAGACCTTGGGCTTCAGGCCCGACTGCTTCTCGATGGTGTAGGGCTCGCTCGTCAGATAGCCCTCCTCGGCGACGCGCTTGTCGGCCAGGAACGGCGCGGAATTGAAGGTGTACTTGCGCACCTGGCTGTCGGAGAAGCCGTACTTCGCCTTCAGCCACACCCAGAAGGCCGAGACCGAGGCGTCGGAGAGCAGGATCGGGTGGCCCTTCAGGTCGGCGATCGAGTTGATCCCCTGGTCCGGGTGGGCGATCAGCACCTGCGGGTCCTTCTGCATGAAGGCCGCCACCGCCTTCACCGGTGCATGCTCGCGGGCGAGGTTCATGACGATGAAGCTGTTGGAGCCGTCGCCCAGGTCGACCGCGCCGGCGGCCAGCAGCTGCGGCACGTTCACCCCCGGACCGCCCTGCACCAGCCGCACGTCCAGCCCGCGCTTGGCGTAGAGGCCCTCGGCCAGCGCCTCGTAGAAGCCGCCGTGCTCGGCCTCGGCGCGCCAGTCGGTGGCGAAGCGCAGCGGCGTGCCCTTGCCGGACGCGGCCTGCTGCTTCGCGGGCGAACAGGCGGCGAGCGCCACGGCGGCCGCGGCCGCGATCAGACTGAAGGCTTTCATCCGTGTCCCCGGCTCGAGAGGGCCGAAACCTAGGGCTCTCCGGCGGAGCTTGGAAGGGGGCGAAGGGTCGGAGGTTCCCCGCATAGCAAGAGGGCGGCGCATCGGTCGCCCGGTGCGTCGCCCTCTCATCCAGATCCGTTGGGGGATCTGCGCCTTCAGGCCAGCTACGGTATCCATCTGCGGGTCGCCCCGCCGACAATCATCGCATCCGGGCTCCTCCGAGTTGCGGGTCCCGGGTCGCCCCGGTTCCATGCCTCTCCAAGAAACCTCCGCTCGCTTGCTCCTTCCGGTCGCCCGGTCGGCTCTGCGCTGCAGGTCCTGTCAGCGACTTGACGGTGCTCTCGAAGCCCGGCGCAGGCAAGCGCCCGATCCGGCGCAGGTGTGGGCGAGGCGACAAAATAATGTGAATAACTTGTTAACAAGCACCTGGAACTTCTCGGAATTGCGTTTCGAATCAACGGCCTTGAATATCCACAGGAAAGCGACCGCCGTTACGCGGAGCCCTCCAGCGCCTCGCGCCGGCCCTCCAGCTCCAGCCATTCGGTCTCCGCCGCCGCGAGGCGCGCGCGGCCGGCTTCCAGCGCCTGGCTGAGCCGTTCGAACCCCGCCGGGTCGCGGCCGTAGAGCGCCGGGTCGGCGAGCCCTGCCTCCAGGGCCGAGAGCTTGCCCGGCAGTTCGTGGATCAGCCCCTCCAGTTCCGCCAGCCGCCGCTGGTCCTTGTAGGAGAGCTTGGCCGCCGACGTCGCCTCCCGCTTCGGCCTCCGTGCGCCCTTGGGCGCCGCGCCGTTCGCCTCGGGCGCGCGGAAGAAGCCCGGGTTCTGCGACACGAAATCGGCCCAGCCGCCCGGCGTCTCGACCGCGCGGCCGCGGCCGTCCAGGCCGATGGTCGAGGTGGCCAGCCGGTCGATGAAGTCGCGGTCGTGGCTGACCAGGATCAGCGTGCCCTCGTAATCGGCCAGCAGGTCCTCGAGCACGTCGAGGGTCTCCATGTCGAGATCGTTGGTGGGCTCGTCGAGCACCATCACATTCGAGGGCTGGGCGAGCGCCCGGGCGAGCAGCAGGCGGTTGCGCTCGCCGCCCGACAGGCTCTTCACAGGCTGGCGCAGCTGGCCTTCGGCGAACAGGAAGTCCCTGGCGTAGGCTGCGACATGCTTCGGGCGGCCGCGCACCATCACCTGGTCGCCGCCCTGCGGCGTCAGCACGGCCTGCAGCGTCATCTCCGGGGCGAGCGTGCTGCGGGACTGGTCGATGTAGGCGATCTCCAGGTTGGTCCCGAGCGTCACCACCCCGGCATCGGGGGCGATCTGGCCCAGCAGCAGCCTCACCAGCGTGGTCTTGCCCGCGCCGTTGGGACCCACGATCGCCACCCGGTCGCCGCGCAGGATGCGGGTGGAGAAGCCCTTCAGGATGGTCCGCTCGCCGAAGCCCTTGGAGATCGCCTTCGCCTCGGCGACGCGCTGGCCGCTGATGCCTGAAGAGGCGACGCCCATCGACAGTCCGCCGCGCGCCTCGCGCAGGCGGTCGGCCTTGGCCAGGCGCATGGCGTCCAGCCGTCGACGGCGGCCTTCGTTGCGCGCCCGCCGGGCGGTCACGCCGCGCGCCAGCCAGTGCTGCTCGCGCTCGATGGCGCGGGCGAGCCTGCGGGCCTCCTCCGCCTCCTGCGCCTCGATCTTCTCGGCCCACGCTTCGAAGGCCGCGAAGCCCTTGTCCAGCCGCCGGACCTGCCGGTACTCGAGCCAGAAGCAGCGCTTCGTCACCCGCTCCAGGAAGGCGCGGTCGTGGCTGACGATGAGCGCCGCGGCGCGGCTGGCCGCCAGCTCCGCCTCCAGCGTCTCGATGGCCAGGATGTCCAGGTGGTTGGTGGGCTCGTCCAGCAGCAGGACCTCGGCGTCCTCGGCGAACGCGCGGGCCAGCGCCGCGCGCCGGACCTCCCCGCCCGAGAGCCCTTCGGCGGGCTTGGCCGGATCCAGCCCGAAGCGCTCCAGCGCCGCCTTGGCCCGGTGCGCCGCCGCGCCGCCATGGACGGCGTAGTCGAGGAGGCTGGTCCCGACGATCTCCGGCTCCTGGGCGACCACAGCGATGCGGCTCCCCGGGGTCACAGTGCGTTCGCCGCCGTCCGGCTCGACCTGGCCCGCCAGCACCCGAAGCAGCGTCGACTTGCCTGCGCCGTTGCGGCCGACCAGGCAGGCGCGCACGCCCGCCTCCAGGGCGAGGTCGACGCCGTCGAACAGCATCACCGGCCCATCCGCCAGCCGCACATCCTTCAGCGCCAGGATCGGAGGTCTCATCGGCCGCGTGAGATAGAGGCTTGCGTCGACCGCGGAAAGGTCCCCCGGGGCTGCCCGCGCGATCCGCCTGTCTCAGGCCTGACAGGCCGGGTACGCTTATGTTCAGGTTCGAGCGCTGAAACTGCAGACGACAGGGAACCCAGAGGCCAACCCATGCATCCGCGCCTGATTCTCCTCTCCTGCGCCGCAGCCGGCCTCGCCCTGGCCGGCTGCAACCGGCCGGCCGCCCAGGCGCCCGCGCCGCCCGCCACCGGCGCGCCGATCGCCAGCCTTCCCTTGGCCGAGGGCGCGCCGCCGCCGCCGGTTCTCGCGCCGCCGGCCGCGCAGCTTCCGCCCGCGCCGCCGGTGAAGGTCGTCCGTGCGCCGCCCGAGAGGCGCTACCGCTACATCGACCGGGCCTATGCCCTGGGCCAGGCGTTCGGCGACACGCCGCCGGACTACACCGTCGACTACCAGGGCGAGCGGCCCTGGGTCTGGCGCTCGGCCTCCGGCGACTACCGCGTGATCGAGCCCACGCCGGCCGGCGACCGCTACTACTATTTCATGGCCGGCAGCGACGAGCCCGTGCTGATCGGCGATCCGCAGTACGCCTACGGCTATGACAACGGCGAGCTGGCGGCGGTTTACGACGCCTACGGCCAGCCCGCGCCCTACGATCCCGACGCCGCCGAGCGGGCGGCGCGCTATCTCGCGCGGGCGAGGGCGCTTTACGCGGCGGCCGTGCACGAGCGCCGCGAGGCCGCCTACGCCTCGGCCTGGCGCGCGCGCCGCGATCAGGTGCTCCGGCAGCAGCAGGCCTGGGCGGCCGCCCAGCAGCGCGATGCGGCCTGGCGTCAATGGCACGAGCAGCAGCAGGCGCAGGAGCGCGCCCGCTATGCGCAGGAAGCGGCCATGCGGCAGGCCTACGCCGCGCGCGTCGCGCCGCAGATCGCCGCGGCGCCGATCGGGCCGGCGTATGGAACCGGCGGTCGGGACCAGCGCCGGCTGGCGGCCGTTGCGGCTCGCGCCCAGCAGCAGCAGCAGCAACAGCAGCAGCAGCAGCAGCAGCAGCAGCAGCAGGCGGCCGCGCGCGCGGCCCAGCTCCAGGCTCAGGCGCAGTTGCAAGCCCAGGCCCAGGCGCAAGCTCAGGCCAGAGCGCAAGCCGCCGCCCGGACGAACCAACAGCAGGCTGCGTCCGAGCAGGCCGCCCGTCAGGCCGAAGCGGCGCAGCGGGCCCAGGCGCAGGCCGCCCAGCGTGCCCAGGCCGAGAGGGCCCATCGCGACCAGGCGGCGCAGCGGGCCCAGGCGCAGGCCGCCGCTCAGCAGGCGCAGATGCAGGCCCAGGCGCAGGCCAAGGCCCGCGCAGAGGCCGACGCCGCCGCCGCGGCTCGGCGGCAGCAGGCGCAGGCGGCCCGGGCCGCAGAGGCTGGCAAGGCCCGCCAGGCCGAAGCGGCGCAGCGGGCTCAGGTCCAGGCGGCGCAGAAGGCTCAGGCCGCCCAGGCCGCCGCTCGCGCCGCGGAAGCGGAGAAGGCGCGCCAGGCCGAAGCGGCGCAGCGGGCTCAGGCGCAGGCCGCCCGCGCGGCCGAGGCCGAGAAGGCGCGCCAGGCGCAGGCGGCCCAGCGCGCCCAGGCGCAGTCCGAAGCGCAGGCCGCCCGCGCGGCCGAGGCCGAGAAGGCGCGCCAGGCGCAAGCAGCGCAGCAGGCCCACGCGCAGGCCGCCGCCCAGCGGGCGCAAGCCGCCCAGGCCGCCGCGGCGCAAAAGGGCCAGGCCGCCCAGGCGGCGCAGGCCCAGCGCAAGGCCAAGAAGGCCGAAGAGAAGGCGCAGGACAAGACGCCGCAATAGCGCCTCCGCACCCCATGGCGTCTCTCGGGAGAGGGTCGCTATGGTGGGCCGCCGGGCCGTCGCCTTAGGATGGCCGGTCCATTGGGGTGGAGTGTCGGCCTTGCTCAAGCGCGTCCTGATCGCCAACCGAGGCGAGATCGCCATCCGCATCGCCCGCGCCGCCGCCGGCCTCGGGATCGAGAGCGTCAGCGTCCATTCCCCCGCCGATGCGCTCGGGCTGCACACCCGCACCTCGGATCGCACCGTCGAGATCGGCGCCGGCGAGCCCGATCCCGTGAAGCCCTACCTGGATATCGAGGCGCTGATCGCCGCGGCGGTGGAGACCGGCTGCGATGCGGTCCACCCGGGTTACGGCTTCCTCTCCGAGACCGCCGCCTTCGCCCGCCGCTGCCTGGCCGAGGGCCTGACCTTCGTCGGGCCGATGCCGGAAACCCTGGACCTGTTCGGCGACAAGGTGCGGGCCCGCGCGCTCGCCGCCAGCCTGGAGATCCCGACGGCGGCGGGCAGCGACGGCGCGCTGGCCTCGGCCGAGGACGCCGCCCGCGCCGCCGAGCGCATCGGCTATCCGGTGATGCTCAAGGCGTCCGGCGGGGGCGGCGGGCGCGGCATGCGGCGCGTGGACCGGCCCTCGGAGCTCGAGACCGCCTTCGCCCGCTGCCGCAGCGAGGCCCAGGCCGCCTTCGGCGATGGGGCGGTGTTCCTGGAGAAGATCGTCGCGCGCCCGCGGCACATCGAGGTGCAGGTGCTGGCCGATGCGGCCGGCGGCGCGATCCACCTCTGGGAGCGCGACTGCTCCGTGCAGCTGCGCCATCAGAAGGTGATCGAGATCGCTCCGGCGGCGGGGCTCGATCCCGACCTGCGGGCCCGCATCCTGGAAGACGCTCTCCGCCTCGCCCGCGCCGCGGAATATGTGAACGCCGGCACGGTGGAGTTCCTGGTCGAGCCGGAGACCGGGGCGCACGTCTTCATCGAATGCAACCCCCGCATCCAGGTGGAGCACACCGTCACCGAGCAGGTGACCGGCGTCGATCTCGTGGAAGCCCAGTTCCGCATCGCCTCGGGCGAGACGCTGGCCGAGCTCGGGCTTTCCGAGCCGCCGCAGGCCAGGGGCTACGCCGTCCAGGCCCGCGTCACCGCCGCCGGCGCCGGGCGGCTCGACGCCTACAAGGAGCCGGGTGGGCCTGGGATCCGCGTCGATTCCTGCGGCTATCCGGGGCTCGCCCCGCCGCCGCAGTTCGACCCGATGTTCGCCAAGGTCATCGCGACCTCGAACTCGACCGGCTCGCTCGCCTCGGCCGTCGGGCGCTGCCGCCGTGCGCTGGCCGAGTTTCACATCGCGGGCCTGCCCACCAACCTCGCCCAGCTGCAGGCGATCCTGGCCGTGGCCGCGGTGCGCGAGGGCGATGCGCGCACCACCCTGCTCGCCGAGCGCCCCGAGCTCGCCCAGGCCCCCGCGGCCCAGCGGGACGCCTCGCCGGCCGTGGCGCTGATGGCCGAGGGTGCGGGCCCCGCCGCCGGACGGCGCGCGCCGCTCCCGCCCGCCGAGCCGCCGCGGCTGCCGCTGGAGGACGGCGAAGAAGGCGTCGAGAGCCCGATGGCCGGGGCCGTCGTCGAGGTCGCCGCCCGCGTGGGCGCAACCGTGGCGGCGGGCGACACCCTGGTCGTGGTCTCGGCCATGAAGATGGAGACCTCGGTCACCGCGCCGGTGGCCGGCGTGGTCACCCGCCTGGCGGCCCTCGAGCCCGGCGTGCAGGTGGCCGCCGGCCAGATGGTGGCCGCGATCGCGCCTTCGGCCGAGGCCCGGAATGCCGCCCGACCGACGCGCGCCCATGGCGACGACGGCTGGCGGCCCACCCTCGACAAGGTGGCGGCCCTGCAGAAGATCGCCCACGACCGTTTCGCGCCGGAAAGCCAGGATCCCGGCGTGGTGCGCCAGCGGAGCCGCGGGAAGCTCGCCTGCCGCGAGCGCATCGAGCTGCTGCTCGATCCCGGCAGCTTCCGCGAGGTGGGCAGCCTCGCCGGCTTCGCGAGCTATGACGAGGCCGGCGCGATCGCCGAGTTCACCCCGGCCAACCACGTGGGCGGCTGGGGCGCGGTCCAGGGGCGGCGCGCCATCGTCTGCGCCGACGACTTCACCTCCCGCGGCGGCCACGCCGACGGGGCCATCGGCCAGAAGAGCCGCTACCTCGACGAGCTGTCGCTGGAGTTCCGCTGCCCCTCGGTGCGGCTGCTCGACGGCTCCTCGGGCGGCGGCTCGGTCGCGGCCATGGTGCCCAAGCAGCAGGGCGAGGGCGAAAGCGCGGCGCGGGAGTCCACCGGCGCCATCCAGGCGGGTCGCCCGCGCGTGGCCGGCGGCGGCGGCTCCTTCCTGCCGGGCCACCTCGGCAGCGAGATGTACGCCCGCCAGCTCGCCACCGTGCCGGTCGTCAACGTGCTCCTGGGCAGCGTGGTCGGGATCGGCGCCGCGAAGGCGGTGCTCGGCCACTTCTCGGTGATGGTGCGCGACATCGCCCAGCTGTTCGTCGCCGGGCCGCCGGTGGTCGCCCACGCCATGGGCTACGAGATCAGCAAGGAGGATCTCGGCGACTGGCGCATCCATTGCCGCAACGGCTCGGTGGACAACCTGGCCGAGACCGAGGAGGCCGCCTTCGAGCAGGCCCGCCGCTTCCTCTCCTACCTGCCCTCCAGCGTGTTCGAGGCGCCCCCGCGCGCCCAGCCCGATCCCGCCGATCCGCCGGACCGCCGCGAGGAGGAGCTGTTCACTCTCATCCCGCGCAAGCGAACCACGACCTTCGACATGCGCCGGGCCGTACGGCTGATGGCCGACCGTGGCTCGTTCTTCGAGATCGGCGCGCTGTGGGGCGCGGACCAGATCACCGGCCTCGCCCGCTTCAACGGCCATCCCGTCGGCGTCATGGCCTCCGACAGCCGCCACGAGAACGGCGGGGCGCTCACCGCCGACGGCTGCGACAAGCTCAAGCGCCTCTCCGACCTGTGCGACCTCTTCCACCTGCCGATCCTCAACCTGGTCGACAATCCCGGCTTCGCGGTGGGGCTGGAGCACGAGATCGCCGGGACCATCCGCAAGGGCGGCGAGTGGATGATCGCCTTCTCCCAGGTGGGCGTGCCGATCTTCACCGTCATCATGCGCCGCAGCTTCGGGGTCGCCGGCAACAACTACGCGACGCCCAAGGCCGCGGCCTCGGCGCGCGTGGTCTGGCCCGCGGCCGACGTCGGCGGCATCCCGCCGGAGGGCGGCATCGAGGCCGCCTACAAGCGCCAGCTTGCCGAGGCGGCCGACCCCGCCGCGCTCCGCGCCGAGATCGAGGCGCGGATCGAAAGCGTCCGCGGGCCGATCGGGCCGCTCAACCGCTTCCAGATGGAGGAGATGATCGATCCGCGCGACACCCGCCGCTGGATCTGTGAGTGGGTGGAGAACGCCGCCCGCGTGGCGGCCCTGCCGCACGCCCTGGTCTCCCGCCCCCTCGGTTACCGTCCCTGAACTCCACCCCCAATTGTGGCGGCAATGGTGGAGGGGGCCACGCGCGGCCGATTCTTCCCCCCCGCTCATCCCCGCGAAGGCGGGGATCCAAGCCGAGCCGCAAATGCGCCGACCCGACCTCAGCATGGGCCCCCGCCTCCGCGGGGGCGAGCGGGGAACTGAAGTTCGAGGCCGCGTCGCCGCGGCGGTCGGGCTGACAATCCGTCCGGCTCCGCTCGACGGCGCCTCTCGCGGGGCCTAGATCACCGCCCATGGCGGGCGACCCGTTCTGGCGCCGCAAGCGTCTCGATCAGATGACCGCCGCGGAGTGGGAGAGCCTCTGCGACGGCTGCGGTCTGTGCTGCCTGGTGCGCTTCGAGGAGGAGGACACCGGCGAGGTCGTCCCGACCCGGGTCCACTGCAAGCTCTACGACCCCGAGGCCTGCCGCTGCAGCGATTACGCCGACCGCCGCCGCCACGTGCCCGACTGCGTCAAGCTCACGCCCGGCAACATCGCGGCCCTGCCATGGATGCCGAAGAGCTGCGCCTACCGCCGGCTCGCCGAGGGCCGCGACCTCGCCTGGTGGCACCCGCTGGTCTCCGGCGATCCGGAGAGCGTGCATCGGGCCGGCGTCTCGGTGCGCGGCCAGACGGTGAGCGAAAAGGCGCTGTCCGACCCCGAGGACGCCCTGGATTTCGCCGCCCCCGATCTGATCGCCGAGCGCGGACGGGACTAGAAGGACGGCTCGGAGGCAACTTCGGCCGCCATCGAGAGCCCGGGCCTGGTCGCCGCCGGCCTGTGGCCGAAATGCAACACACGCTCTTGCGTGCAACCGCCGCCGGACCAATCTAGAAAGTCCCAGGACTTAGACAGCGTAACCCCGAGGTCCCCGACTTGGCGCGCGACCCCTATCAGGAGCTGGGCGTCTCCCGCACGGCCAGCGCGGACGAGATCCGCAAGGCGTTCCGCAAGCTCGCCAAGCAGAACCATCCTGACGCCAATCCCGGCGACAAGGAGGCCGAGGAGCGCTTCAAGCGGGTCAGCGCCGCGTTCGACATCGTGGGCGACGCCGACAAGCGCAAGAAGTTCGACGCCGGCGAGATCGACGCCGACGGGCGCGAGAGCATGCGCGGCTTCGGCGGCGGCCGCGGGCCCTGGGGACCGCAGCCCGGCGGGGCGGGCCGCGACAACGGCTTCGGCCGCGGCGGCGCCTACCGGGAGAGCTTCGAGGGCGTCGACCTGGGCGACATCCTCGGCGAGATGTTCGGCGGCCGCAGCGCGGGCCGCGGCGGCGGCTTCGGCGGCTTCTCCCAACGCGGCGCCGACGTGCGCGCCAAGCTGGAGATCGACCTCGAGGAGGCGATCAAGGGCGCCAAGAAGCGAATCGGCTTCTCCGACGGCCGCACCATCGACGTCACGATTCCCAAGGGCGCGCAGGACGGCCAGACGCTCAGGCTGAAGGGGCAGGGCGCTCCTGGCCGGGCCGGGCCGGGCGACGCCTTCATCGAGCTCGCCATCGTCCCCCATCCGATCTTCCGGCGGGAGGGCGAGGTTCTGGTCATGGACCTGCCGGTCACCGTTTACGACGCGGTGCTGGGCGGGAAGGTGGAGGCCCCCACGCCCGATGGTCCGGTGACGCTGACCATCCCGAGGGGGACCAACTCCGGCGCCAAGCTCAGGCTGAAGGGGCGGGGCCTGTCGGACGCCCAGGGCCGCCGCGGCGATCTGTTCGCGCGCCTGGTGGTCACCTTGCCCGACGCTCCCGATCCGGAGCTCGAGGCCTTCGCCCAGGGCTGGAAGGCCAAGCGGCCCTATACGGCCAGGCGGCGTTCGTGAGCCGGCCCTCAACGCCCCATTCAGGCCGGGTTCAGTCCCACGGCCTAGGATGGCGGCCATGACGTCCTGGCCCGCCCTCGCCGTGCTGCTCCTGGCCGCGGCCGCCCCGATCGCGGCTTCGGCCCAGGACGACGGCCGTCCCGTGCTCGGCGCCGGCCGCTCCGACCAGGACCAGGCCCGTGCGGCGGTCCGCGCCGGACGCCAGGCGCCCCTGTCGAAGGTGCTGGCGATGATCGCGGCTCGCACGCCCGGCCGGCATCTCAACACCACCATGGGCGACTCGGGCGGCCGGCCCGCCTATTTCGTGCAGTGGCAGATGCCGAACGGCCGCGTGAAGGTGTTCGTCGTCGATGCCGAGACCGGCGCCATGATCGGCGAACAGGGCGGCTAGGCCGAACCGAGAGGAACGACGCAAGTGCGCATCCTGCTTGTCGAAGACGATCCGGACCTGTCGCGGCAGCTGAAGCAGGCGCTGTCCGACGCCGGCTATGCGGTCGACCATGCCCCCGACGGCGAGGAAGCCCAGTTCCTCGGGGAGACCGAGCCCTACGACGCCATCATCCTGGACCTCGGTCTGCCGAAGGTGGACGGGGTCTCGGTGCTGGAGCGCTGGCGGCGCGACAACATGGCCACGCCGGTGCTGATCCTCACCGCCCGCGGCGCCTGGAGCGAGAAGGTGGCCGGCTTCGACGCCGGCGCCGACGACTACCTGACCAAGCCGTTCCACACCGAGGAGCTGCTGGCGAGGCTGCGGGCGCTGCTGCGGCGCTCGGCCGGCCACGCCGCGCCGCACCTCTCCTGCGGCGGCCTGCGTCTCGATCCCCGCGCCGCGCGCGCCAGCGTCAACGGCGAGCCGCTGCGGCTCACCTCGCTGGAGTACCGGCTGCTGCACTATCTGATGATGCACCAGGGGCGGGTGATCAGCCGAACCGAGCTGGTGGAGCACCTCTACGACCAGGACTTCGACCGGGACTCCAACACCATCGAAGTGTTCATCGGCCGCGTGCGCAAGAAGATCGGGCCCGAGCGCATCGAGACGGTTCGCGGCCTCGGCTATCGCCTGACCTGCCCGGAGGAGGAGTTGGGCGGGTCCGGCCAGCCCTGACGACGTGCGCATGATCGGCGAGGCGGCGCGCCGCCCATCGCTCGCCCGGCGGCTGATGCTGCTGGCGCTGAGCTGGAGCCTGGCGGCGCTGGTGGTCTCCGCGGTGCTGTTCGCCGTGCTCTTCCAGCAGGCGGCGCTGCGCCGGTTCGACATGGGCCTGTCGGACCTGATCGACAACCTCACGGCGGGAACCACGGTGGACCAGGGTCAGGTGATCGCACCTGCGCTCACCGACGAGCGGGCCTTGCGCGCCTATTCGGGCCGCTACTGGGAGATCGCCGAATTCGCGCCGGGCGGCAAGATCCACGCCGACGCGCGCTCGCGCTCCCTGTGGGACTCAGAGATTCATCCGCCGTCCGATCTCGGCCAGCGCCTGGCCGCCAATCCGGGCCAGCCGGTCACCTTCAGCACGCGCGGGCCGCTCGGCGAGCCGCTGCGCGCCATGGCCTCCAACCGCACCGTGTTCGGCCGGCCGGTGATCTTCCTCGCCGCGGAGGACCGCTCGCCGATCGATTCCGACGTGCGCGCCTTCATCGCCTGGACCGCCGGCGCGTTCCTGCTGCTGGGCGCAGGTCTGATCGCCGCCATCGTCATCCAGGTGCGCGTGGGGCTGGGGCCGCTGTTCGAGCTCCAGCGTGAGGTGGGCGCGGTGCGCCGGGGGGCTGCAGACCGGGTCGCCGGCGCCTATCCGACCGAGCTCATGCCGCTCGCCGAGGAGCTCAACGCCCTGATGGCGCACAACCAGGAGGTCGTGGAACGCCAGCGCACCCACGTCGGCAACCTGGCGCACGCCCTGAAGACCCCGATCTCGGTGATGATCACCGAGTCCGCTCAGCGGCCAGGCCCGCTGGCCGAAGTGGTCACCCGTCAGGCCGACGTCATGCGTCGGCAGGTGGATCATCACCTGCGCCGCGCCCGCGCCGCGGCCCGCACGCAGGGGCAGGGGGAGCGCACCTCGGTGGCCGAGGTGGTGGACGAGCTCGCCCGCACCCTGGAGCGCATCTTTCAAGACAAGGGCGTGGTCATCGACTGGGACGCCGACGAGGATCTCTACTTCCTGGGCGAGCGGCAGGATCTCCTCGAGATGGTGGGCAACGCGATCGAGAACGCCGGCAAGTGGTGCAAGGGCAAGGTCAAGGTCCGCGCCGCGGCCCTCGGACGCGACGGGTTGCGGCTCACGGTCGAGGACGATGGTCCCGGCCTGCCGCCGGACCAGCGGGAGGAGGTGCTGCGCCGCGGTTCGCGTCTCGACGAGAACGCGCCTGGATCCGGCCTGGGTCTGTCGATCATCGACGAGCTCGCCCGCGCCTATCGCGGCGCCCTCCGGCTCGACGACTCGCCGCTGGGCGGCCTCAAGCTGGTCATCGACCTGCCCCGCTCCGCCGCGTAACGCCGTTGTTAGCTTTCGGAAAACCTTAACCGGCGGCGGCGCATCATGGCCGGTCAGCGGATCGCTGTCCGCCGCGGAGCCCCGGCATGGCCGCTCTCTCGGAGCACAAGATCGAGATCGTCCGCCAGCTGGTGGCGGCCGCGCCCGACCGGGTGGTGGGCGGACTGCAGCTCGCGCTCGCCGAGACCGCGGACGACTCGGCCCTGGCCGGCGTTCGCCGCCTGGTGGAGACCGAGGCGCTGGACCGCCGCCTGCGCAACACCGCGCTGCAGCCCCTGGCGCCGATGTGCGTGGGCGACGGCAAGGACGCCAGCCATCTGGTCTTTCCGGCCTACGCCCTGGCGCTCCTGTGGCGCGGGCTGAAAAGCCTTGCGCCCGAGGCGGTCGCCGACGCCGCCGCCGCCTTCGAGGACCAGACCTCGGGCGAAAGCGCCAACCCATCGTTCGACATGCTGGCGGCCATCGCTTCGGCGGCAGTGCGCGCCCGCGAGCCCAGGGAGTTCGCCCTGGCGGCCGAGGTCTGTGACGAGGCCAGGCCCGGCGGCGCGGGGCTGCTGGCCGATTGCCTCGACATCGCCCCGGTGGTTCGCGCGGCGATCCCGAAGCTCGCCGACTGGAACGCCCACTTCGGCGACGAGACCACCGCCTCGGCGCGCCTCGCCTACAAGGACGCCGTCGCGATCGCCGACGACGCCGGGCCGCGCTTCTTCGAAATGCTGGCCGCCCAGCTGCCGCACCCCTGGATGGTCCTCAGGATCATCTCCGCGGTGATGGACAAGCCGACCGAGCGCTACCTCGCCGATTCGGAGATGGCGGTATTCGGCGAACGGGTGATGCGCGAGATCGACGCCAGCCTGAAGGCGGTTTCGAGCCTCGATCCGGACGGGGGGCCCGACGCCGGACGCGGCGCCGGCAAGCGGGTCGAGCTGATCACCTATCAGATCAGCGAAATGGAGACCTGCGTCGATCTCTCGCGCGACCACGGCTGGGGCCACGAGTTGGTCAAGCAGAAGAAGACCCTGGCCGCTGTCGTGGAGGGGCATCTGCGCACCGCCGAGAAGCTCACCATCGCGGCGCTGCCGATGCAGACCGTGCGCATCGCCCGCATGCGCAAGACCGAGCCGAAGCTCAACACCCTGCCGGATCCGGTTCCGGTGAGGCGCGCGCTCACCCTGCTGGCGTTTTCCCATGAGGTCCGCTCCAGCGCCAACTACGGCGGCTTCGGCGCGGCTCGCAGCAAGATGCTCGAGACCTTGGGCGACATGCTCGACAACTATGTCCAAGAGGTGCTCGACCATATCCGGACCGGCGACGCGCCGGACGAGGAGGTCGCCTACGCCTATCTGGAGATCGCCGCCGAGATCAGCCTGCTGGTGCGCGATGAGCGCGCCGCCGAGCTCGTCCGGCGACGGGCGGCGGCGGTCCGCCACGATGAGGCCGCCGCCGCTGTGGCGTCCGGGCAGGCATGACGCACTCGCGCCGTTGAGGTCTTTCGGCTAAACGGCCCCCATGATCTTGTTCTGGGTCGCGGCCGGCGTGCTCTCGGCCGCTGCGGCCTTCCTCATCCTGGGCCGGGCCGCCAAGGCCGCCGCGTACGGCGAGGCCGCAGACCCCACGCCTGTCCTCTACCGGCGCCAGCTCGCCGAAATCGACGAGCTGGCCGAACGCGGCCTGATCGGCCAGGCGGAGCGCAGGACCGCCCACGCCGAGGCCGCGCGCCGGCTGCTCGCCGCGGCCGAGGCGCCCGAAGCCAGCTGGTCGGCCGATCCCCGGGCCCGCCGCCCGGTGCTGGGGGCGGTGATCCTGGCTCCCCTGCTGGCGCTCGCCGTCTATCTGGCCCTGGGCTCGCCCGGCATGCCCGACCAGCCGTTCGCCGAACGCATGCGAAGTTGGCTCGCCGCCAACCCCGCGAGTCTCGATCCGCCGGAGCTCGCCGCAGTGCTGAAGAAGCTCACGGCCGAGCGGCCGAACGACCCGGAAGGCTTCCGCTACCTGGCTCTCGCCGAGGGCGCCTCGCAGAATCCCGCCGAAGCGGTCCGGGCCCTGCGCCACGCCATCGGGCTTGCGCCGAACCGGGCGGATCTCTGGGAGATGTTGGGCGAGGCGCTGGTCGTCGAGGCGGGCGGGCAGCTCACGGACGAGGCGAGGAACGCCTTCCAGGAAACCCTGAAACGCGATCCGCACGCCATCGTGGCCCGCTTCCAGCTGGCCCGCGGCCGCATCGAGGCCGGCGACAAGGCCGGCGGCTTGGCCGAGTGGCGCAGCCTGGCTGGCGAGCTTCCGGCCGATGACCCGCGGCGGCAGGCGCTGGCGCAGGCGATCGCCGAGGAGGAGGGCAAGCCCGCCGCTGCGCCGCCTCAGCTCTCGGCCGGCCAGATGGGTGCGATCCGCGGCATGGTCGAGGGCCTCGCCGCGCGGCTGAAGGCCAGTCCAGACGATCCTGACGGCTGGGTGAGGCTGGTGCGCGCCTATGCGGTGCTCGGCGAGACTGCCCAGCGCGACGCCGCCCTGAAAGAGGCCAAGAGCCGCTATAGGACGCGGCCCGACATCCTCGATGCGCTGAACGCCGCGGCCAAGGCGGAGCCGATGAAATGAGCTGGTTGCCCAAGTCCCGCAAAGCCCGCCGCCGGTTGAGCCTGATCGCCGCCATCGCCCCGGTGCTGGCGCTGGCCGTCGGGCTGACGCTCTGGGGTCTCAGGGGCTCGATCTCGTTCTTCTACACGCCCTCGCAGGCCGCGTCCGCCAGGCCCCAGCCTGGCCGCTCCGTCCAGCTCGGCGGCCTGGTGAAGACGGGCTCGGTGGTCAAGCGCCCCGATGGCGAGGTGGATTTCACCGTCGCCGACCAGACGGCGGCGGACAAGGTGGTCTTCCGTGGCGACCTGCCCGACCTGTTCCGCGAAGGCCAGGGGATCGTCGCCGTGGGCGCCTTCCGGCCCGACGGGGTCTTCGAGGCCAAGACGGTGCTGGCCAAGCACGACGAGCGCTACATGCCCAAACAGCTCGCCGACCAGCTGAAGAAGCAGGGCGAGTGGCGTGGCGACGGGGCGACGCCGGCTTACGAGAAGCCTTGATGGCGGAGTTCGGCGCCTTCGCCCTGATCCTGGGGCTCGCTCTCTCGGTCGCCCAGTTGGCGCTGTCGGCCGCCGCGCGCCTGCGCCGCTCGATCCTGCTGGCCGCAGCGGGGGAGGGCGCCGCCTTCGGCGCGTTCCTGGCCACGGCGGTGGCCTTCGGCCTGCTGATGCACGCCTTCGTGGTCTCCGACTTCTCCGTGGCCAACGTCGCGGCCAATTCCCACACCGAGAAGCCGCTGCTCTACAAGGTGGCGGGAACCTGGGGCAGCCACGAAGGCTCCATGCTGCTGTGGGACCTGGCGATCACCGCCTACGGCGCGGCGATGGCCTTCTTCGGCGGCAACCTGCCGCGCGGCCTGAAGGCGGTCGCGGTGGCCGTGCAGGGCGGCCTTGGCTCGGTGTTCCTGGCCTATACGGTGTTCGCCTCGAACCCGTTCGTGAGGCTCGTCAACCCTCCGGTGGAGGGCCGCTCGCTGAACCCGTTGCTGCAGGACCCTGCGCTGGCGGTCCACCCGCCGTTCCTCTACTCGGGCTACGTCGGCATGAGCGTTGTCTTCTCGCTGGCGGTGGCCGCGCTGATCGAAGGGCGCGTCGACGCCGCCTGGGCCAGATGGGTGCGGCCCTGGGCGCTGGCCGCCTGGAGCCTGCTCACCATCGGCATCACCCTGGGCTCCTTCTGGGCCTATTACGAGCTCGGCTGGGGCGGCTGGTGGTTCTGGGACCCGGTGGAGAACGCCAGCTTCATGCCGTGGCTGGTGGCCACGGCCCTGCTGCACTCCGCGGTGGTGACCGAGAAGCGCGGCGCGCTCTCCGGCTGGACGGTGTTCCTGGGCCTGGCGGCGTTCTCCTTCTCCATGCTGGGGGCCTTCCTGGTGCGCTCGGGCGTGCTCACCTCGGTGCATGCCTTCGCGGTGGATCCCAGGCGCGGCGTCCTGCTGCTGATCATCCTGGGGGTGACCGCGGGGCTCGGGTTTGCGTTGTTCGCCTGGCGCGCGCCCGGCCTCAGCCAGGGCGGGGTCTTTGCGCCGGTCAGCCGGGAGAGCGCGCTGGTGCTCAACAACATCCTCCTGGCCGCGGCGACCGCGACGGTGCTCCTGGGCACGCTCTACCCGCTGATCCGCGAGGCCATGACCGGAGAGGCGATCTCGGTCGGGCCGCCCTACTTCAACCTGACCTTCATGCCGCTGATGGCCGCCCTGGTGCTGCTCTTGCCGACCGGGCCGTTGCTCGCCTGGAAGCGCGGCGACGTGCTGGGGGTCAGCCAGAGGCTGTGGGCGGCGGGCGCGGTCGCGCTCGCTGCGGGCCTGGCAGCCTATGCGGTGCAGGATCCCCGCCGGGGGTTCGGAGCCCTGGGCCTGGCGATGGGCGCCTGGCTGATCGCCGGCGCCATCGCCGAGCTCGTCGAGCGCACGCGGGTCTTCCGCGTCCCGGCCTGGGAGAGCTGGCGCAGGCTCATCGGCCTGCCGCGCGGCGCCTGGGGCATGACGCTGGCGCACCTGGGCCTGGGCGTCTTCGTGCTGGGCGCCACGTTCGAGACCGCCTGGCGCGCCGAAGCGGCCGAGACGCTGCCCATCGGCGGCGCGCTGAACGTCGGCGCCTATCACCTGGTGCTGAAGGATGTGGGGCCGGTCGAAGGCAAGAACTACGACGCCGAACGGGCGGTGGTTGCGGCCACGCGAAACGGCCAGCCGGTGTGCACCGGCGAGCCGGAGCGGCGGCTCTACCTGGCCGGCGGGCAGACCACCTCGGAAGTCGCGATCTGCAACCGCGGCGCCAGTCACCTCTATATCGTCCTCGGCGAACGGCGGGACAGCGCCAGCGGCCCCGTGTGGCTGATCCGCGCCTACTGGAACCCGCTGGCGAGCCTGATCTTCCTCGGTCCGGTGATCATGGCCCTCGGGGGGGCGATCTCGCTCTCGGACCGGCGGTTGCGGATCGGCGTGCCGCGTAGGCGGGAGCAGGCGGCGTGAGGCTGCGCGCCGCGCTCGCGGCCCTGGCCGGCGTGCTCTGCATCGCCGCGGCCTCGGATCCGTCGGAACGGCTGCCCAACCCGGGTCAGGAGGCGCGCGCCCGGGCGATCTTCAAGGACGTGCGCTGCCTGGTCTGCCAGAACGAGTCGATCGACGATTCCCAGGCCGAGCTCGCCCATGACCTGCGCCAGATCGTGCGCCAGCAGGTGAAGGCCGGAAGAAGCGACGCCGAGATCAAGCAGTTCCTGACCGACCGCTACGGCCAGTTCGTCCTGCTGAAGCCCTCGTTCGACCTGGGCAACCTGGCGCTCTGGGCCGGGCCGTTCGTGGTCGTGGGCTTGGGCGTCGTCCTGCTGTCCGCACGCCTGAGGAACCGACAACCCGACGACGAGCTTTCGGAAGCCGAACGGGCGCGATTGCAGCGGCTATCGCAGGATGGCCCGACCTGACATCTTTGCGCCCAAGAACGGACGGAAAGCCAAGCGCAGGGTGACCCAACCGTAACTTGAGCGCCATTGCGCTCTCGTGCATCGAACCTAGGTTTTATATGGCGCCCCCAGGTCTCCGGGCCGCTCGCGCCGAAGGAAAGAAGACTGATGACCTCCAAGAAGACCGGTTACCTCCTGGGCGCCGTCGCCGGCGCCGGCGTCATGGTCGCCGCGGTGGCGGGCGCAGGCATCGTGCTTCCTGCGGCCCGCGCCGACCAGGGCCAGGTGATCAAGGCCTCGACCGCGCCGATCTTCGCGCCGCCCCCGGGCGCGCCCATGTCGTTCGCCGACATCTTCGAGAAGGTCTCGCCGGCGGTGGTCTCGATCAACGTCACCAGCCGGGTGGATCCGAGCCTGCTGCGGCGCATCCCCGGCCTCGAGGGCCTGCCGTTCGACATCGTCCCGCGCGGCGGAGGTGACGACGAGGACGAGGGCGGAACTCCGCCGCAAGGCGGCCGGACCGAAAAGGGCCAGCCCAAGCTCCCCACCCAGCAGTCCTCCGGCTCGGGCTTCTTCGTCTCGCCGGACGGCTACATCGTCACCAACAACCACGTGGTGGAGAACGCCGAGACCATCAAGGTCGTGCTCAAGGACGAGCGCGAGCTGGACGCCAAGGTGGTCGGCCGCGACGAGGCGACCGACCTGGCGGTGATCAAGGTCACCGGCGGACCCTATCCGTTCGTGAACTTCGAGAATTCGGCCCGCCCGCGGGTCGGCGACTGGGTAATCGCGGTCGGCAATCCCTTCGGCCTGGGCGGCTCGGCGACGGCCGGCATCGTCTCGGCCTATGGCCGCAACATCGGCGAGACCTTCGTCGACTACATCCAGATCGACGCGCCGATCAACCGCGGCAATTCCGGCGGCCCGACGTTCGACATCTATGGACGGGTGATCGGCGTCAACACGGCGATCTTCTCGCCGACCGGCGGCTCGGTGGGCATCGGCTTCGCGATCCCGGCGGACGTGGCCGAGAAGGTGACCTCGCAACTGGTCCACGGCGGCGCCATCCAACGCGGCTACATCGGCGCGACCATCCAGGACTTCACCACCGAAATGGCTCAGGCCCAGGGACTGGGCGACCAGAAGGGCGCCATCGTGTCCGACCTGACGCCGGGCGGTCCGTCGCAGCGGGCGGGCCTGCTCCCGGGCGACGTGGTGGTCGCGATCAACGGCGCCCAGGTGAAGTCCTCTTCCGAGCTGACCCGCGAGGTCGCCCAGCGCCATCCCGGCGACATCCTGCATCTCGACGTGATCCGCGACGGGCGCCACCGCACGATCGACGTGCGCTCGGGCGTGCGACCCTCGGAGAAGGAGCTGGCGGCCAACGACAATGGCGCCGCGCCCGGCGGGGCCGGCGGCGGGCAGGCCACGCCGAGCCCCGCGGCGCCTGCGGTGCTCGGCATGCGCCTGGCTCCGCTGGATGAGGCCCTTCGGCGTCAGCTCGGCCTCGGCGCCGGCGTGCATGGGGCTGTGGTCACCTCGGTCGAGGCGTCCTCCGACGCCGGCGACAAGGGCTTGCGGCGCGGCGACGTCGTCGTGCGGGCGGGCGATCGCCAGGTGGCCACCGCCGCCGACGTGGCGGCCGTCGTCGCGCAGGCCCGCAAGGCCGGCCGGCAGAGCGTGCTGCTCGGCGTCTATCGGGGCGGCAGGACGGCTTTCCTGGCGCTCAAGATCAAATAGCTTCGGCTGGGGGCGGCGATGAAGATCCTGATCGTCGAGGACGACCGCGAGGCGGCCGACGCCATGGCCCGCGGCCTCGCCGAGGCGGGGCACGCGTGCGTCCAGGCAAGCGATGGCGAGGAGGGGCTGAAGGCCGCCCAGGCCGGCGAGTTCGACGTGATGATCGTCGACCGCATGATGCCGAAGATGGATGGCGTGAAGCTGGTCGAGACCCTGCGTCGGCAGGGCGACGGGACGCCGGTGCTCTTCCTGTCGGCCCTGGGCGAGGTGGGCGACAGGGTGACCGGGCTGCAGGCCGGAGGCGACGACTACCTGGTCAAGCCCTACGCCTTCGCCGAGCTGATCGCGCGGGTCGAAGCGCTCGCCCGCCGCCGCGAGACGGGCTCGGTCGCCACGGTGCTGCGGGTCGGCGACCTGGAGATGGACCTGATCGCCCGCACCGTGCACCGGCAGGGCAAGGAGATCGACCTGCAGCCGCGCGAGTTCCAGCTGCTGGAGTTCATGATGCGCCATGCCGGCCAGTCGGTGACCCGCACGATGCTCCTGGAGAAGGTCTGGGAATACCACTTCGACCCGCAGACCAACGTCATCGACGTGCACGTCTCACGGCTGCGCTCGAAGATCGACAGGGGGTTCGATCGGCCGATGCTGCAGACCGTCCGCGGGGCGGGCTATCGGCTCGACGCCTAGGCGCGAACGGCGCTCCCGCCTCATGCGCCTGCCGCGCATCCTCCGCACCGCGCCGTTCCGGCTGACGCTGCTGTTCCTGGCGCTGTTCGCGTCCGTCGCCTTCGCGCTGCTGGCCTACATCTATGTGGCCACGGCGGGGGAGGCCACCCGGCGCACCGATCGGGAGATTCAGCAGGAGATGCGCTCGCTGGTCGCCGCCTACGACCGGGCGGGGCTGGACGCGGTCAACCAGTCGCTGATCGAGCGCGCCGCCAGCGAGCGGCCGTTCCTCTATCTGCTGATGAGCAAGGACGCCAAGCGCATCTCAGGCTCCATCGAGGAGAGCCCGGTCGACCAGTTCGGGGGCAAGCCCACCTGGACCAGCTTTTCGATCACCGACCAGACCCCGCACGGCCGGATCATCAAGCACCCGGCGCGGGGCCTGCAGGAGCGGCTGTCCGGCGGCGAGATCCTGTTCGTGGGCGCCGACGTGGGCGAGGACGAGGCCTATGTGTTCAGCGTCGTGCGCGCCCTCTGGGGCGCCGGCCTGCTGGTCATCGTGCTCGGCCTGTGCGGCGGGGTCCTGATGAGCCGCAACGTCACCCGCAGCATGGCCGGATTGACCGAGGTGCTGGAAGCGGTGCGCGGCGGCGACCTGGCGGCGCGCGCGCCGGTGCGCGGAGCCCGCGACGAGTTCGACGACCTGGCCCAGGCGCTGAACGAGATGCTCGATCGTCTGGAGCGCTCCATGGCCGGCCACAGGCACGCGGGCGACGCCATCGCCCACGACCTGCGCTCGCCGCTGACCCGCCTGAGGGCCCGGCTGGAGGCCGCCTACCTGGACGTGGAGGCCGGCAAGGGCGATCCGACCCACGCGCTCGCCCAGGCGCTGGAGGACACCGACGGCGTCCTGAAGACCTTTGTCACCGTGCTCGCCATCGCCCGGCTGCAGGCCGCCGGGGCGGCGCCCGATCCGGTGCTGTTCGATCCTGGCGAGCTCGCCGCCGACATCTGCGAGCTCTACGAGCCGCTCTGCGAGGAAAAGGGCGTCGAGTTCGCCGCCGAGCTGAGCAAGGGCCTGCAGACCCGCGGCAACAAGGAGTTCCTCGCCCAGGCCATCGCCAACGTTCTGGACAACGCCGTCAAGTACACGCCCAGCGGCGGGGCGATCATGCTCCGCGTCCGACGGCGCTCCTCGGGCGAGGTGGAGTTCTCGGTCACCGACACCGGCCCCGGCGTGCCGGAAGCGGATCGCGGGCGGGTCGTCGAGCGGTTCGTGCGGCTGGAGAACAGCCGCAACCAGCCGGGGGCCGGGCTCGGCCTCTCCCTGGTGGCCGCCGTCGCCGAGGCGCACCGCGGCCGGCTGGAGCTGGACGAGGGTCCCGGCAAGGTGGGCGAGAGCGGGCCGGGCCTGCGGGTCGCCCTCATCCTGCCGCGCGCCGCCTAGGGAATGGTCTCGCTCGGAGAACAGCTTCGGCCCTGCGGACCGGTCGTCGATGAGATGGCGGCCGAGCGCGCCCGCGAAGTGGTCGCCGAGAGCGTCTGGTCGCAGGCCCTGGCGGCAGCCTGGCCGGCGCTCGCGCCGGTGTTCGGCGCCTCGCCCTATCTGGCCAGCCTGGCCCGGCGCGATCCCGAGAGGCTGGCCTCACTTCTCGCCGCGCCGCCGGACGCCCGGCTCGAGAGCCTGCTCGCGCGCACCGCGGCGGCTGCGGCGCTGGATGGCGAGGAAGCCGCCCGGGCGCTGCGGCGGCTGAAGTCCGAGCTGCACCTGCTGACCGCGCTCGCCGATCTCGGCGGGGTCTGGGACCTCGATCAGGTGACCGGCGCGCTCACCCGCTTCGCCGATGCAGCGGTGGCCGCGGCGCTGTCGGTCGCGGCGCGGGCGGAGCTCGAGGCGGGACGGCTGGCCCGCCTGGGCGAGGGGCCGGAAGGGCCGGTCCCGGGCTGGTTCTGCATCGCCATGGGCAAGCAGGGCGCCTTCGAGCTGAACTACTCGAGCGACATCGACGTCTCGGTCTTCTACGAGCCGGATCGCCTGCCGCTGGCGGACGGCGTGGAGCCGCAGGCCTTCGCCGTGCGCCTGACGCACCGGGTGGCCGAGCTCATGCAGGCCCGAACGCCCGACGGCTACGTCTTCCGCATGGACCTGCGGCTGCGGCCCGACCCGGCCTCCACCCAGCCGGCCGTGCCCGTCCCGGCCGCCCTGGAATACTATGAAACGGTCGGCCAGAACTGGGAGCGCGCGGCGTTCGTCAAGGCGCGGCCCTGTGCAGGCGACCTCGCCGCGGCCGAGGCGTTCCTGAACGAGCTTGCGGCGTTCATCTGGCGCAAGAACCTCGACTTCGCCGCGATCGCTGACATCCACTCCATCAAGCGGCAGATTCACGCCTACAAGGTCGACGAGCGGGTCACCGCCGCCGGCGTCGACCTGAAGCTCGGCCGCGGCGGCATCCGCGAGATCGAGTTCTACGTCCAGACCCAGCAGCTGATCCTCGGCGGCCGCCACCCGGAGCTGCGCAGCCGCCGGACGCTCGACGCCCTTCGGGCGCTCGCCGAAGCCGGCCACGTGCGCGCCGAGACCGCCGGCGAGCTCGCCCAGGCCTATCGGCGGCTGCGCGCGCTCGAACACCGCGTGCAAATGATCGCCGACGAGCAGACCCATCGCCTGCCGGAGGCCGATGCCGACCGGCGACGCGTCGCCGCGCTGGCCGGCCACGACCGGCTGAAGAGCTTCGATGCGGAGGTCACGCGGCTGCTGAAGGGCGTCAACGCGCGTTACGCCGAGCTCTTCCCGGAGGAGGAGCCGCTGTCGTCCCGCTTCGGCAGCCTGGTGTTCACCGGCGTGGAGGACGATCCGGAGACCCTGGCGACACTCGCGCGGATGGGATTTTCGAACCCGTCGCGCGTGGCGCAGACCATTCGCGGTTGGCACCACGGCCATATCGCCGCCACGCGGACCGAGCGGGGGCGCGAGCTCTTTACGCGGCTGGCGCCGCGGCTGCTCGACGCCTGCCACGCCACGGGCGCGCCGGACGCCGCCTTCAACCGCTTCGCGAATTTCTTCTCGGGCCTGTCGACCGGCGTGCAGCTGCAGTCGCTGTTCCTGGCCGTGCCCCGGCTTTTCGGCCTGGTGGTGGAGGTGATGGCTTTCGCGCCGCGGCTGGCCAACACGCTCGCCCGCAGGCCGGCGGCGATCGACGCCATGCTCGACCCGGCCTTCTTCGATCCCATCGACATCGCCGAGGACCGCGCCGCGGTCAGGGCGGCGGTGGCCCGCGCCGGGGGTTTCGAAGGCGCCATGGACGCCGTGCGCCGGGTGCACCGCGAGCAGTCGTTCCGGGTCGGGGTCCAGGTGATGAGCCGCGCCGCCAGCGCCGAGACCGCGGGCAAGGCGTTCGCCGATCTCGCCGACGTCTGCATCGAAGCGCTCGCGCCTGCAGCGCTCGTCGAGACCGTCCGGCTGGGCGGGGCTTTCGACGGGGAGGTCGCGGTCGTCGCCCTTGGCAAGTGCGGCTCGCGGGAAATGAGCGCGGCCTCGGACCTCGACCTGATGACGCTTTACCGTGGTCGTGATCCCGCGGCGGCCTCGGCGGTCAAGGGCTGGGATGCGGCGACCTTCTTCGGCCGCTTCACCCAGCGGCTGATCGCGGCGCTTTCCACGCCCACCACGGAAGGCGGCCTCTACGAGGTCGACATGCAGCTTCGGCCCTCCGGCACCAAGGGTCCCGTGGCGGTGAGCTTCGCCGCCTTCGAGCACTACTATGAGCGGGAGGCCGAGACCTGGGAGCTGATGGCGCTCACCCGCGCGCGCGTCGCCTGGGCGAGCTCGGAAGACTTCGCCGAGGCGGCCCGGCGCGCGATCGAAGCGGCGCTGCGCCGGCCGCGCGAGCGGGCCCGCACCGCCCGCGATGTCCGCGAGATGCGCGAGCTGATGGAGCGGGAACGGCCGCCGAAGGGCGATTGGGACCTGAAGCTCTCACCGGGCGGCCTGGTGGACATCGAGTTCGCCGCCCAGTTCCTGCAGCTGGCCGGCGCGGCCGATGGAGGCCCGCTGGAGCCCAACACCGCCCAGGCGCTGACCGCCGCGCGGGCGCACGGCCTGGCCCCGGCCCAGCCGATCGCCGCTCTGCAGGAGGCCTGGCGGCTGCAGCAGGACCTGACGCAGCTGCTGAAGGTCGCGCTGGACGATCCGGCCGATCCCGCCGGCGAGCCGCCGGCCTTCAGAAGACTGCTCGCCAGGGCCGGCGGCGCTCGGGACTTCCCGGGCCTGAAGCGCAGGCTGGGCGCCGCACGCAAAGGCGCGCGCACGGCCTTCGACCTCATCGTCCGACCGTGAGATCGCTCCCTATCCGAGCGCCGCGGCGCGGACCGTGGCCTCGTCCGCCTGTCGGACCGGCAGGGAGAAGCTCGCCGTCGTACCCTGGCCGGGGGCGCTCCTGAGGTCCAGCAGACCGCCGTGCATCTCCACCAGCGCCTTGGACAGCGCCAGGCCAAGGCCCGTGCCTTGCTGGGTCTTGGCGTGCTGGTGCTCGATCTGCTCGAACGGCCGGGCGAGCCGTTCCAGGTCCTCGGGCGAAATGCCGATGCCCGTGTCCTGGACGCTGACCCTGACTCGCTGGCCGCGCGGATCGTCCCGCAGGTCGGCCCTCACCGTGACGCGGCCGCCGCGCGGCGTGAACTTGATGGCGTTGGAGAGCAGGTTGAGCAGCACCTGCTTCACGGCCCGGTAGTCCGCGTCCACTTCCGGCAGCACCGGCAGCTCGATCCGCAGCTCGAGCCCGACCGATTCCGCACGGTTCTGGACCAGCCGCGCGGCATCCTCGGTCACCTCTTCCAGGGCGACGGGCTCGAAGCGGAGGCTCATCTTGCCAGCCTCGATCTTCGACATGTCGAGGATGTCGTTGATCAGCGCCAGCAGGTGCTGACCGGAGTCCAGGATATCGCGCGCGTAGTCGCGGTAGCGCGTGTCGCCCAGCGGGCCGTACATCTCGCCCAGCATGATCTCGGAGAAGCCGTTGATGGCGTTCAGCGGCGTGCGCAGTTCGTGGCTCATGTTGGCCAGGAATTCGCTCTTGGCCCGGTTTGCAGCTTCGGCGCGCACCTTCTCGGCCTCGTACTTGCGGGCGAGCTCGGAGAGCTGCTCCTGGCTGCGCTCGAGGTTCGCGACCGCGCGGCGCAGCTCCTGCTCGTTGAGTTTCAGCGCCTCTTCCTGGCCCTTCAGGGCGGTGATGTCGGCGGCGGTGACGACCAGGCCGCCTTCGTCGGTCGGGCGTTCGGAGATCTGGACCCAGCGGCCGTCCGTCAGCTCGACTTCGCGGACGCCCTTGCGCGCGTCGGCGGCCGGGAGCTCGCGGCGGATGGCGAGATCGGCGATGCGGTCCACCTGGTCGCGCCCGACGCCCGGCTTCAGCGCCTGCGCCTCCAGGCGGAAGAAGCTGCGGTAGTTCCCATTGCACATCAGCAGCCGGCCGTGCCGGTCCCACAATACGAAAGCTTCAGAGACGCTCTCGATCGCATCGCGCAGCCGGTTCTCGGCCGACTGCGCGCGGGCCTGGGCCATCCGCTCTTCGGTGACATCCAGGGCGACGCCGATGATCCGCGCGTAGCCGCCCTCCGGGGCCTCGCCGAAGCCCTGGCCACGGGCGTCGATCCACACCGGCCGACCGCCGGTGAGGCTGGGCGCGCGGAAGGAGATGTCGAAGCCGCCGTAGATGGCCGCCGAGGCGAGCGCGTCGCGCAGGCCGTCGCGATGGCCCGGGGCGACCCGCTCCAGCACCTGCTGGCCGTCCACCTCGCCGCTGCGCCAGCCGAACAGGGCGGCGGTCACGTCGGACATGAAGACGCGGTCGTTGATCAGGTCCCATTCCCAGATGCCGCAACGGGCGGCCTCCACGGCGGTGCGGAAGCGTTGCTCGGTCTCGCTGTAGGCCGCGTGGCGGCGCACCAGCCGGCGGCCTTCGAGCAGGAACAGCACGGCCGCGACGCCCGCGACGGCGAGCGGCGCTGCGAGCCAGGCCAGGATCTCTCCAGCCCCCGGCGAGGGCCCGCTCAGCAGGCGCCACGCCGCCGTCAGGTAGGCTGCCGCCAGTCCCGCGCCGGCGAGCGCCGCGAGATTCGCAAAACGGGCCCGCGGCGGCCCGTCCGGAGGCGCGATCACCTCGGCACGCGCGCCCGCGCGATCCTCCGCCGCCGTTCCGCCAGGCTGCCTCCCCAAGGCCGCCAGCCCCCCTGCAAAAGACCCGAGTCACCGAGCCCTGCGGCAGAGTACGCGGGGCCGGTTAACCCGTCATTGGCTTCGCCGCGGCGGCGGTCAGGCCTCCGCCGCCTCGCCCAGCGCGCGACTGACCAGCTCGAAGACATTCTTCGAAAGCCCTTCGGTCTCGAGGATGCGCTGCAGCTCGGCCTTCATCAGCGCGCCCAGTTCGGGCCGATAGCGCCGCCAGCCGCCGAGCGGGTCCACCAGGCGCGCCGCGATCATCGGGTTGAAGGCGTCGGTGGCCAGGATCTGGTCCGCCAGGAACCGGTAGCCCGCGCCGCTCGGGTCGTGGAAGCGCACCGGGTTGAAGTTGGCGAATGTCGAGACCAGCGCCCTCAGCCGATTGGGGTTCTTGGAATCGAAGGCGGGATGGGCGGTGAGCCCGATCACCCGGCCGAGCGCGCCTTCGTCAGGATCGCGGGCCTGCAGCGCGAACCACTTGTCGATCACCAGCGGCTCGGCCCGCCAGCGCTCGTAGAACTCGGCGAGCGCGATCTCGAACTCCGGCCCGCCGATCAGCATCAGCGCGGTCAGCCCGCCGATGGCGTCGGTCATGTTGCCGGCGCCGCGGTAGTGGCCAAGCGCCAGCTCGGCGGTCTGGGCGGTCGGATTGGCGGCCAGCATGTCGAGCGCGGCGTTGCGCAGGGCGCGCCGGCCGGCCGCCGCGGCGTCGGGCGAGAACTCGCCGGCTTCCTGGAAGCCGGTGTGCAGCCGCCGCAGCGACTCGGCGAGATGCGCCGCAAGCCGGGTCCGCAGCGCCTCGCGGGCCTCGTGGATGGCGCCCGGGTCGGCCGGGCTCATGACCAGGGCGAGGTCCGGCTCGGAGGGCAGCGCCAGGAGCAGCGCCTTGAACGCCGGATCGGCGGCCTGGTCGGAGAGCGCCCGGCCCATGGCTTCGGCGAACCGCTCCTCGCCCACTTCGTCGGCCTTGCCCGCGGCGCGGGCCAGGATCAGCTCGCGGGCCAGCGCCTGGCCGGCCTCCCAGCGGTTGAAGAGGTCGGGGTCGGCGGCCAGCAGGACATAGCGGTCCTTGGGCTCGGCGTCGGTTTCGAGCACCACGGGGGCGGAGAAGCCGCGCAGAGCCGAGACGACCGGGGGACGTTCGACGCTGTCCAGCGTCACCTTGGCGCGCGCCCCGTCGAGAACCACCACGGTCTCGTCCAGCGCCTCGCCGTCGCGCCCGAAGGCCAGGGCGCGGCCGTCCTGGTCGAGCAGGCCGATGCGCAAGGGGACGGACAGCGGTTGCTTGGTCGGCTGGCCGGGGGTCGGCGCGGTCTCCTGCGCGAGCTCGAGTTCGAGCGTGCGGGCGGCGGCGTCGTAGCGGGAGGCGAGGCTCACGCGCGGCGTGCCCGCCTGCTCGTACCAGGCGAAGAATGGCGACAGGTCGCGTCCCGAGGCTTCGGCGAAGCAGCGGATGAATTCCTCGACCGTCGTCGCGTGACCGTCCCAGCGCTCGAAGTAGAGGTCCATCCCCTTCCGGAACAGCTCGGGCCCGATCAGCGTCCTGAGCATCCGGATCACCTCCGCGCCCTTCTCGTAGATGGTCGCGGTGTAGAAATTGTCGATCTTCAGATAGCTGGATGGCCGCACCGGGTGCGACAGCGGCCCCTGGTCCTCGGCGAACTGCCGGGCCCTGAGCGCCTTGACGTCCTTGATCCGCTGCACCGCATGGCCGCGCTGGTCGGCCGAGAAGCTCTGGTCGCGGAACACCGTCAGGCCTTCCTTCAGGCACAGCTGGAACCAGTCGCGGCAGGTGATGCGGTCGCCGGTCCAGTTGTGGAAGTACTCGTGGGCCACGACGCTCTCGATCCGCTCGTAGTCCATGTCGGTGGCGGTCTCGGGGTCGGCGAGCAGGAGCGAGGAGTTGAAGATGTTCAGCCCCTTGTTCTCCATTGCGCCGAAGTTGAAGTCGCGCACCGCCACGATCATGAACAGGTCCAGGTCGTACTCGCGGCCGAAGGTCTCCTCGTCCCATTTCATCGCGCGCTTCAGCGCGTCCATGGCGTAGGCCGCCCGCGGCGCCATGCCCGGATCGACATAGATGCGCAGCTCGACGATGCGGCCGCTCATCGTGGTGAGCTTGTCCTCCAGGACGTCGAGCTCGCCGGCCACCAGGGCGAACAGGTAGCAGGGCTTGGGGAAGGGATCCTTCCACACCGCGTAATGGCGCCCGCCCGGCCGCTCGCCGGCCTCGATCAGGTTGCCGTTGGAGAGCAGGCGCTGGAACGTCTTGTCGGCCTCGATGCGGACCGTGAAGCGCGACAGCACGTCCGGCCGGTCGGGCCAGTAGGTGATCTTGCGGAACCCTTCAGCCTCGCACTGGGTGCAGAAGCGGCCGGCCGACATGTAGAGGCCCTCGAGCGCCTTGTTCGCCTCGGGATCGATCTCGACCTCCGTCTCCAGCGAAAACGCGTTGGGAACGCTCGGGACGGTCAGGAACTCGGCGTCGATCTGGCGCTCCCCGTCCCCCAGCGGGCGGCCGTCGAGCGCCACTGAGACCAGCTTCAGCCGCTCCCCGTTGAGCTTCAGCGGCTCCCGATGCTCGCCGTTGCGGCGGATCGTGAGCTTCGCCTTCACGCGGGTGGCGTTGGGCGAAAGATCGAACTCCAGAGCCACCTCCTCGACGAGGAAGGCGGGCGGGCGGTAGTCGGAAAGCCGGATCGGCTGGGGGGTCTCTGTACGCATTCGGGTCATCTAGTCCCTGGCGGCGGAGTTCGGAAGCCGCTGACGCGAGGTCACGCTTTTCAGCCCCGGCGCCCGGGGCCATGGTTCGCGCGACCAGCAGCGGGCGGCCCGGCATGAATTTCGACTTTTCCGACGACCAGAAGTTCCTGAAATCCGAGGCTCGGAAGTTCCTGGAGGCGAACAGCCCCACGACTCGCGTCCGCAAGGTCCTCGACGACCAGGCCACGGCCTATGACGCCGAGCTCTGGCGCGCGGTCGCCGCCCAGGGCTGGCTGGGCGCGGCGATCCCGGAGGCCCATGGCGGGCTGGGCCTGGGCCATCTGGAGCTGTGCGTCATCGCCGAGGAGCTCGGCCGCGCGGTCGCCCCGATCCCGTTCGCCTCGACCGTGTATTTCCTCGCCGAGGCGGTGATGCTGGCCGGCTCCGAGGCGCAGCAGGCGGAAATCCTGCCGAAGATCGCCGCGGGCGAGCTGATCGGGGCGGTCGCGACTTCGGAGGGCCCCGGGGCGGTGACCGCGGGTGCGGTCCAGGCCACGGTCTCTGCCGGCAAGCTCACCGGGACCAAGCTGCCGGTCGCCGATGGGGACATCGCCGATCTGGCCCTCGTGCTGGCCAAGGAGGGCGGCAAGGCGGGCCTGTTCCTCGTGGATCTGAACGGTCCGGGCGTGACGCGCGAGGCGCTGGCCACCCTCGATCCCACCCGCGACGCCGCCAAGCTCACGTTCAAAGCCGCGCCGGCCGAGCGCCTGGGCCCGGCGGGCGAGGGCCTTGCGCTCGTGGAGCAGGTGTTCGACCGCGCCGCGGTGCTGCTCGCCTTCGAGCAGCTCGGCGGGGCGGACAAGTGCCTGGAGTCCGCCAAGGCCTACGCGCTGGAGCGCTACGCCTTCGGCCGACCCATCGGCTCCTATCAGGCGATCAAGCACAAGCTCGCCGACATCTACGTGAACAACGAGCTCGCCCGCTCCAACAGCTATTATGGCGCCTGGGCGCTCAACACCGGCGCGCCGGAACTGGCCGTGGCCGCCGCTGCGGCGCGGATCTCCGCCTCCGAAGCCTACTGGTTCGCCGCCAAGGAGAACATCCAGACCCATGGCGGCATCGGCTACACCTGGGAAATGGATTGCCACCTCTACTATAAGCGCGCCCAGCAGCTGCGGCTGGTGGCCGGCGCGCCGCGCGTCTGGAAGGAGCGGCTGGTGAGCCAGCTCGAACGGCGCAACGCGGCCTGAAGGGGATCAGCGAAATGGACTTCAACGACACGCCCGAGGAAGCCGCCTATCGCGCCGAGGTCCGCGCCTGGCTGGAGCAGAACGCGCCCAAGGCCCCCGTCGGCGACGATCCGGAGGGAAACGGCGACAGCATGGCCGCCTCCAAGGCCTGGCAGGCCAGGAAGGCCGCCGCCGGCTACGCCCAGATCACCTGGCCCAAGGAGTGGGGCGGGCCGGGCGGCACGCCCATCCAGCAGGTCATCTTCAGCCAGGAGGAGGCGAAATACGCGGCGCCCCCGAACCCCTTCCAGATCGGCCTCGGCATGTGCGTGCCGACGGTCATGACCTTCGCCGACGAGGCCACCAAGCAGCGCTTCGTCGGCCCGGCGCTGCGCGGCGAGGAGATCTGGTGCCAGCTGTTCTCCGAGCCGTCCGGCGGCTCCGACGTGGCGGCGGCCAGGACCCGGGCGGAGCGCGCTTCGGACGGCTCCGGTGACTGGATCATCTCGGGCCAGAAGGTGTGGACGACCGGCGCGCAGTTCTCGGATTACGGGATCGTCGTCACCCGCACCGACCCGGATGCGCCGAAGCACAAGGGGCTGACCATGTTCTGGGTCGACATGCACGACCCCGGGATCGAGGTCAGGCCGATCCACCAGATGTCCGGCGGATCGGGGTTCAATGAGGTGTTCTTCACGAATGTGCGGGTGAAGGACAGCCAGCGGGTGGGCGCGGTCAACGACGGCTGGCGCGTCTCGCTGGTGACGCTGATGAACGAGCGGCTGGCGGTGGGCGGCCCCTCGGGGACGGGCTGGAAGGAATTCATGGAGGCGGCGCGCAGCATCGCCGGCCTCGACGGCGCGCCGGCCATCAAGGATCAGGCGCTGCGCGAGAAGATCGCCGACTGGTACGTGGCGACCGAGGGCCTCAACCACACGCGCAACCGCACCATCACCGCGCTCTCGCGGGGCCAGACGCCGGGGCCGGAGAGCTCGATCGGCAAGGTCGTCACCGCGGTTCAGATGCAGGATCTGGCGGCCGCCGCGCTCGACATGCTGGACCAGTACGGGATCGTCAGCGACCCGGCGCTCGCCCCGTTGCACGCGGCGTTCCAGAGCTCGATCCTGTTCGCGCCGGCCCTGCGCATCGCCGGCGGCACCGACGAGATCCTGAAGAACATCATCGCCGAACGCGTGCTGGGCCTGCCGCAGGACATCCGCGTCGACAAGGAGGTGGCGTTCAAGGACCTGCCCAGGGGCCGCTAGGCGGTGAGCGCCAGGGGCGTCCGGCGCGGCTCGCGGCCGATCAGGTCGGCATAGAGCTTGGTCAGGCCCTCGAAGGTGCGGTCCCAGGTGTGCCGAGTCTCGGCGCGCACCCGCGCCGCCTTGCCGAGCGCGCGGACGTCGCGTCCGAACAGCGCCTCGATCGCTTCGGCGAGGTCCGCGGGGTCGGAACTGCGCGCGTGCTGGCCCACGCTCAGGTCGATCAGCTCGCCCACGCCGCCCTTGTTGGGTCCGACGACCGGCAATCCGGCCGCCATGGCCTCGAGCACCACCAGGCCGAAGATCTCGTTCTCGTTGGCGTGCAGGAAGGCGTCGCAGGAGGCGATCAGCCCGGCCAGGCGCGCGGGCTCGCGTTCGAAGTCCAGGCAGACGACCTGGCTGGACGGCCTGGAGCCGTGGCCAGCGCCCACCAGCACCAGCCGATAGGGCTCGCCGAGGCGCTCGACGGCCTCGATCATGCCTTCGACGTTCTTTTCCCGGGCAGGGCGGCCGGCGAACACCAGCAGGCGGCTCTCGGCGGGCGCCCCAAGGCGCTTGATCAGCCGGGCCCGGTCGCCGCGGCTCGGATGGAACAGCTCGGTGTCCACGCCGAACGGATGCACGCTCACCCGCTCGACGCCGGCTTCGGCCAGGCGCGCGGCGGTATGGTAGCTGGGGGCCACGACCTGGTCGAAGCGGGAATAGGCCTGCGCCCAGAAGTTGAACGTCGGCGCCTCCGCCCAGTCGCCGAGGTGCAGGGCCGCCAGCGCCGCCGCATCGGTGTGGCAGACGCCGACCACCGGCACGCCCAGCGCCTCGCCCGCCTCCAGCGCGGCATGGCCGGGCACGAAGACATCGCCGGCCTCGATGATCTCGGGCTGCAGCACCCTCAGGACGGTCTCCCACTTGTTGACGCTGGCCGGCATCCGGTAGCCGTCGCCGAACGGCAGGCGCGCGGCGGCGACGGTGACCAGCCCCGCGCCCTCGGCGCGGGTGTGCGCCCCCGGGACCACCAGGGTCTCGCGGATGTCGGGCCGCCGCCGCTCCAGCCATGCCCGCTTGGCCGTGAGGTAGCGTTTCACGCCGCCCGAGCGCGGCGCGTACATCATGGTGGTGTCGACCAGATGGAAGCTCGCCTGTTCGCCGCCGCCGAACGGCGGCACCTCGGCGGGGTTGAACTTGACCAGCCTGGTCGATCCGGGCGCGCCCAGGCCGAGCGCCCGGCGGGCCTGGCGCTTCTCGACGCTCGAGGAGGCGGCGAGCACCAGGGCGGCCTGGCGCTCGCGGCCCTTGAGCTTGCCGCCGCGCGCGCCGGCCGGACGGCCTGAGGGATTCCAGAGTCTGGCCAGGGGTCGCGTCCTTCGTCCACTCACGCCCGCCGCCGAAGCGGCGAACCTTCCTCGTAGCAGCCTTCAGCCCGCAGCGTCATCCCTTCCCGCGCGCCCGCGACCAAGCCGCAATGCCGGTTCACCGCGGATCATACGCCTTTGCGACCTCCGGACGGAGCGCCTGGCTCGCCTGGAAACTCGGGTCGAGCCTGGCGTGGGTCGCCTGCTCGAAGGCGTAGCCGACGGCGAGCAGCTTCGCCTCGGACCAGGCGGGTCCGACGATCGACAGACCGACCGGCAGGCCGTCCACGCCCCCCATCGGGACCGTCAGGTGCGGATAGCCGGAGACCGCCGGCAGCGACGAGAAGGAGCCGAAGAAGCGGCTGCCGTTCACCGGATCGACGATCGAGGGCGGGCCGCCGCTGGGCGCCGCCAGGACCGCGACCTTCGCCTCCCGCAGCATCCTGTCGAGCGCCTCGCGGGCAAGCCGGCGCAAGGTGGCGCGCTTCTCCAGATAGGCCGGATCGGTGATCGGGGGTTTCGCCTGCGCCTGCTCGAAGATCTCCTGGCCGAACAGCGCCGTCTCGCGCGGCTCGGCCTTGTTGAAGGCGATGAGCTCGGCCAGCGAGCGCGTCTTCACGGCCGGCGGGGCGGCGGCGAGGTAGGCGTCCAGGGCCGCCTTGAATTCCCATTCGAGGACATCGAATTCGCCTTCGTCGATCTTGTTGACGGTGGCCTCGTCGGGGCCCTTGACGTCGACGAGCACGGCGCCGGCCCGCTTCATGGCCTCCAGCGCGGCCTCGAACACCGCCTCGGTCTGCGGCGAGCCGCGGACCACGCCGTGCACCACGCCGATGCGCAGGCCGGCGAGCGCCCTGGGATCGAGGGCTGCGAGATAGTCGGCCTTGTGCGCGTCGGCCTCCCGGGTGGCCGGATCGCCGGCATCGGAGCCGGCCATCGCCGCGAGCAGGGCGGCGGCGTCGGCCACCGTGCGGGTCATGGGCCCCGCGGTGTCCTGCTCGGGCGAGATCGGCACGATCAGGCGCCGGGAGACCAGGCCCACGGTCGGCTTGAGCCCGACGACGCCGTTCATGGCGGCCGGGCAGGTGATCGAGCCGTCGGTCTCGGTGCCGACGGCGAGCGCGGCGAGACCGGCGGCCACCGCCGCGCCGGAGCCCGCGCTGGAGCCGCAGGCGGTGCGGTCGAGCCCGTGAGGGTTGCGCACCAGCCCGCCCACGGCGCTCCAGCCGGAGATCGAGCGGGTGGAGCGGAAGTTGGCCCACTCCGAGAGGTTGGTCTTGCCGAGGATGACCGCTCCGGCGGCGCGCAGCCGCGCGACGATCGGGGCGTCCCTGCGGGTCACGTTGGCGGCGAGCGCCAGCGATCCGGCCGTGGTCGGCGTGCCGTCGGCGGTCTCGATGTTGTCCTTCAGGAGGATCGGCACGCCGTGCAGTGGCCCGCGGACGTGGCCCTCGCGCCGTTCGCGGTCCATGGCGCGCGCTTCCTGCAGCGCGCGCGGATTGACGGTGATGACGCTGTTGAGCCTGGGCCCGGCGCGGTCGATCTCGTCGATGCGGGCGATGTCGAGCCGGACCAGGGCCTCCGAGGTGATCGCGCCCGAGGTCATCGCCGCCTGCGCCTCGGCCGCCGAGGAGTAGGGCGTCAGGGATTGCGCCTGGCTCGCTTCAGCCATGGTCCACACCGCCGCCGCCAGCGCGACGCATCTCCACATGAACGCCCCCGAACGTCGCAACGGCCGGACCTTAGCCGCACGAACCCTGTGCGCAACAGAAGAGGGCCGCAACCCCAGGCCGCGGCCCTCGTCAGGACGATGGGGCAGAGGCTAGTGCTTCAGCGCGTCCCGGGCGGCGTCCTTCATATCGCCGACGCCCTTCTGCACCTTGCCCATGGTCTTCTCGGTCTTGCCCTTGGCCTCCATCTCGGGGTCGTCCGTGGCGCGGCCGGCCGCCTCCTTCATCGAGCCCTTCACGTCCTTGGCGGTCCCCTTGACCTGGTCCTTGTGCATGGCGGATGTCCTTTTCGCGTGTCAGCTGCGGCGAAGCCGAATTCGGCCCGTCTCACCGGGACTTACGCAAAAGACCTGGGGCGGTTCCCACGGCGCAGCCTGGCGCCGCGCGCCACGGGGCCGGCCCATCCGACGGCGTTGCGCCGGCCCAT
>NZ_DATIMC010000101.1:0-10140 GCF_035475775.1 Phenylobacterium sp. | reverse complement strand
GCCCCGGCCGGGCGCGCCGCCGATCGTGCAATCCGAGGACTGCCTCTACCTGAACGTCTGGGCGCCCGCCGCCGCCAGACCGGGCCAGAAGCTCCCGGTCATGGTCTGGATCCACGGCGGCGCCTTCATCCAGGGGACCGGTGGAACCCCGTTCTACGACGGGACCCATTTCGCCCAGCGCGGCGTCGTCTTCGTCACCGTCAACTACCGCCTGGGCCGGCTAGGCTTCTTCGCCCATCCGGCGCTCACCGCCGAGGCCCCGAACGGCCCGCTCGGCAACTACGGGATCCTCGACAACATCGCCGCGCTCAAGTGGGTGAAGGCCAACATCGCCGCGTTCGGGGGCGATCCGGACAACGTCACCGCCTTCGGCGAGAGCGCCGGCGGCATCCTGGTCAACTTCCTGATGACCGCGCCCGAGGCCAAGGGCCTGTTCCAGAAGGCGATCTCCGAATCCGGCTTCGGCCGCTCGGCGGGCGTGCCGATCCGCGGCGATGCGCCCCGCACCGGCGAGAAGATCGGCGTCGCCTTCGCCACCGCGCACGGCGTCGCCGGCTCCGGCCCGGAGGCCGCCAAGGCGCTCCGCGCGCTCTCCGCCCAGGCGCTCTCCGCGCCGGTGACGGGGCTCGGCGATCCCGGCATCCCCTCGCCGATGGTCGACGGCGTGGTCATCCCCGAGCCGCCGCCCAAGGCCTTCGCCGAGGGCAAGGAGGCCAAGGTCCCCTACATCGCCGGCGGCAACAGCTGGGAAGCTTCGCTGTTCCCGCAGACCGCCCGCGATCCGGAGGCGACGCTCGCGCGCCTGGGCCCCGCCCGCCAGAAGTTCATGGCCGCCTATGGCGCCGATCCGGCCGGCGTCGCCCAGGATCTCACCACCGAGACCGCGGTGATCGAGCCCGACCGCTATCTCGCGCGCCTGCACGAGAAGAACGGGCAGAAGGCCTGGAACTACTACTTCTCCTATGTCCCCGCCGCCCAGCGCGCCTCGGTGCACGGGCTGAACCACGGCGGCGAGATCCTCTACGTGTTCGACAATCTGCGCGACCAGCCGACGCCCTTCGCGGGTCGCATCCTGCCCGCCGCCACCGCGCAGGACCACAGGATCTCCGAGGCGGCGATCGCCTACTGGGTGGCCTTCGCCAAGCGCTCCGACCCCGATGCGGCCGGCGGCGTCGCCTGGCTCCCGGCCGAGCCCGGCGACAACGTCCTGGAGTTCGGCGCCGACGGCGTCCATCTCCGCCCGCACTTCCACCAGGCCACGCTCGACCTGGTGGAGCAGCTCGCGGCCGCCCAGAGGCGCTGACCTCCCGCTCCTCCCCTGTCGCGCAGGCGACGGGGGAGGCGGCGCGAACCGCCGGAGGGGCGCGGCCGACGCACCGTCGCAGTCGCCAGGAACCACCCTCGCCCCGCCCCGTTGGCGCTCCGACGCAGACGATCGGAGGCCCGCCATGAAGCGCGGCGAAAAGCACGGCAAACCACAACATCAGCAGCAGCAGCAGGGCGGCCGCGGGGGCAAGCCCTTGCACCAGGGCGGCCCCTCCAAGCCCGGCCATCTCCGCCCCGAGATCGACGCCAGGGATCCCACCGGCGGGAAGCACGGCGAGATCGCCCAGAACCGCCAGCAGTCCTCCGGCCAGGGCTCAGGCCAGTCCTGAGGTCAGTCCTGAGGTCGCCTCTCGGTGCGGCGCGGCGACGGCTCTCAATCGCAGTCGCCTCGGCGGCGGGACGCAGTTCTCGACGATGCCGCAAGTGTCTCAAATTCGCGCGCGGCCGTCAAGAACAAAATGCGAACTCCATGCGTCCGTCCGCCTGCCGCCCGGCGCGTGACCGGCGGCGGGAACAAAGCTCTGCCGTGATCGTTATCGCCGCGGTTGGAGGGGCGCGATGTCCGACAAGCCGTCTGCCGATCGCTTCGAGGCCGAGCTCCTGGCCGCCGCGCCCTTCATGCGCGCCTTCGGCCGCGCCCTGACCGGCGACGTCGAGCAGGCGGAGGACCTCGCCCAGGAGACCCTGCTGCAGGCCTGGCGCTGCCGCGACCAGTTCCGCCCGGGCACCAACCTGCGCGCCTGGCTCTCGACCATCCTGCGCAATCGCTTCTATTCCAGCCAGCGCCGCCGCAAGTGGCGCGCCGAGTACGATTCCGAGATCATCGAGCGCACCCTGGTCGCCCCCGACGATCCCTCGGCGAACGTGGAGCTGGAGGACGTCCGCCGCGCGCTCGCCATGCTGCCGGACTTCCAGCGCGAGGCCCTGATCCTGGTGGGCGCCGGCGGTCTCGCCTACGAGGAAGTGGCCCAGATCATGGGATGTCCCGTGGGAACGGTGAAGAGCCGCGTGCGCCGCGCCCGCGACGAGCTGCAGGCGCTGCTGTTCGGCGCGCGTCTGGCGCACCGGGAGCGCTCGCCCTCGGCGCTGGGCGCCCTGCTGTCCGACTTCGACAGCATCCGCCGCGGCTCCGCGGTCGCCGCCTAGCGGGGGCCGAGCGCCCTACTCGCTCAGGTTCGCCGCCTCCGGCGATTTGCCGGCCTTCTCCGCCGCCCGCGCGCCGGAGAGGATGTCCGGCAGCGCATAGTTGCCCTCGTGGCAGGCGTATTCATAGACCGGGCCCTTGGTCGCGTTCAGCGGCATCTGCGCCTTCCAGGTCTGGGTGAAGACGCCGGGATCCTCCACCTGGAATTCGTAGAGGATCTGGCTCGGCGAAACGCGCGTGAACCGCTCGGTCACCTTGGCGTCCTTGGAGAGGTAGAGCGTCGCGCCGAAGTAGGGCCGCAGGCTCTCGCCCGGATTGAAGTTGGTGGTCTCCACCACCAGCGTCTCGCCCTCCCAATGGCCGATGCTATCGCCCATCCAGGGCCGGATGTTCGGCGGCAGGTGGGTCGTGGCGTTCAGCCGGATCGTACGCACGTCGTGGTTCATCTCGACGACGATCGCCACCGCGTCCGGCGCCTGCACGATCTGGTAGTTGTTGTTGTAGAGCACGTTCAGCATCGGCGGCCCGGCCGAGGAGCCGAAGCCCAGGATGCAGCGCTCGCCGAGCGGCCTGGCCTCGGGCCCGTCGAAGTCTGTGCGTGCGCGCCGCAGCGAGGTGTCGAACGCCTTCCGGCCCGCGGCGCTGTAGGGCAGCTTGCCGTCCGCCGGATCGATCAGCCACGAGGTCCTGACCTCGCCGCCGATCCGGCCCATGGCGGTGCCGGGATCGGTCCAGCCGGCGTTGTAGCCGCCGGGATCGTTGGCGACCGGCGGGGCCGGCGCATTGGGATCGGTCGGCCGGTCGGCCGCGGCGCGGCGCGCCGCCCGCGCCTTCTCGAACGCCGCCGCCTGCGCCTCGCTGACCGTCAGCGTCCTGAACATCGGCGGCCGCTCGAGCGTGGTCAGCGAGGCGTTGGTCCAGACGCCCTGCAGGTCCGGCTGGCCGAACGCGGTCCTTGGCGCGCGGTAGTCGGCCGCCAGGGCCGCTCCGCTGAGCGCCACCCAGGCCGCCAGCGCGGTCGTTGCTCTCCTAATCTCCAAGCGCCCCCTCCCCCGATTTCTTTGCCGCCGCCTCGCGCTCGGCCGCCCGCGCGCCGGCCAGGATGTTCGGCAGTGAATAGTTGCCCTCATGGCAAGCGAACTCGAACGTCCTCTCCGAGCTCGCCACCATCGGCAGCTCGCCCCGCCAGGTCTGGCGGTAGACCGTCGGGTCCTCCACGCTGAACTGGTAGAGGATCTCGCCGGGCGAAGTGCGGGTGAAGCGTTCGACCACCCTGGCGTCGGGCGACAGGTAGTAGTTCTCGGTCCCGCTGCGCCTCGGCTGCTGCCGCGCGTTGAAGTTGGTGGTCTCGACGACCAGCGTATCGCCCTCCCACCAGCCCACGGAGTCGCCCATCCACGGCCGGATCGCGGCTGGGACATGGTGACGGTCGTCGAGCCGGACGATCCGCGTCTCGTGATTCCACTCCAGCACGAACACCATCCGGTCGCGGGTCTGCACGATCTGGATGTTGTTGGCGTAGAGACCGATCAGCATCGGGGGCCCGATGCTGTTGGGGAGCAGGCACTGTTCCGACGTGGTCCGCGGCTCCGGCCCGTCGAAGTCCTGCGCCGCCCGCTTCGTGGCGTCGGCCAGGGCGCGCCCGGCCGGCGTATACGGTAGCTTGCCGTCGGCCGGATCGACGATCAGCCCGATCCGCGCGCGTCCGCCGATTCGGGCGAGCCGGCCGCCCATCTCCCACATCTCGCTGTCGTTGCCGCCGACGTTGTCGGTGATCACCGGCGGCGGGCTGGCCTCGTAGGCGGCGGCCTCGGCCTCGCTGAGCTGCGAGGCGCCGAACCGGTTCGGCCGCTCCAGGCGGGTCAGCCAGGCGTTGGTCCACAGTCCCTCGAGCTCGGGCCGACCGTAGGCGTCCCGCGGCGCGTGATAGCCGCCCGCGCAGGCGCTCCCGGCGACCAGCAGCGCCACCGCCATGCCCGCGAAACTGGCCCGCCGAACGCCGTTCCCCATCGCGCGACGCTAGACCCGGGCGGGGCATCCGTCGACCGGGACTTGCGCGCCCGCCCCTCTCCGCCCCAGGGTGTCGTCCAGCCGAGCATCAGCATCAGGGAGACCGCCCATGGCCGTCGATTTCGAGATTCCGGACGAGGCGAAGGAGATCCGCGAGCGCGTCCGCAAATGGGTGCACGACGAGTGCATCCCGGCCGAGAAGAAGGTCAAGGACCGGGACTCGTTCGACAAGGTGCTGAAGGAGCTGCGCACCAAGGCGCGCGCCCAGGGCCTGTGGTGCCCCTTCATCCCCAAGGAATACGGCGGCATGGGGCTGGGCCCGCTCGCCAATGCGCTGGTCCAGATGGAGCTCGGCGAGAGCTACCTGGGCGCGCTGTCGATGAACACCCAGGGTCCCGACGACGCCACCATGATGACCATCCTGACCCACGGGACCGACTACCAGAAGGAGAAGTTCCTCAAGCCGCTGCTGAACGGCGACAAGCGGGTCTGCTACTCGATGACCGAGAAGGCCGCCGGCTCCGACGCCACCGGCATGCAGACCCGCGCCATCAAGCAGGGCAACGAGAACTACGTCCTGAACGGCGAGAAGTGGTTCTCCTCGGCCGCCACCAACGCCGACATGGCGCTGGTCATGGCGATGACCGACCCGGATGCGCCGCGCCATCAGCGCTACTCGACCTTCATCGTCGAGCTTCCGAACCCGGGCTACAACATCAAGCGCAACATCCCGACCATGGCGATCGAGGGGCCCCTGAGCCACATCCTGGGCGGCGGCCACGCCGAGATCGAGATCAAGGACCTGGTGGTCCCGGCCGAGAACCTGCTGGGCGGCGAGGGCAACGGCTTCAACATGGGCCAGCACCGCCTCGCCTACGGCCGCCTGCGCCACGGGATGCACAACATCGCCATGGCCCAGCGCGCCCTCGACATGGCCACCGAGCGGGTCACCAAGCGCGAGACGTTCGGACGCCCGCTGGCCGATCGCCAGGTGGTCCAGTTCATGCTCGCCGAGTGCGCCACCCAGCTCTACATCGGCCGGCTGATGCTGATGCACATCGCCTACAAGGCCGAGAAGGGTCTCGATCTGCGGCAGGAGAACCACATGGCCAAGGTCTACCTGGCCAACATGGTCCACCACGTGGTCGACACCGCCATCCAGCTGCACGGCTCGCTGGGCTACAGCCAGGACACCCCGCTCGCCCGCTGGTACACCCAGATCCGCTCCCAGCGGCTGGTCGACGGCCCCGACGAGGTCCACCGCTGGACCGTCGGCCGCAACGTCGTCAAGGCCTTCAAGGAGCACGGCACCACCGCCTCCATGGCCGGTGGGGATCTGGTCTGAGCCGACCCGTCATGGCCGGGCTCGTCCCGGCCATGACCGTGCCGCTCATCCCGGCGAAGGCCGGGGCCCAGATTCAGCGCCGACGGTCCGTTGGATCACCGCAAACGTCGGGTCAGGCGGCGGCGAGCAGGTCCAGCGCTACGCGCAGCACGGCCTCCACGCGGATGCCGTCGCGCTCGCCGCCGCCGGCTTCGCGCGGGGTGAGCTCGCGGCCACAGACGAGGTCGCAGGCCTGGACGAGGTCGGGCTGGTCGCCGAGCCGGCGGCGGTACATGGCGAGCTTCGCCTGCGCCTGTTGGCGGCGGCCGGCGAGGTCGATCAGCGCCTTCAGAGCCAACCCTGCGCCGCCCATACCGGGCTGCACCTCCAGGGTGGATCCGATCGAGAGCATCGGCTGGGCGATGCGAAAGGCTTCGCCGTAGCGCAGGCCGGCGGCCTTCTGCGCCTCGCTGATGCGGCCCTTCCTGGCCAGCCAGTCGAGGCCGGCCTGGCGGCGGTAGGGCGTCTCGCGGCCGCCGCGCCCCGGCTTCGGCTTCTCGAAGGCGGCGCCGCGGCCCCGCTGCAGCGCCACGGTCTCGGCGACCCCGCCGGCGACCTGGCTCGCCTCCGCCCTCGCCTTCGCGCGGGCTTCCTGCACGAGCAGCCGCTCGCGCGCATTCGTCTGGCGCATGCGGCGCCTCCTTTCGTTCGGGATGGGCTCAGGGCCGGCCGCGGATCGCGACGGCGTCGGCCAGGCGGTAGACGGCTTCGCACGCCTGGCGGTCGCCCTCGATCACCACCAGGCCCGCGGCGGCGTGGGCCAGCAGCTCGCGCAGGAACTGCGGCCGCTCCTTTGGCCGCCTGCGGGCGAGCGCCCGGGCCACGACCGCGGCGGCCTCCTCGGCGGGCTCGCTCATCGCGTGCGCGCCGGCAGCACGGGGTAGCCGCCCAGGGCCATCACCGCGGCGACGTGGCGTCCGTGTCTGGCGTAGCGGGGCTTCATGGGATCGAAGCTTCCGCTCCGGCGGGCCTGGAACAGCCGCTCCAGCCGGTGCGCCCGGAGCGGCTCCAGCCTCAGCTCGGCGGCGGCCGCGGCGGCGGGGAGGCCCGCGTGACGCAGCGCCGCATAGCCGACGCTCGCGTTTGGGGTGTTCTGTCTGTGTTCGCTCGGCATGAGGGAACTGTATATTACATACGGCCCTTGCGCCAAGGATTTTTGTATTTTATGTACAGCACCAGATGGTCGCAGGCATCGGCATGGACGGGCGCTCGGAGCGGCTGCGCGAGGCGCGCATCGCCCGCGGCTTCGAGACCGCCGCGGCGGCGGCCGACCAGTTCGGCTGGAACCGCAACACCTACGCTTCGAACGAGAACGGCAACGCGCCCTATTCCTTCCGCAAGGCCAAGGAGTACGCGGCGGCCTTCGGCGTCCGGCCGGAGTGGCTCTATGACGCCGCGGGCCCCATGCGGCCGACCCCCGAGCCAGGATACGTCCCGGTGATCGGCCGCGTCGGCGCCAATCCCGAAGGCCTGGTCCTCTTCGCCACCGGCCAGGAGGGCGGCGACCTCGCTCCCATCCCGCCGGGGGGCACAGAGAAGGCGGTCGCCCTGAAGGTGGTCGGCCACTCCATGCGCGGGCTCGCCGACGATGGCGCGCTGATCTATTTCGAGGACCAGCGCACGCCGCCCGGCCCCGACATGCTGGGCCAGGTGGTGGTGGTCGAGACCGACGGCGAGGAGGTGCTGGTCAAGCGCCTGCTGCGCGGCTCGCGCGCCGGGCTCTACGACCTGGAGAGCGTGGCCGGGCCGACGCGCCACGACGCGCGCCTGCGCTGGGCCGCCCACATCACGGCCATCATCCCGCCCTTCCAGGCCAGGCGCATCATCCGCGGGGCGGCTTAGCGCCCCCGGCCGCACCCGCCCGTCGTCCTGCCCATCCCCGCCGTCACCGGCGTTTCGGAGCTGGTCTCGCGTCTGGTCGCAACGCTCCGGCGCCTCTGTGCTAAAGGACCCGAATGCCCGACGATCCCGAAGACCCGCCCGCCGAAAGTCCGATCCAGCGCGCTCTGCGCATGCGCAGGGCGGCTCTGGCTTCAAAGCCGCCCGTCTCGGGCCGCGCGGCGCTCAACCGCAAGCCGACCTCACAGATACGGGCCGGCGCATCCAAGCCGTGGGTGAAGAAGTAGCTCCGCCCAGGAGAGGGAGGCCCCGATGGCCGGGCTCAAGGACAAGCGAGGATTTATCGACAAGGAGCGGCTCGACCTCTCGGAGCGCCGGGCCGTCGAATACTGGATGAAGCGCTGGGGCGTCACGCGCGACCAGATCACCGCCGCCCATCGCAAGGCGGGCCGCCTCACCAAGGACATCGCCGCGGAACTCGGCAAGAAGCGCTGAGAGGCGCGCCGATTCCCCGCAGCCGCCGGCCCCGATCGGCTGGCCGTCGCATTCAGTCCCGGCATGAAACCTGCTGGGCCTGCGCGAACCCGCCCAAACTGGAACGATCAAGCGACATGGACAACGCCACGCTGACGCGCATCGCGATCTTGCCCCCGGAAGCTCGGGCGGCCGCGATCGAGGATCTCGTCGAACTGCTGGTGGATCGCGGCCTCACCGAGGCCGAGCTCGACCGGCTCGAGCGCCAAGTGCATCAGGTGAATGCGACTCTTGCCCAGCGGTCCAGGCTTCACTGAGCCCCGGATCCGCGTCCGGGCTGCGGTCTCATGAGGGCTCGACCTGCTCCAACCCGGTCGCGAGCAGCCGCAGCGCCGCGGCCGCGAAGGCGCGCATGTTGGCCGAACGCTCGTCGCGGCCGGTTTCGAGGGTGATGGCGCTCTCGATCGGCCCGGAGATGGCGAGACAGCTGTGGCCGGGCGCATCGCCATAGCCATTGCCGCTCGGCCCCGCCGCGCCGGTTTCGGAGAGGCCCCAGGTGGTCCCGAACCGCTCGCGCGCGGTGCGGGCGAGGAGCAGGGCGTAGGGCTCGCTGGCCGAACGCATGCCGGCCACCGCCTCCCTGGTCAGGTCCATCAGCTGCATCCTGGCCTTGCCGGTGTAGACCACCGCCCCGCCCAGGTAATACTTCGAGGCGCCCGGAACGCTGAGCAGGGCCGCCGAGATCAGGCCGCCTGACGAGCTCTCCGCCACTGCAATGGTCTCGCCGCGCGCCTTCAGCCGCTCGCCGAGCGCCGCGGCCATCTGCTCCAGCTCGTCCATAGCGTCCTCCGATACGTCTTGGCTTGGCCCGCTTTCCGCGCCCATGATGGCGGCCAATTAAAGCCAAGGCCATTTCCGGGAGGATATTTCATGGACGCCCAATCGCAGTGGACCGGTCTCGACGCCCAGCGCCTGGAGCGCATCGGCGACCACCTGAAGCGCAACTACATCGACAACGGCAAGGTCGTGGGCTGCCAGGTGACGGTCGCCCGGCACGGCCACATCGGCTACGCCGCCTCCTTCGGCCAGATGGACCGCGAGCGGGCCAAGCCGATGGCCGACGACACCATCTTCCGCATCTACTCGATGACCAAGCCGATCACCTCGGTCGCGCTGATGACGCTCTACGAAAAGGGCTATTTCCAGCTCAACGACCCGGTCAGCCGCTTCGTCCCGTCCTGGAAGGAGCACCGCGTCTGGACCTCCGGCGAGGGCGACACGATGAACACCGAGCCGGCGCACCGGCCGATCAGCTTCCGTGACGTGCTCTCCCACACCGCCGGCCTGACCTACGGCGGCGGCCTCCCCGGCGTCGGCATCCAGCACCCGATCGACCAGATCTACCGCAGCCTGAAGGTCCGTTCGGTCGGCGGCGCGGACAGCATGCAGCAGTTCATGGACAAGCTCGGCCAGGTGCCGCTGCGCTACCAGCCGGGGACCCAGTGGATGTACTCCCTGGCGACCGACGTCTGCGGGGCGCTGGTCGAGATCATTTCGGGCAAGCCGTTCGCGCAATATCTGGCCGAGGAGGTCTTCGCGCCGCTCGGCATGAAGGACACCGCCTTCCATGTCGCCCCCGAGAAGGTCGGCCGCTTCGCCGCCAACTACCAGCGCGGGCCCGACAAGCAGCTCAAGCTGATCGACGATCCGCAGGCGAGCGACTTCACCAGGGAGCCGGGCTTCAAGTCGGGCGGCGGCGGGCTCACCGGCACGAGCGCCGACTATATGCGGTTTTGCGAAATGCTGCGCCGCGGCGGCGAGCTGGACGGGGCGCGCATCCTCGGGCCGCGGACCATCGAGCTGATGCACATGAACCACCTGCCGGGCGGCAAGGACCTGGTCCAGCTCGCGCTCGGCTCGTTCTCCGAGACCGCCAACGAGGGCGTGGGCTTCGGGCTGGGCT
>NZ_DATIMC010000100.1:0-11801 GCF_035475775.1 Phenylobacterium sp. | reverse complement strand
CCTCCCATCTTGCTCTAGAGGTCCGCCGCCATCGGGGTGGCCGGCCAGTGACCCAGCGTGAAGAAGAGGACTGCCTGATGGCCGAGCCGCGTTCCGTCCGTTGCCTGATCGTCGGCGCCGGACCCGCGGGCTACACTGCGGCGATCTATGCCGCGCGGGCGCTTCTGGATCCGGTGATGATCCGGGGCTTGACGCCCGGCGGCCAGCTGACCATCACCGCCGATGTGGAGAACTATCCCGGCTACGCCGAGGTGATCCAGGGGCCGTGGCTGATGGACCAGATGAAGGCCCAGGCCGAGCACGTGGGGACCGAGATCGTCAGCGACATCGTGCTGAAGGCGGACCTCAACAAGCGGCCGTTCCGCATCGAGACCGACAGCGGGCAGGTCTGGCTGGCCGAGACCCTGATCATCGCCACCGGGGCACAGGCCAAGTGGCTGGGCCTGCCGTCCGAGCAGAAGTTCCAGGGCTTCGGCGTATCGGCCTGCGCCACCTGCGACGGCTTCTTCTACCGCGGCAAGGAGGTCGTGGTGGTCGGCGGCGGCAACACCGCGGTCGAGGAGGCGCTGTTCCTCACCAACTTCGCCTCCAAGGTGACGGTCGTGCACCGGCGCGACGAATTCCGCGCCGAGCGCATCCTCCAGGAGCGCCTGTTCGCCCATCCGAAGATCGAGGTGGTCTGGAATGCGGTGGTCGAGGAGGTGGTTGGCCGGCAGGACCCGGCGGGCGTCACCGGCGTGCGGCTGAAGGACCTGGCGAGCGGCGAGATCCGCGCGGTCGCGTGCGACGGGCTGTTCGTCGCCATCGGCCATGCGCCGGCCTCGCAGCTGTTCAAGGGCCAGCTCGAGATGGATGCGGCGGGCTACCTCAAGGTGAAGCCGGGCACGGCGTCGACAGCGGTCGCAGGGGTCTATGCCGCCGGCGACGTCACCGACGACGTCTACCGCCAGGCGGTCACGGCGGCGGGCATGGGCTGCATGGCTGCGCTGGAGGCCGTGCGGTTCCTGGCCGAGGAGGACCACCGCAAGGCGCATCATCCGATCAGCCACGCCGAGGCGGAGAAGATCGGCGTCTGGTGAAATCGAGGTCCGGTTCCATCCGGGGAAACTTCCTTCGTCGCTCAGCGGTTGACCGCGGCGAGAGAAGCTATGCGCGACAGCGAACGGTACATGGCGCAGGCGGAGGCCGTTCTGCGGATGGCGGCGCGGGCAGGCAATCCCGCCGAGAAGCAGGTTTATGAGACCATCGCCCAGGGCTGGCGCAAGCTCGCCGCCGAGGCCAAGCGCAACGAGCAGCACGAAGAAACCGCACGCGCCCAGGCCAAGGCGCGCGCCTCGCCCGCCTCGAACAACTGAGCCCCTCCCCGGCCCTCCGCCCAAGGTCTAGGCTGGCGACATGATCCGCTACGCCGCCGCCGGCGATCACGCCGCCATATCGGAGCTCGTCGCGCAGGCGTTCGGCCGCCCGGACGAGGCGCGTCTGGTCGAGGGCCTCAGGACCGACGAGGACGCCATGTTCGAGCTCGTCGCCGAGGAGTCGGGCGAGTTCGTGGGCCACATCATGTTCAGCCGGCTCTGGGCCGACCGCGACGAGCTGTACGCGGCGCTGGCCCCGCTGGCCGTGCGGCCGGAGCATCAGCGCAAGGGGCTGGGCGCCGCGCTCGTGCGGGCGGGGCTGGAGCGCGCGCCGCAATTCGGCGCCTTCGGCGTTCTGGTGCTGGGCGATCCCGCCTACTACGGCCGCTTCGGCTTCACCGCCGCCACGGCGGCGCAGGTGCATGGCCCCTGGCGCGGGCAGCCGGCCTTCATGGCCCTGGCGCTGGGCGAAGGCGCCTTCGACCGGCCGATGTCCATCGCCTATCCGAACGCGTTCGGCGCCTGAGCCCTATTCCGCCGCGCTCTGTGCGCTTGCCGCCGCGACCTGCGCGCTGGCCGGGCGAGCGGCGGCGGCGGCGGTTGTGGGCGCGTCCATTTTGGCTTCCAGCGCCCCGAGGCTGGCGTTGATCCTGGCGACCTCGTCACCGGTCGGCCGACGACGGGCGGCGATCAGCACGCCGGGCGCCGCTGGCGCGCCTTTTGCGCCGACCTGCGCCACCTTGTAGGTGCGGGCCTCGCCGCCGACCGTCAGGGTCACCTGCCGCGGCTCGGGCGCGGGCGGGGCGGCGGCCGGCCCGTCGCGGTTCAGGATCGCCGCGGTGAGCTCGGCCTCGTGGCCGGCGTAGCGGCCGGTGAAGGCGGCCGGTTCGCCCCAGCTTCCGGTCCAGCGGTAGAAGATCTGCTGGCCGACCTGGGTCATCTTGACCAGCGTCGGGGCCCAGTAGGGCGCGACATAGTCGGCGTGGTAATGGGTGGCCGACCCCACCTGCTTGTCGACGAAGCCGGCGAGCGCGCGCCTGGCCACGCTCACCGCCCGGCTCCAGAGCTCGGGATCGGGCGCATAGCGCAGGGATCCGTCGCAGGTGAAGGTGAACTGGCAGCCGGTGGAGCGCGCCGCGCCCTCGTAGACCACCCCGCAGACCGACTTCGGATAGGCCGGATGGCGGACCCGGTTCAGCACCACCTGGGCGACGGCCTCCTGGCCCTGCACGGGCTCTCGCGCCGCCTCGTAGTAGACGGCCTGGGCCAGGCAATGGACGGCGCGCGCGCGGTCGGCGGCGTCGGTCCTCAGCACGAACGGCCGCATGGGCTCGATCGGCTGTCCGGCGAAGGGCCGCTGGGCGTTGAGCTGGATGGCGGCCTGACCGGTGGCCAGGACAGGTCCGGATGCCGGGATGCCATTGATCGGTCCCGGCTCAGCCAGGCCAAGGCTGTCGGGATCCGCGCCTGCGGCGAGCTTCTGGAGCTGCAGGATGGAGAGGCGCGCGGAGTCCAGCCTCACCACGTGGGGCTTTGGCGCGACCCTAGGCGCAGACGCGCTGACGAACAGCGTGAGGAGCGCGCCGGCGACAACGGCCCACCGGCCCCACGGCCGGGGCGAGATCGAATGAAAGATGCTCACGAGTTATTGACGGCCCCGCATCGCTTCCGGCTCGTGCGGGCCACATGCCCTCGCAAAGCCGGCGAAAACAAGGACAATTGCCCCCTGAAGCGCCGCATCGCCGCGGCATATGGGCGCCCGCGGACGGCGGGCGCCGCGGCGGAACACCCCTCCGCAACCGGCGATGACTTGCATCGCGGCCCCGCCCGGCTATATGGTCTGCAGGTTATGCTCGGAATGAGCAAAACATGACGCCAGGTCAGCTGGCCTGGCGTTTATTCAGGCCGTAGAAATGCTCAAATTGAGCATAAGGGAGTGTCCCATGGCCGCAGACGGTTTCCAGTTCGCCTTCACGCCCGAGGTCGAGGCGGCGACGGCGCCCTCATGGGAGAAGGTGAAGCGCCATGTCACCCCCATGGAATGGCGGGGTCACGCGCCGCTGATCGCCGAGATCAACCGGCTGAAGCGCGAGAAGGACGCGGTCATCCTGGCGCACAACTACATGACCCCGGAGATCTTCCATGGCGTCGGCGACTACGTCGGCGACAGCCTGGGCCTGGCGAAGGAAGCGGCGAAATCGACGGCGAAGATGATCGTCCAGGCCGGCGTGCACTTCATGGCCGAGACCTCGAAGATCCTCTCGCCGGAGAAGACCGTGCTGATCCCCGACCTGCGCGCCGGCTGCTCGCTGGCGAGCTCGATCACCGCGGCCGACGTGCGGCTGATCAAGCAGCGCTATCCCGGCCTGCCGGTGGTGACCTACGTGAACACCAGCGCCGAGGTGAAGGCGGAGACCGACATCTGCTGCACCAGCGCCAACGCCGTGCAGGTGGTCGAGGCGGCCGCGCGCCAATGGGGCGTGGACCGGGCGATCCTGATCCCCGACGAGTTCCTGGCCCGCAACGTCGCCCGCCAGACCGAGGTCGGCATCATCGCCTGGAAGGGCCGCTGCGAGGTGCACGAGCGCTTCACGGCCGCCGATATCCTGGAACTGAAGGAAGCCTATCCCGGCGCCGAGGTGCTGGCGCACCCGGAGTGCCCGGCCGAGGTGCTGGAGGTGGCCGACTTCGCCGGCTCGACCGCGGCGATGAACGACTATGTGCTCACCCGCAAGCCCCGGCGCGTGGTGCTGATCACCGAGTGCTCGATGGCCGACAACGTGGCCGCCGACGCCCACGAGACCGAGTTCGTGCGGCCCTGCAACCTGTGCCCGCACATGAAGCGGATCACGCTGCAGAACATCTACGAGGCGCTGCTCCGCGGCCGGCACGAGGTCGACGTCGATCCGGCGATCGCCGAGCGCGCGCGGCTGGCGGTGCAGCGGATGGTCGACCTACCGCCGCCGGCCAAGCCCGCCCGCTACGACCTGGTCAAGGCGCGCCACCACGTCGACGTGGAGCTGATCTGATGGAGCGTGTCCGTCACGATGGCGTGCTGGTCATCGGCGCAGGCCTGGCCGGGCTCTCGGTCGCGCTGGCCGCGGCGCCGCGCCAGGTGCTGCTGCTGAGCGGAGCGCCGCTGAACCACGGTTGCTCCTCGGCCTGGGCGCAGGGCGGCATGGCCGCGGCGCTTTTGGCCGATGACGAGCCGACGCTGCACGCCAAGGACACGGTCGCGGCCGGCGCCGGCCTCGTCGATCCGGCGATGGCGCGGCTGCTGGCGGAGGAGGGCCCCGCCGCGGTGCGCGCGCTGGCCGCCCTGGGCGCGCCGTTCGACCGAACCCCCGACGGCGAGTTCGCCCAGAGCCTGGAAGCCGCCCACTCGCGGCCGCGGGTCGCCCGGGTGAAGGGCGATCAGGCCGGCCGGGCGATCATGCAGGCGGTGAGCGTGGCCGCGCTGGCCGCGCCGCACATCGAGATCCGCGCAGGCGCCAGGCTGCGCGGGCTGGTCCAGGACGCGCAGGGCCGCGTGCGCGGCGTGGTCGCCGAGATCGAGGGCCGGCTGACGGAGATCCTGGCCCCGGCTGTCGTGCTCGCCACCGGCGGCATCGGCGGCCTCTACGCAGTGACCACCACGCCGACCGAGTTGCGCGGCGAAGGCCTGGGCCTGGCGGCCCTGGCCGGGGCGCTCATCGGCGACCCCGAATTCGTGCAGTTCCACCCCACCGCCATCGACATCGGCCGCGATCCCGCGCCGCTCGCCACCGAGGCGTTGCGCGGCGAAGGCGCGGTGCTGGTCAACGCCTCCGGCGAGCGATTCATGGGCCGCTACCATGCGGACGCCGAGCTCGCCCCGCGTGACGTGGTGGCGCGCGCCATCCATGCCGAGCGCGAGGCGGGCCGCGGCGCGTTTCTTGACGCGCGGCAGGCGGTGGGCGCGCATTTCCCCGAACACTTCCCCGGCGTGTTCGCGGCCTGCCTGGCCGGGGGCGTCGATCCGCGCGTCCAGCCGATCCCGGTCGCACCGGCCTGCCACTACCACATGGGCGGCATCATCGCCGACGCCGACGGGCGCACCTCGCTCGCAGGCCTCTACGCGGCCGGCGAATGCGCCGCCACCGGCGTGCACGGCGCGAACCGGCTGGCCTCGAACTCGCTGCTGGAAGCCACGGTGTTCGGGACCCGCGCCGGCCGCGCGGCCGCGGCCGAGGCCGATCCCGCGACCCGACCTCTGTCCGCGCAGGCCGCGCCCGAACTCTCCGAGACGGCGCTCGCCGCGCTGCGCACCGCCATGAGCCGAGACGCCGGGGTCGTGCGCGACGCCAACGGGCTGAGCCGCCTGCTGGCCGAGATCGACGCGCTGCAGGCGGGGCACGGTCCCGCGCCCGCCCTCATCGCTGCGCGCCTGACCGCCGCCTGCGCCCTGGCCCGGAACGAGAGCCGCGGCGGGCACTATCGCGCCGACGCCGCGGCGCAGAAGCCTGCGCAGCGCACCTTCGTGCGGCTGGCGGACCTGGATCGCGCCGAGGCGCTGCGCTTCGCGGCCGAATGAGCGCCCCCCTCCCCGATCTCCTGATCGCCCCGATCGTCAGGGCCTCGCTGGCGGAGGATCTCGGCCGCGCCGGCGACGTCACCGGCCAGGCCTGCATCGCGCCGGACGCCCGGCTCTCGGCGGTGTTCGCGACCCGCCAGGCGGGCGTGGTCTGCGGCGCGGCCTGCGCCCGGGTCGCGATCGCCGAGCTCGATCCCAGCGCCCGTTTCGAGACCGTCGTCGCCGACGGCGAGCCGGTGCAGCCCGGGACGGCGCTCGCCCGGGTCGAGGCGAATGCGCGCGCGCTGCTCGCGGCCGAGCGGACGGCGCTGAACCTGATGGGGCGGCTCTCCGGCATCGCCACGCTCACCCAACGCTATGTCGACGCGATCGCCGGGACTAGGGCGCGGATCGTCGACACCCGCAAGACGACGCCGGGCCTGAGGGCGCTGGAGAAGTACGCGGTGCGCTGCGGCGGCGGGGTGAACCACCGCTTCGGCCTGGATGACGCGATCCTGATCAAGGACAACCACGTGGCGGCCTGCGGCGGGGTCACTGAGGCCCTGCGCCGCGCCAGGGCGTTCGCCGGACATCTGATGAAGGTGGAGGTCGAGGTCGACACCCTGGCCCAGTTCGACGAGGCGCTGGCGGAGGCGCCCGACGTCATCCTGCTGGACAACTTCAGCCTGGCCGACCTGCGCGAGGCGGTTCGACGCGCCGCCGGACGCGTGGCGCTGGAAGCTTCCGGCGGGATCAGCCTGGAGACTGTGCGGCCGGTCGCCGAGACCGGCGTCGACGTGATCAGCGTGGGCGCCCTGACCCACTCCGCCAGCGTCCTGGACATCGGCCTCGACGCAGTCTGAATCGCCTCAGGCCTCCGCCGCCTCCGCCGTCCGCTGCGGGATCAGGACCCTTCCGGTCTCGATCAGCGTCTTCAGGTTGGAGAGGATCGACGGCCAGCCGCCGGCGACCGCCTCGATCAGCTTCGAATGCTCGCGCGGGATCGAGTGGGTGACCGTCAGTTTCACGGCCTCGCCCTGCGGCTCGACCTCGAACAGGCAATGCGACCAGCCCTCTTCCTTCAGGTCCGGCCGGAACTCGTTGCGCCACTTCAGCGCCAGCCGGCGCGGCGGCTCGAACTCCAGGACCTCGCCGGTGTCGGCGACGCGGCCGTCCGGGAACACCAGTTTCCAGGAGCCGCCGACCGTCCAGTCGGTCTCGGTCCGGACGCCCATCCACCATTGCGGGATGAAGTCGGTGTCGGTCAGCGCATTCCACAGCGCCTCGGGCGTCGCGCGGATATAGGTCACGTAGACGAAGGTGCTTTCGGCCATCATGGCCTCCTCTTCTGGGAAGGGTCGGTTTCCAGCGACGCCCTGAGCGCCGACAGCGCGGCCAGCTGCCGCTCCTGGAACTTGGCGATCCAGCGCTCGGCGATCCCCTGGATCGGCACCGGATTTAGGAAGTGCAGCTTCTCGCGGCCCTGGCGGCGGACGGCGACCAGGTTGGCCCCCTCCAGGATCGCCAGATGCTTGGCTACCGCTTGGCGCGTCATCTGAAGCCCCTCGCAAAGCTCGGAAAGGGTCTGTCCGCTGGTTTCGTGCAGCCGGTCGAGCAGGCGTCGGCGGGTCGGATCCGCCAGGGCCGTGAAGACCGCGTCGTCGTTCATGACCCGTAATATGCAACTAATTAGTTGCCTGTCAAGCGGCAGGACGCGGCCTAGCGGCCGGCGCGGGCCATCAGCACGCCCAGCAGGTGGGCATAGCCCAGCGCATCGTCGACGGCCTTGTGGGTGTGCTCGTGATGACCGAGCCACTCGGGCGGCAGCGTCTTCGGCCGGCAGGCGGCGAAGTCCTGGCCGGTGACCGCCGCGGCGAACGACTTCAGGCACAGCCCCGGGCCGGCGAACAGCGGATCCCTGGCATACGGCCCCTCGATCAGCGCGTGCGGCGTGAAGCGCTTCAGGTAGAAGTCGATCCACATGCCGTCGAAGGCGATCGGGAAGGCGGCGAACAGCGCCGGGGCGCCGAGGCCGCGCACGAAGGCCACGAAGTCCGCCATCGCCTCGGCCGGCGGCCGCGGATCGCTCGTCGCGGCCGCCCAGGCGTCCGGCTGGGTCTGGAACCAGGCGTAGGTGTCCGGATCGCGGACCGCATCGGCCAGCGGCTCGAGCACCGCCTCGAACACGCCCCGCCTCTCGCCCGAGGCGGTGACCGCCACGGCGGCGAACGAGAGCATCGAATGCTGGCCCGGCCGCGGCCCGTCGGCCTCGATGTCCGTCACCACATAGACCGCCGCCTCGCCCGACATGTCCCCTCCCCGAGCGCCAGATTCACCGGAACCAGCCTATCCGCGCCGGGTTCAGTCCCCAACCGAAGGAGGCGAACCCATGGCTTCGAAAGCGCCACCCATCCCGCCGGACCAAAGGTCAGCGCCCGACGAGAAGCCGCACGTGAAGGGCTCCGACGTCGACCGCCGCAGCCGCGACCACCTCAACCTCAAGGAGCAGGGCCGCGCCGGCAACATCCACCAGAACACCCACAACCAGGGCTACCAGCAGGACCGCTGACATGCCGCAGAAGAGCCCCAACACCCACCGCTGGGGCGGTCCTGGCGCGAGCCACGAGGACCGCACCAAGCCCGAGCCTCACAAGGGCGATCCGCGCTCGCCGGGCGAGCCCACCAACACCCGCTTCAGCCATGTCTCGGGCGGCGGCGGCGAACGCGACCGGCGCCACGCCCATGACCCCAAGGCGAAGGACGATTTCGAGGAGAACAGCGCCCAGCGGCGCAAGCCTTAGCGCGCTCCCGCGCCAAGCGAGCCTGAACGCGATCCGGCTCATCGGCGCAGTGCAGTCCAGAAAATAATTCAACCGAACGGTTGACTGTCGCTCCGGACAGGCTCATGTTCAACCGCATGGTTGAATTACAAGCTCAGCAGCTGGACAGCGTTTTCCACGCCCTCGGCGACGCCACGCGGCGGCGAATGCTCCGCGAGCTGGCGGACGGCGAACGCAGCGTCGGCGAGCTCGCCCGCCCTTTCGCGATTTCGCTGGCGGCGGCCTCGAAGCACATCAAGGCGCTGGAGAAGGCGGGGCTGGTCCGCCGGCAGGTGCGCGGCCGCACCCATCTTTGTCGCCTGGAGCCCGGCCCTCTGGCCGACGCCCACGAATGGCTGAGCTTCTATGAGCGCTTCTGGAACAGCCGCCTCGATGTCCTCGAGGATCTGCTCCGGCGCGAGCGGGCCCAGAGCGGACCCTCCCCCTCCCCCACCTCCGAAGGAGACGAACCATGACCGAAGCCGCCGCCATCGACGCCTATGGCGTCCTGACCGAGCCTGCGACCCTGCGCATGCAGCGCCTGCTGCCCGGCAGCATCGAGCGGGTGTGGGCCTATCTCACCGAAAGCGACCTGCGCCGCCAGTGGCTGGCGGCCGGCGAGATGGAGCTCGAGACGGGCGCGCCGTTCGAGTTCGTCTGGCGCCACGACGAGCTCTCGCGCGAGCGGGCCGAGCGGCCGGCCGGCATGCCGGAGGAGAGCCGCATGGACTGCCGGATCACGGAGATCGATCCGCCGCGGCGGATCGCCTTCACCTGGTCGGGGACGGGCGACGTCTCCATCGAGCTCTCGCCTGCGGGCGACGGCGTCCTGCTGACCCTCGTCCACCGGCGGCTGCCCAGCCGCGAATACCTGCTGCGGGTGGCGGCCGGCTGGCACTCGCACCTCGACATCCTCGTGGATCGCGTGGGCGGCATGGAGCCCAAGCCGATCTGGCCGGCCTGGAGCCGGCTGCACGCCGAGTACGACCAGCGGCTCCCGGCCTAGGCGGACTTTAGGCGGCGCGCGGCCTCTACCGCCGCCGCCATCCGCGCGCGGGCGAGCGGCGCCATGCGCGAGCGAACCGCCGCCAGCACCTCCGGCGGCGCGATCGCCGGGCTGCCCGCCCGGAACGGCGGATGCGGATCGTACTCGAGCCCGAGCTGGACCGCCTGGGCGTAGTCCGTCCCGGCCAGTTCGGCCAGCAGGGTGAAGGCGAAGTCGATGCCAGCGGTGACGCCGCCGCCGGTGATCACATTGCCGTCCCGCTCGACCCGCGCGTCGCTGACGATGGCGCCGAACGGGATGAGCAGCTCGCGCCAGGCCCAATGGCACGCCGCCCGCTTGCCTGCGAGGAAGCCGGCCGCGGCGAGCACCAGCGAGCCGGTGCAGACCGAGGTCAGGTACTTCGCGCCCGCGCCGAGGCGGCGGATCTCGGCCATGAACGTCGCGTCGAGCATGGCCTCGGTGGCGCCGATGCCGCCCGGCACGCAGAGCACGTCGCAACGCTCGAGCCTGGCGAGGTCGGCCAGCCGCGAGAAGACCAGCCCCTCCGCCTCGATGTCGCGCCCGTCCAGCGAGGCGACGATCACCTCGGCGTCCGGCGTGCGGCTGAGCACCTGGTGCGGGCCGGTGAAGTCCAGGTGGGTCACCTGCGGATAGAGCGGGATCACGATAACGAGCTTGGACAGGGCGCGGCCTCCGATTGACCGCCGCATCATCGCCGGTCTAGCCTGCGACCGAAATGACAATGTTCCAACTGAAACTGCCATGACCCGCCGTATCGCCGTGGTGATCTTCCCGGACTTCCAGCTGCTCGACGCCGCGGGCCCGATCGCCGCCTTCGAGATCGCCGGGCGGATATCGCCGGGCGCCTATGAACTGCGCGTGCTGGCCCAGGTGGCCGGTCCGGTCGCGAGCTCCTCGGGGGTGGAGATGGCGGCCGCGTCGCTGGACGACACGGCCCACGACACGATCCTGGTGACAGGCGGGGTCGGCGTGCGGACATTGGAGGCGCAGAACGCCCTGGCGGCTTGGCTGCGGCGCGCGGCCCCCGCGGCGCGGCGGGTCGCCAGCGTCTGTTCCGGAGCCTATCTGCTGGCCGAGGCGGGCCTGCTCGACGGCCGCCGCGCGACGACCCACTGGAACCGCACCGACGACTTCGCGCGCCGCTATCCGAAGGTGCGGCTGGAGCCGGACCGGATCTTCATCCGCGACGGCGAGGTCTGGACCTCGGCGGGCATCACCGCCGGCATCGACCTGGCGCTGGCGCTGATCGAGGACGACCTGGGGGCGAAGACCGCCCGCCTGGTGGCGCAGGTCCTGGTGGTCCACCACCGACGCCCGGGCGGCCAGTCGCAGTTCTCGGCGCTGCTCGACACCGGCGGCGTGCACGGGCGCTTCGCCGAGCTGATGGACTGGATGCGCGAGCGGCTCGCCGAGCCGCTGAGCGTCGAGCGGCTGGCCGAGCGCGCGGCGATGAGCCCGCGCCACTTCGCCCGCGCGTTCCGCGCCGAGACCGGCCTGACGCCCGCCAAGGCCGTGGAGCGGCTGCGGCTGGAGACGGCGCGGCTGAGGGTGGAGTCCACCGCCGAGCCCATCGACCGGGTCGCCGAGGCGGCGGGATTCGGCGATCCCGAGCGGATGCGCCGGGCCTTCCTGCGCGCTTTCGGCCAGCCGCCCCAGGCGCTGAGGCGGGCGGCGCGAGCCTAGGGCCTACCGCTTCTTCGGCAGGGTCAGCTTTTCCACCTGCCCCCGCAGCAGCCGGATCGCCTCGCGCTGCTGTTTCAGGAGTTCGATCATCTGCTGGTCGCGGATGGCGTCGATCTTGTCGTGCAGGTGCATGATCTCCAGTTCGGCGCGCAGGTTGACCGTGTAGTCGTGCCCCGCCGCCTCGCGGTCGCGGGCCGCGGCGCGGTTCTGGCTCATCATGATCACCGGCGCCTGGATCGCCGCCAGCATCGACAGCATCAGGTTGAGGAAGATGAAGGGGTAGATGTCGAAGGCGCCGTGGCCCTTGAACGCCACGTTGAAGGTGATCCACACGGCCAGGACGATACCGAAGCCGATGATGAAGGCCCAAGACCCGCCGATCTCCG
>NZ_DATIMC010000099.1:0-24748 GCF_035475775.1 Phenylobacterium sp. | reverse complement strand
TCGTCGCGCTGCTCGAAGGCGCGGGCGTGAGCGGGCCGGATCTCGCGGCGCGGATCGACGATCCGGCGCTGGATGCGGCGCTCGACGAGGCCACGGACGAAGCGGCGGCCCGCGGGGTGTTCGGCGCGCCCACCATGTACGTCGGCGAGGAGATGTTCTTCGGCAACGACCGTCTGGACTTCGTCCGCGCCAGCCTGCGGGTCGCCGCATGAAGCCGCTGGCGATCGTCACCGGCGTCGGGCCAGGGACCGGCGCCGCCATCGTGCGACGCTTCCACGCGGGCGGCTACCAGGTCGCAATGCTGGCCCGCAGCGCCGGGCGGCTGGAGGCGCTGGCGGGCGAGCTGCCCGACGCCTTCGCCCTGCCCTGCGACGTCTCCGATCCGGCCGCCCTGCAGGCCGCGCTGGACGCGGCCGAGGCCCGGGCCGGCGCGCCGAAGGTCGCGGTCCACAACGCCGTGGGCGGCGCGTTCGCCAACTTCCTCGACATCGATCCCGCGGTGCTGGAGCGCAACTTCCAGGTCAACGTCATGGCGCTGATGCACCTGGGCCGCTGGGCGGCGCCGCGCATGGAGAAGGCCGGCGGCGGCGCCCTGATCGTCACCGGCAACACCTCGGCGGAGCGCGGGCGCGCGAATTTCGCCGGCTTCGCCCCGACCAAGGCCGCCCAGCGCATCCTCGCCGAATCCATGGCCCGGACGATGGGCCCGCGCGGCGTCCACCTCGCCTACCTGGTCATCGACGCGGCCATCGACCTGGAATGGCAGCGGAAGAACAATCCCGACAAGCCGGACGACTACTTCTGCCGTCCCGTCGATATCGCCGAGGAGGTCTGGCACATCGCCCACCAGGCCAGGTCGGCCTGGTCGTTCCGCTCGGAAGTCCGGCCCTACGCGGAGGTCTGGTGATGGCGGCGGCGACCGGGATCGAGGCCGCGCCCGACGGCCTGCAGCAGCTTCGCGCCATGCTGGCGGGCGAGCCGAGGGCGCCGATGGGCGAGACCCTGGGCTTCCGGCTCGTCGAGGTCGCGCGCGGCCAGGTGACCTTCGAGGGCGCGCCGGACCGCAGCGTCCTGAACCCGCTCGGATCGGTGCACGGCGGCTACGCGGCGACGCTGCTCGACAGCGCCTGCGGCCTGGCGGTCCACTCGCAGCTCGGCGCGAACCGGGGACACACCACGCTGGAGCTGAAGGTGTCTTACCTGCGCGCGCTCAGCGCAGGCAGCGGCACGGTCCGCGCGACCGGCCGGGTCGTCCAGGCGGGCCGCCGCGTGGCGTTCGCGGACGCGATGCTGCACGACGGCGAGGGGCGATTGTGCGCCACGGCGAGCGCGACCCTGCTGGTGTTCGACACCGAAGCCCGGCCCGGCGGCGTGCTGCGGGGGTGAAGCGGGGGGTCGTCGAGGGCGCGAGCGCCGCGAGCAGCCTCTCGTCACCTTGCGGGAGGCAGACCTTCGCTACCGACGATCGGCCGGAGATCGGGCTTGCAGGATTACCGCTGCCTTGCCGCGCGTTCCACCGCCGCGCGCACCGTCTGCGCATCCTGCTCGGTCGCGGGATTGTAGATCAGCAGCGTGAGGTCCGGCCGCCCGTCGACCGCGAAGGCCGAGTGTTCGAAGGCGATCTCGCCGAGCCGCGGGTGGCGCAGGTGCTTCACCGCCTCGCCATTGTAGCTCAGCACCTCGCCCGCGTCCCACAGGGCGCTGAACTCAGGGCTGACCGCACGTAGCTCCTGCACCAGGGGCCGCACCTCTTCGTCCGCCCCAGCGCGCGCCGCCTCGACCCGGAAGGCGCTGACCAAGACCCGCGCCACGCTTTGCCAGTCCTGCTGAGCCTGACGCATGCCTGGATCGGTGAACACGTAGCGCAGCAGGTTGCGGCCCTCGGGCGGCGCGGCGGCGAAATCCGCCAGCAGCACGGTCGCGGCCGTGTTCCAGGCCACCACGTCCCATATGGCGGTGCGGATCAGCGCCGGCGTCGGCTCTAGCGCATCCAACACCCGCTGCAACCGCGGCGTCACGCCGGCGTCACGCCGGTAGCGCCTTTCCGGCGGACGTCCCAAGCCCAGGACGAACAGATGCTCGCGCTCGAGGTCCGTCAGCATCAGGGCGCGAGCGATGCGGTTCAGCACTTCGGCGGATGGCGCGCCACCGCGTCCCTGCTCGAGCCAGGTGTACCAAGTCGGGCTGATATTGGCGCGCTGGGCGACCTCCTCGCGGCGCAGCCCCGGCGTTCGCCGTCGGCCAGGCGAGAAGCCGAAGCTCGCTGGATCGAGCCGCCCCCGGCGGTCCCGGAGATAGGCGCCGAGCCGCTGCTCTTCGCGTCGGTGCTCCGACATCCTGTTGGCCCTTATACCTGTATAACGTCACTACTTTACCACGATATCTCCGCCGCCCATCCTGGTCTCGACCAATCGAGAGGACCAGGGCGATGCGAGTGTTTCTGACCGGCGCCAGCGGCTTCATCGGCTCTGCGATCATTCCCAAGCTCCAGGCCGCCGGACACGAGGTGCTGGGCCTTGCCCGCAACGATCAGAACGCGGTGAAGCTCCAGGCAGCCGGCGTCGCGGTTCATCCCGGCGACCTTGCCGAGCCGGAGACCCTGGCGGCGGGCGCCGCGGCCTGCGACGCCACCATCCATTGCGCCTTCATCCACGACTTCAGCCAGTTCGTGGAGAACATCGCCATCGACCGCCGAGCCGTCGAAGCGATGCTGGGGGCTCTGGAGGGCTCGGGAAAGCCGTTCGTGCTTACCTCGGGCGTCCTCATGGTCGACGCCGGCCGCGAGGCGACGGAGGAGGACGCGGCTTCGACAAATGGGCCGGGCGCGGGGCGCGGCGCCACCGAGGCGGTGGTCGAGGATTTCGCGGCGCGCGGCGTGCAGACCGCCATCATCCGCCTACCGCAGGTGCACGACACCGAACGGCAGGGCTTGGTCACCTACGCCATCCGCGCGGCGCGCGAGAACGGCGTCTCGGCCTATGTCGGCGATGGCTCGAACCGCTGGGCAGCGGCGCATGTGGACGACGTCTCGACCCTCTATCGGCTGGTGCTCGAGAACGGTGAGGCCGGCGCCCGCTATCACGCGGTGGGCGAGAGCGGCGTCGCTATGCGCGACATTGCCGAGGCGATCGGCCGGAGGCTGGGCCTTCCCGCCGTCTCGATTGCGCCGGAACAGGCCATGGAGCACTTCGGCTTCGTAGGCATGTTCGCCCTGCGCGACGCGCCGGTCTCGAGCCGACTGACCCGCGAGCGGCTGGGCTGGACGCCCGCCGGCCCGACCCTGGTCGACGACCTTGAAGATCTGCAGTTGGCGGACGCCTGAGGGCGCGCCTCAGCCGACACGCCTGTGCCGCTTTGCGCCGGGAGCGGACCTCGGGGCCGGCCCGGAAGCACGACGGTGGTCATCGACCAGGGCGCCAGCCGGCGCGACCGTCTGGAGGCTGCGGCCGCGGCGCGCGCCGCTCGCGTCCGGGTGCTTCAGCTCTGCGCCATGGTGCTGGACAACGCCGCCGAGGCCGCCCGCAAAAGCCGCCTGAAGCGCGGCCAAAGGTTCGAGGGGCTCGCCTTGGAGGCCGTGCTGTCCGCCCGGCAGACCGCGCGCCACTTCGCAGATCGCGGCAGCGACAGCGACCCCGTGCTGGTCTGGGTGCTCAACCGCGCCGTGACCGAGATCGACGCCGCCGCCGGTGTCCTGGATGGTCACCCCCTGGCCACGAGCGCCGATCTCGCCGCCCTCGACCGCGCGGCCCGCACTCGCGCCCGCAGCGGACCCGCCAGAGGTCCGCAAGAGGGGCGCTGGCGGAGGTTTGCCGCGGAGGCGGTTCCGGTGAGGCTCGATTTGCGCAACAGACCCGAAGGGCAACCCACCGGGTTGGGCGTTGTCGAGCCGCCGGGAATCCGATCTCCTGAGAGCCAGTCGCTTGCAGCAACGGATCGCGCCGATGTCCCAGGCACAGGCCCTCCAGGCAGGGTCGGTTCTCCGCTGGAGTGTTCCCTGCGGGCTTATCGGGGCGGCGCTGGCGGTCGCCGGCAACCTCGCCCACCCGACGATGCCGACCGAGGGCGCCTCGGCGCTCACCATCGTCGCCGGGCACGCCATGTGGACCTGGATCCACTTCATTGTCATCGCCGCGGCGCTGCTCACCCTCGTCGGAGTTCAGGGCCTCGTCGAGTTCGCCGGCCGCGAGGCGCCGGCCAGGATCGGCATGATGGTCGGCGCCGTCGGGGCGGCGGTGCTGATCGTCGCTTTCGGGATCGATGGATTCACCACGAAAGCCATCAGCGACGCCTGGGCCGCCGCAAGTGCGGCCGACAAGCCCACGCTTCTGCTGATCGGCCATGCCGTCGAGTTGGTGCACACGGGCCTGTTCTATCTCTGGCTGCCGCTGTTCCTCGGCGGACCGCCGCTGCTGATCGGGCTGGCGTTCTTGAGCCAGGGCCGACGCATCCTCGGCGCGTGGGGCGTCGCCGCCGGGCTGGCGGCGGTCGCGATCGGGTGCTGGTGCTTCTTGAGCCGGCAGTTCGCGGTCGAGCTCCCGTCGCTCGCCTCGGCGTTTGCGTCGGTCCTGTGGTACGGCGCGGCCAACCTGGTCGCGGCGCGGCGGCTTTGGTTTCAATGACGCGAACGCGCCATGGTCGGGGTCCTGAGGCGCCGGGCGCCCTGGCGCTCCGGCACGAGAGCTACGGCAGGCAAGACGTTGCGGTCGCTCGCCCCCCCGCCACCGTCGGCGTCGGAAGCGCCGGGCCGCCGCGCGGGCTCGACCCGACCGGCGGTGCTGCGGCAGACTGAGGGTTCGCGCAGCCCACGGAACCTGGCCATGTGCCGCAACATCAAGACGCTGTTCAACTTCGAGCCGCCGGCGAGCGAGGCGGAGGTGCGCGCCGCCTCGCTGCAGTTCGTGCGCAAGCTCTCGGGCTTCAATGCGCCGTCGAAGGCCAACGGCGAGGCGTTCGAGGCGGCGATCGAGGAGGTGGCGGCGGTCGCGCGGCGGCTGCTGGAGGCGCTGGAGACCACCGCCCCGCCCCGCGACCGGGAGCGCGAGGCCGAGAAGGCCAAACTGCGCGCGGCGGAGCGGTTCGGCCGGGCGCCGGCGTAGCGGGATCAGCGATCCGGCGCGGCTGCGGCGAGCTGCCTGCGGAGCTCGCGAACCTCCAGGAAGCGGGCGGTCACGTCGCGCATGACGGCGACCATGCCGAGCATCGCGCCGTCGGCGTCGAGCATCGGGGTGATGGTGAACTCCACCGAGATGCGGGTCCCGTCCTTGCGGATCGCGGGCACCGCCAGGAGCTCGCCCGCGCCATAGCGGCTGACGCCGGTGGCCATCACCTGCCGGAAGCCGTCCCAGTGACGGGCGCGCAGCGGCTCGGGGATGATCAGGTCGAGCGAGGCGCCGAGCGCCTCGGCGGCCGTGAAGCCGAAGATGCGTTCCGCGCCGGGGCTCCACCAGCCGATGTTCCCGTCGCGGTCGCTGGCCACGACCGCCTCGGCGGGCGTGTGGAGCAGGGCTTCGCTGATCTGGGCGGCGTCCATGCCGTCCACCTTAGTCGCCGACGCCGGCCCGTGACGACCCCCGAAGCGCGCCGACCGCCTCTGGCGCGGGCAGCCGGGGCATGCCACGCTCGTTCGACGAACCCCGGAGGCCGCCATGACCAAGCTCACCGAAGACCCGCGCATCGATCCGCGCATCAAGGCGCTGTTCGGCTGGCCGGAGCGGCCGCCGGCCGGCGACGTCGAGAGCCGCGAGGCGCTGATCGCCCAGGCCAACACCCCTGAGGCGCTGGCCGCCGAGGCCGCCATGGACGCCATGTTCGCGGCCTGCGGCAGCGAAGAGAACGCGCCCTCGGCCGGGCTCTCGATCCGCCGCGAGCGGTTCGTCTCGCAGCCGGACGGCAACGAGATCCAGGTGGCCGTGATCCGCCCCGAGGGCCGCGAGCGGCTGCCGGGCGTGATCTACCTGCACGGCGGCGGCATGCAGTCGATGTCGTGCTTCAACGGCATGTACAGCGGCTGGGGCCGGATCATCGCGCGCGAGGGGGTCTGCGTGGTGATGGTCGACTTCCGCAATGCGCTCAGGCCCTCCTCCGCGCCGCAGGTGGCGCCCTTCCCGGCCGGGTTGAACGACTGCGTCTCAGGCGTGAAGTGGGTCGCGGCCAACGCCGAGGCGCTGGGCGTCGATCCGGCCCGCATCGTGGTGGCCGGCGAGAGCGGCGGCGGCAACCTGACGCTGGCGACGGGGCTGAAGCTGCTGCGCGACGGCGACATCGGCCTGGTCGGCGGGCTCTACGCCTTCTGCCCCTACATCGCCGGGCGCTGGCCGCTGCCCGAGAACCCCTCGTCGAGCGAGAACAACGGCATCCTCCTGGAGCTGCACAACAACCGCGGGGCGATGGCCTACGGGATCGAGGCGCTGCAGCGGCGCGATCCGCTCGCCTGGCCGGGGTTCGCCACGGAGGCCGACGTGAAGGGCCTGCCGCCCACCGTGATCAGCGTCAACGAGTGCGATCCGCTGCGCGACGAGGGGGTGAACTTCTACCGGCTGCTGCTGCGGGCCGGCGTGCCGGCGCGCTGCCGCCAGATCATGGGCACGGTGCACGGGACCGAGATCTTCTCCATCGCCTGCCCGGAGATCAGCCGCGACGGCGCCGCCCACCTGGCGCGGTTCGCGCAGGACTCAGGCGCGAGGGCCGCCGCCGCGAGGCCGGTCAGCGAACCCGAGCTCGCGACGGCCTGACCCCGGCCGCACGGCGCGCCGGTGACGGCGGCGGCAGGTTGAGCGATAGTGGTCGCCGGGCGCGCCCCTCGCGCCCGGGAGCACGCCATGACCTATGCGCCGGCCTCGCGCCAGATCCACGATGCGGACAGCCACATCATGGAGCTGCCCGACTTCCTGAAGGCCTATGCCGACCCCTCGCTCCGGGACGAGATCCCCGAGGTGAGCTACGCGGCCTCCATCGTCACCGACGAGGAGGTGGCGGCGATCGTGGCCCAGGGCGGCCGGCACAGCGCCGAGCACGTGGCGGCGCAGATCGCGCTCGGCGACAGGCTGATCGAGAGCTCGAAGGAGATCCAGGCGCTGGGCGCGTTCGACGCCGCCGACCGCTCCACCGCCCTCGACCTGCTGGGGTTCAAGAAGCAGCTGGTGTTCGCCACCCACAGCGTGGCGCTGCCGTTCTCGGCGAGCTCCAAGGTCGAGCCCAGGCTGCGCTATGGCGCGGCCCGCGCCCACAACCGCCACATGGCCGAGTTCTGCCGCGCCGACGATCGCCTGATCGGCGTGGCCGTGGTGCCGCTGGACGATCCGGCGCTGGCGATGGCGGAGCTGGAGTTCGCGTTGGCCGAGGGCCTGGGCGCGGCCTGGCTGCCGCACCGGCCCTGCGGCGACCGATCGCCCGGCCACGTCGACCTGGACCCCTTCTGGGCGCGCCTCGCCGAAAGCGGAACGCCCTTCGTGCTGCACGTGGGCGGCGCGCCGCTGCAGGTCGCCAGGGCCTGGATGAACAACGGCCGGGCGCCCACCAAGGACTGGCTGGGCGGCGGCGAGAACCTGCGGACCAAGGACATCGCCCTGCTGCACGAAGGCCCTGAGGCGTTTCTCACCATGCTGGTGCTGGACGGGGTTCTGGAGCGGCATCCCGGCCTACGCGGCGCGAGCGTGGAGCTGGGCGCGGGCTGGGTCCCCGAGCTCCTGCGCCGCCTCGACTGGGTGGTGAAGCACTGGAGCCGCAACGATGCGAACCTGCAGGCGCTGCGCCGCAAGCCCTCTGAGCAGATCACCGAGCAGCTGGCCTTCACGCCGTTCGTGTTCGAGGAGGTCGGCGGCCTGATCGACGCCTCCAACCCCGAGCTCTACCTGTTCTCCAGCGACTATCCGCACATCGAGGGCGGCCGCAATCCGATCGGCCGCTTCGAGGCGGCGCTGGGCGCGCGCGACGAGGCGGTGCGGGCGAAGTTCTACACCGAGAACTTCCTGCGCATCTTCCCGCAGGCGCGCAGCGCCCAGCCGGCGGCGCGGCTCGCGGCCGAGCCGGCCTGAGCTCGCCGGCTCACTCGTAGCGCAGCGCGCCCACCGGCTTGGCGCGCGCGACGTTCAGCGCGTGCACGAACACCGTGGCCCAGGCGATGAGGACCGCGGCGAGGCCCGCGGCGGCGAAGGTCCAGGGCGCGATGTCGACGCGGTAGACGAAGCTCGACAGCCACCAGCGCATGGCCAGGAAGCCCAGCGGCCAGGCGATCAGGTTCGCCCAGATCACCGGCTTAGTGAACTGCCACATGAGCAGCTTCAGGATGTCCGTGGTGCTCGCGCCCATGGCCTTGCGCACGCCGATCTCCTTGGTCCGCCGCTCGGCCGTGAAGGCGGAGAGCGCAAAGAGGCCCAGGCAGGCGATCGAGACCGCGATCAGCGCGCACACCGCGATGAAGCCACCCTGGATCACGTTGTCGATGTAGAGGCGCAGCACGAAGAGATCGGCGAAAAACTGCTGGACCGGCTGGCCGTGGGTGATCTTCGGCCATAGCCGGTCGATCCGGCGGACCGCCGCTGCCTGACGGAGCGGGTCGAGCTTCACGCTGAGCGCCGCAGACGTGAGCACGTCGTTCTTCGGCGACACGTAGTAGAAAGTGGGCGGTATGCGCTCGCGAACCGACTCGAAGGTGATGTCGGGAACCACCCCGACGATGGCCGAGGATTGGTATGGCGTATCGAGCTTGCCGAGGTCGTTGATCGAGATGCTCGGATTGTAGTGCCAGGTCAGGACCTTGCCGACGGTGTCCTGCGCCGAGCGGTAGCCCAGGGCGCGCACCGCCGCTTCGTTGATCACGACCGGCGGGGCGAGGCCGGCCGTCTTGGCTCCGTCATCGGTCGGGCGATTGGCCTGGAACAGCCGCCCGGCCACCGGATGTACGCCGTAGAGTTCGAAGAAGCCGAAGTCGACCTGGGCGTAGTTGACCATCACGGGATGGCCATTGGCGCGGACCATGTCGTTGGTGTGATTGAGCCCCAATAGATTCGGCGAGGAACAGGCTGCCGCCTTGACGCCGGGCACTTGGCGGATGACGTCGCGAAGGACGTCGGTGCACGGCGCCGCGTAGAGCAGCAGGACGTTATTCTTGTTCGTATGGGTGGCGTCCTTCAGCGCAAAGAGGGTCTGCCGGAAGATGGTGGCGGTCGAGAGCACCAGGATCACGAGGACGGCGAACTGGGCGACGACCAGGATTTCGCGAACGCGCCCGCCGCGGCCGCCCGCCGCGACAGGCCCGCCCTTCAGCACCGCGGCGGGCCGGAACGCGGAAAGCACGAAGGCCGGGTAGATCCCGGCGAGGAGCCCCGTGGCCACAGCGACGCCCAGCATGACCGCGAGCAGGGCCGGTTTCGTGAGATAGTCGAAGGTCATCTTCCGCTGCAGGGCGGCGTTGGCGGCCGGCAGCAGGAGCTCGGCCAGCGCGATCGCCAGCACGAGGGCGACGGCGACATACATCATCGCCTCGCCCATGAACTGCAGAACGAGATCGCGGCGGCCAGCGCCCAGCGCCTTGCGGACACCGACCTCGACGGACCGACGCGCGGCGCGGGCCGTCATCAGCGTCACGAAGTTGATGGCGGCCACGATGACGATCAGCGCGCCGATGATGCCGATGCCGATGAGCACCTTCACGTCCGCGCCGGGCTTCGGGTCGCCGCCATCGGCAGGGTCGAGGTGGATGCGGTCGAGCGGCTTGAGCCGATAGACGAAAGTGGTGCCGCGATCGTCGGGATTGATTTTCGCATACATCGGCTGGAGCCGGTCCCGAACGAAGGCGCGCAGACCGGCATCGACCGAGGCGGCCGAGGTCCCCGGCTTCAGGCGGACGAAGGTCAGGTTGCCGTTCGCAGAGTAGCCGGCTTTGTCGAGCTGCCGGAGCGTCGACTCCGGCGCGAGGGATGAGCCGAAGAACTCGCCGGCGAGGCTGCTGTTCGACGGCAGATCCTCGATGATCGCCGTGACCCGCTTCGGTTGTCCGTCGACGAGAAGCTGGCCGCCCAGCGGGGCGTCCTGGCCGAAGTACCGGCGCGCCGCGGACCGGGTGAGCACGATCGCTTCTGGCGTATCGAGCGCATGGCCGGGATCTCCGGCGACGGCCGGGACCGGCAAGATCTTGAAGAAGTCCGGATCCGCCCACATGAAGGTACTCTCGCTGATGCTGACATCGCCCCGCCGGACCGACGGGAAGCCGCCACTGGTGAAGCGCGCGATGTATTCGATCTGCGGGAACCTGGCCTTCAGGTCAGCCGCGACGATCGCCGAGGTGTCGTCCAGCTTGAATGGCGGCTTGCCCGCTGCGGTGATCGTCTGGCTGACCAGGAACACGCGGTCGTGGCCGGGGATGAAGCGGTCATAGGTGAGCTCGTGGCGCAGGTAGAGGCCGATCAGGATGGCCGAGGCGAAGGCGACCGCCATGCCGGCGATCATCACCCCGGCGTAGAGCCGGTTGCGGGAGAGGTTGCGGAGCGCGGCGGCCAGGTAGTTGCGGAACATGGCGAACCTCTCAGGCGGCCAGCAGTGTTTCGGAGACCACCCGGCCGTCCAGCAGCTTGACGGTGCGTTGAGCGACCGCGGCGTGGACCAGGGAGTGGGTGACCATCACGATCGTCACGCCCGCGGCGGCGGCCTCGGTGAGCAGGCGCATGACCTCCTCGCCGTTGGCGGTGTCGAGGTTGCCGGTGGGCTCGTCGGCGAGGATCAGGCGCGGGTTGGAGACCAGCGCGCGGGCGACCGCCACGCGCTGCTGCTGGCCGCCGGAGAGCTGCTGCGGGCGATGGCGGGCGCGGTGGCCCATCCCGACCCGCTCCAGCGCCTCGGCGACGCGCCGCCGGCGCTCGGCGGCCGCGACGCCGCGGTAGAGCAGCGCCACTTCGACGTTCTCGGCCACCGACAGGTCGTCGATCAGGTTGAAGCTCTGGAAGACGAAGCCGATGTGCTCGCGCCGCAGCCGGGTGAGCTGGGCTTCCCGGTATTTCGCGACATCCTCGCCGAAGAACTCGTAGCGGCCGCTGGAGGGGCTATCGAGCAGGCCGAGCAGATTGAGCAGCGTCGACTTCCCGCAGCCCGACGGGCCCATCACGGCGACGAACTCGCCCGGGTCGATCCGCAGCGAGACGGCGGCGAGCGCCAGGGTCTCGACCTCGCTGGTGCGGTAGACCTTGGAGATGTCCTCGAGCTTGAGCATGCGCCCCGTTCCCTTCAGTGGGTGATGATGACCTGATCGATCTTGTCGTAGCCGGTGTAGTCGGAGGTGATGACCCGCTCGCCGGGCTCGAGGCCCGAGAGCACCTCGACCTGCTCGGCGTTGCGGCGGCCGATCCTGATCCGGCGCTTCACCGCCTTGTGGCCCGAGCCGTCGAGCACCATCGCCCAGTCGCCCCCCGAGCGCTCCAGGAACGGCCCGGCCGGCAGGATCAGCGCCTGGCGGTCGCCGCCGAGGACGAGCCGGCCGTCGAGCGCCTCGCCGGAGGTGACGTCGCGCGGCATGGGCCCGTCGAAGGCGAGCTCGGCCAGGAAGGTGGCGTCCTTGACCTGCGGGTCGACGCGGACCACGCGCACGGGAAGCTCGCGGCCGTTGACCTCCACCTGTCCGGTCTGGCCGGGGCGGACGCGATCGAGGTAGAACTCGTCGATCCGGGCCTCGACCTTGTAGCCGGTCTCGGGGACGATCTGGCCGAGCCGCTCGCCGCGGTTCTTGATCTCGCCGACGTCCAGATGCATGTCGGCGAGCTTGCCGGCCACCGGCGCGCGCAGCACCAGGTTGTCCAGCTTGGAGCGGGCGACGCCCAGGCTCTGCTGCAGGTTGGCGAGCTCGCTGTGGATCTGCGGCAGCTGGCGGCGGCGCAGCACCTCCTCCTCGCGGTCGATCGAGGCCTGCAGCGGCTGAAGGCGGCGATTGTGGTCCAGCTCGTCGTGGGTGGCCTCGTACTGCTGACGCGGCACGTAGCCCTTGGCGTTCAGCACGTCGTCGCGGTGCGCGTCGCGGGAGAGCCGGGTGATGTCGTAGTCGATCTGGGCGGCCGCCTTCTGGTTGGCGACCCGGGCGTCCTCGAGCTGCTTCTCGTAGGCCTGCAGCTGGGTGATGGATTCGGCGAGCCGGCCCTCGCGGTCGAGCACCTCCAGCTCCAGCTCGGTGTTGCGGAAGCGGACCAGCGGCTGGCCCGCCCGGACCTCGTCGCCGGCCTGGGCCAGCACCTGCTCCACCTGCCCGCCTTCCAGCGCATCCAGGTAGACGATGTCCTTCGGGACCACCTTGGCCCGCAGCGCCACGAAGTCGTGGAACACCCCGGGGCGCGCCGTCTCGATGGTGAGGCTCGCCGCCGGCGCCCTCAGGGAGGCCCGGGCGCCGGCGGCGAGCACGATCCCGAGACCGGCCGCCAGGGCCAGGCCGCCGCACATGGCGAGGCCCAGGACGACGCGCGGGCGCCGCCAGACAGGCCGTTCCAGGGGTCGATCCATCAGCTCGCTCATGCGGCCTCCAGTATCCGGCGCAGGGGCGATTTGCCGAAACCTCGCGAATTCAGCAGCTTAGCGGCGCACCGGCGCACATCCCGCCGCGCGGGTGTCCGGAACCGGACAGCGGCCCTCCCCAGGCGGCTGGGCGGGCGGGCGCAAGCCTTTGAGGAGCTTGGCTTTTGTCGCCCCGCGCGGCGCGCCCTAGACTCGCGTCATGGCGCAGGCGCTCTCCTTCCTGGTGGTCGACGACGACGCCGACGTGCTGAAGGCCGCGGCGGCGACGCTGGCGCGCACCGGCGCGCGCCTCGACCTGCTGGCCGCGCCGGAGGGCCTGGAGACCGGGGCGGCGGGCTGGGACGCCGTGCTGCTGGACATGAACTTCGCCGCCGGCGCGCGCAGCGGGGCGGAGGGCTTCGATGCGCTCTCGCGGCTGCAGCGGGCCGATCCGGCGCTCTCGGTGGTGTTGATGACCACCTACGGCGGGGTGGCGCTGGCGGTCGAGGCGCTGAAGCGCGGGGCCGTGGACTTCGTGCTCAAGCCGTGGCGCAATGAGGCCCTGGTCGAGGCGATGGCCAACGCCGCCAAGCTCACGGCGGAGCGGCGGACGGGCGCCGGCCTCAACCTCGACGAGCTGGAGCGGCGGGCGATCCTGAGAGCGCTGGCGATCCACGACGGCAATGTCTCGCGCGCCGCCGCCGCGCTCGGGCTGACGCGGCCGGCGCTCTACCGGCGCATGGAGCGGCATGGCCTCTAAGCCTCCGACCGGCGCCGCGGGGTTCGCGCTGGGCGCCAGCCTGCGGGCGGCCGCGATCGGGCTCGTGGCGTTCGGCGGCTTGCTCGCCCTGCAGCGCGGACTCTGGGCCACCGCGGCGGTGCTCGGCGGCGTCCTGGCCCTCGTCGCCCTCGACCTGATGCGCAGCATGCGCTCGGCCGACCGCACGCTCGCCCGGTTCGTCGAAGGGCTCGCCGCGGAGGGCTACGAACGGCCGGCGCCGCAGGCGGGGCTGCGGCAGGCCCACGCGGCCATGGGCCGCGCGCTCGAGCGGCTGGCCGAGGCGCGAGCGGAGCGCCAGCGGCGGATCGACCACCTGGAGGCGCTGAGCGACAACGTGGCCGCGGCCCTGCTGGTGGTCGACGAGACGGGCCAGGTGGCGAGCGCCAACCGCGCGGCGCGGCAGGGCCTGGGCGCCCAGCCCGGCCCGCTCGCCGCGATCCCCGCCCTGCCGCCCGTCACGGCGGCGCGGCTGCGCGCCCTGCCGGCGGGCGCGCGAGAGATCGTGCGGCTGGCGGATGGGAGGGCGATGCTGGCGCAGGCGGCGAGCTTCGCGGCCGAGGGGCGCAGGCTCATGCTGATCTCCCTGCAGAGCGTCTCCGGCGAGCTGGACGCGGTGGAACTGAAGGCCTGGCAGGACCTGGTGCGCGTGCTGGCCCACGAGATGATGAACTCGCTGACGCCGATCTGCTCGCTCTCGGAGAGCCTGGGCGAGCGGCTGCGCGACCCCGCGGCGGACCGGACGGGGCTCGCCGAGGACCTGGAGGTCATCGCCCGGCGCAGCCAGGGCCTGATGCACTTCGTCGAGCGGTACCGGCGGCTCAGCGAGCTTCCGAAGCCCGAGCCGGAGACGATCCGCGCCGTCGAGCTCGCCCGCCGGCTCGACCGGCTGATGGGCCCGACGATGCGCGAGGCGGGCGTCGACTACGCCAGCGTGGTGACGCCGAAGGCGCTGCGGCTCAGGGCCGATCCGGAGCTCGTCGAGCAGGCGCTGATCAACCTGCTGAAGAACGCGCTGGAGGCGGTGCGCGGCCGCCCCGGCGCGGCGGTGCGGCTGGGCGTCCAGCTCGACGAGGAGCGCGTGGCGCTGGTGGTCGAGGACAACGGGCCGGGCCTGCCCGCCGACGACCCGGACGCGGTGTTCGTGCCCTTCTTCTCGACCAAGGACGGTGGCTCCGGCGTCGGCCTGACCCTGGCGCGCCAGGTGGCGCTGGCGCACGGCGGACGGCTCGAGCACCACGCCCGCCCCGGCGGCGGAGCGGTGTTCAAGCTGGTGCTGCCGGGGTGAGGGTTGCTCCCCTCGGGGGGAGGTGTCGCGGAGCGACTGAGGGGGCTTCCGCTCAAGACGCGCGGCTGCGATTCTGCGGATGAAACCCCCTCCCGCCCTCTGGGCCACCTCCCCCTGCGGGGAGGTATTACCCGTTCGCCGGCCAGGCGCGGGTGATCTCGAGGCCGGGCATCGCACCGTCCGCCCGCCAGGCCTCCAGGACCTTCACGAAGGCGACCGGGCCTGCGCCATAGGAGCCGTTGCGGACGCTCATCGCCCGCACGTTTCCCTCGTTGTTGTAGTAGCCCGGCGTGCATTCCTCGAGGAAGGCCTGGCGCATGATGGCGAGCTTGACGATCGTCTCCACCCAGGCGTCCTCGGCCTCCTGAGAGGCCTCGACGGCGCTGATCCCCTCCTGGTGGCAGCGCCCGAGGATGTAGCCCAGGTGCTTGGACTGCTCGTTGATCATGTGCGGGAAGTTGGCCGAGAAGCCGGACTGGGTGTTGGAGATGATGAAGCAGTTGGGGAAGCCGCGGCTGTGCAGGCCGTGCAGCGTGGAAGCGCCGTTGCGCCACTTCTCGGTGAGCGTGAGCCCGCCCTTGCCATAGACCTCGTAGCCCGCGCGGCGGGTGTAGTCGGTGCCGACCTCGAAGCCGGTGGCGTAGATCAGGCAGTCGAGCTCGTGCTCGACCCCGTTGGCGACGACGCCCCTTTCGGTGATCCGCTCCACGCCGCGGCCCTCGGTGTCGACCAGGGTGACGTTCGGCCGGTTGAAGGCGTCGAGGTATTCGTCGTGGAAGCAGGGGCGCTTGCAGAACTGGTTGTAGTAGGGCTTCAGCGCCTCGGCGGTCGCCCTGTCCTTGACGACGGCGTCCACGCGGGCGCGCACCTGCTCCATCTTCTTGAAGTCGGCGAGCTGCATCAGCGCGGCGGGGTCGTCCACGGTCTCGCCGGCCTGGGCCTTCTTGCGGGCCAAGAGCAGGATATTGCCGATGATGTCGGTCCAGCCGTCGGCGACCAGGTCCTCGTCGGCGAAGCCGCCGGAGACCAGGATGTTGAAGTTGTCCATCCGGTGCTGCTGCCAGCCGGGCTTCAGGGACCCCGCCCATTGCGGATCGGTCGGGCGGTTGTTGCGCACGTCGATCGAGGACGGCGTCCGCTGGAAGACGATGAGCTGCTTGGCGCCTTGCGCCAGGTGGGGCACGCACTGCACCGCCGTCGCGCCCGTGCCGATGATCCCCACCACCTTGTCCTTCAGGCCGGTGAGACCGCCGTCCGAGTTCCCGCCGGTGTAGCCGTAGTCCCAGCGGCTGGTGTGGAAGGAATGGCCCTGGAAGCTCTCGATGCCCGGGATGCCGGGCAGCTTGGGCCGGTGCAGCGGGCCGTTCGGCATCACCACGAAGCGGGCCCTCATGGCGTCGCCGCGGTTGGTCTCGATGATCCAGCGCCCGAGCGCCTCGTCCCAGCGCAGCGCCGTCACCTCGGTCTGGAAGCAGGCGTTGCGGTAGAGGTCGAATTTCTCGGCCATGGCGCGCGAATGGCGCAGGATCTCCGGCGCACGGGAGTACTTCTCGACCGGCACGTAGCCGACTTCCTCCAGCAGCGGCAGGTAGACGTAGCTCTCGATGTCGCAGGCCGCGCCGGGATAGCGGTTCCAGTACCAGGTGCCGCCGAAATCGCCGCCCTTCTCGATGATGCGGATGTCGCCGATGCCGGCCTCGCGCAGCCGGGCGCCGACCAGGAGGCCGCCGAACCCGCCGCCGATCACCGCCACCTCCACCTCGTCGGTGAGCGGCGCGCGGCTGAACCCCGGCGCGACGTAGGGATCGTCCAGATAGTGCGCGAATCGGCCGGCGATCTCGACGTACTGGGCGTTGCCCTCGGCGCGCAGGCGCTTGTCGCGCTCGGCGCGGTACTTGGCCTTCAGCGCGTCGGGATCGAAGCCGAGCTCTTCAGCGGTGTCGGTCTTCGGCGCGGCGTCGTCGGCCATCGGCATACCCTTCGTTCAAAGCGCCAGCCTGCCGGTTCAAACGCCCGTTCGCAAGCCTGACGCCGCGTGAACGGAGCGTGATGCGTCGCTGCGACATCACCCCCAGATCGTCATGGCCGGGCTAGTCCCGGCCATCCATAAGCACGCGCCCGGCAGAACGATCCGAGGCGATTCCGCTGTGGGAGATCGCGAACCGTCGGCGCATCCGGGTCCCGGGACAAGCCCGGGGATGACAGGCTTTATGGCTCTAACGCCGCGGATAGGGATGACGCGCGCCGCCCGGGTCCTCGACCTCGCCGTCCGCGAGATAGCCCGGGCCGATCGGGACCTTGCCGTGGCCGCCGGGGATGTCGAGCACGTAGGTCGGCTGGCAGAGCCCCGAGACGCGGCCGCGCAGGCGCTTCATCAGCGCCTGGCCCTCGCCGATGGAGGTGCGGAAATGGCCGGTGCCCGGCGCCAGGTCGGCGTGGTGCAGGTAGTAGGGCTTGACGCGGGCCTCGACCATGGCCCGGAACAGCGCCTCCAGGGTGGCCGGATCGTCGTTGACGCCGCGCAGGAGGACGGTCTGGCCGAGCAGCGGAACGCCGGCGTCGACCAGCCTGGCGCAGGCCGCGCGGGCGGCGGGCGTCAGCTCGCGCGGGTGGTCGGCGTGGAGGGCGACGTAGACGGCCTTGGACGAGGCCTTCAGGGCCGAGACCAGCGCGGGGGTGATCCGCGCCGGTTCGACCGCCGGCACGCGGGTGTGGAAGCGGACGATCCTGACGTGCTCGATAGGCTCGAGCCGCGCCATCAGGCCGCCGATGCGGCGCGGCGAGAGGATGAACGGGTCGCCGCCGGTGACGATCACCTCCCAGATCTGCGGCCGCGCGGCGATGTAGGCGAACGCCGCATCGAGCTGCGCCGGCGACAGCGGGCGCAAGCCCTCGGGTCCCACCATCTCGCGCCGGAAGCAGAAGCGGCAGTAGACCGCGCAGGCATGGTTGGCCTTCAGCAGCACGCGGTCGGGATAGCGGTGGACGAGGCCCTCGACCGGCGAGCAGGCCTCGTCGCCGATCGGGTCGGCGGACTCCTCCGGGGCGTGGACGAGCTCGGCGGGCGTCGGCGCGAACTGGCGGGCGATGGGGTCGGCGGGATCGGCGGAATCGACCAGCTCGGCCATGGCCGGCGTGATCGCCACGGCGTAGCGCGCGGCCACGCGGTCGAGCCCCGGAACATCCGCCGGGTCGACCAGCCCGGCGTCGGCCAGCGCCTGGGGCGTGCGGAGGGTCTGGGCGGTCATGGGCGGCCATATGGCGCCTCGACCCCGGCGCGTCACGGACTTCTGAGCCGGCGAGCGGCGCCGAGCGGCCGTCTCGCGAGTTGACGCAGACAAGACCGATCGGAGGCAACAGCCATGCGTCACCAGCCCCTGGAGCAGATCCTCAGCCAAGCCAGCGTCGTCGAGGCCGCGCCGACCCTCAGCCGCCGCGAGCGCCTGCTCCGATGGGCCGAGGTGCTGCAGGCCGCCGAGGCGCGGCTGCTGCAGCCGCTGCGGTTCGTGGAGTTCTATGCGCCGGCCGCCCGCGCGCGGCTGCGGGGCGAGCAGACGCCGCTGACGCTCGCCTTCGCCGACCCGGTGCTGCGCAGCGCGGGCCTCGCGGGCGACACGCTGGGCGAGGCGCAGGCCTTCTTCGGCCTCAGCGATGACGACACCCATTTCCTGCTGTGCGACTGCCGGTGGCACGGACGAATGACCGGCGGCCGCGTCGCGCGGCGGGTCCGCGCCGTGGCGAACCCGAATGTTCTCAACCTGTTGTGGATGTCATTTCAGAGGGATTGAGGGCGCCGACATGGGATTGCTCGATTCAATGCTCGGCGGCGGCCAGCCGCAGCGCAAGCCCGGGATCGGCGACACGGTGGCGGCCGGCGTCGTCCTGGCGCTCCTGGTCAAGGCGATCCGCCAGCACCAGGCCTCGCAGGCCGCGGCGGGTCAGCCCGGCCGCAGCTTCGATCCCGGCGCGCCGAACGCGCAGCCGCAGGCCGCATCGGGCGGCCTGCTCGGCGGCCTGGGCGGGCTGCTCGCGGGCGGCGGCGGACTCGGCGGCCTCCTGGGCGGACTGGGCGGCGCCGGCGCGCTGGGCGCCCTGGTCAGCCGCTTCCAGCAGAGCGGCCATGGGCAGCAGGTGGGCTCCTGGGTCGGCGAAGGGCCGAACCAGCCCATCGCGCCGCACGAGGTGGGCCAGGTGCTGGGCGACGACACGCTCAACGCGCTGCAGCAGAAGACCGGCCTCTCGCGCCAGGACCTCCTGAGCCAACTCGCCCACGAGCTGCCGCAGGCGATCAGCGCGGCGACGCCCGAGGGGCGCGTTCCCCAGTCGGACGAGGAGCTGCACGCCGCGGCCCGGCAGCCGGCCCCCAACGCCTGAGGGGTTTCGCGCCTCGGCCGGATCGTGTTCAGGTGCCCCCGGAGGCCGCGGGGCGCGCATGAAGACCTATCGCATCGGTGTCATCGGACTGGGCCAGCGCATCGGCCATGTGCTGTCGGCCATGCAGGAGATGGGCTGGAGCCTCGAGCTGTCAGCCTATGCCGACCCCGCGCCGGTGGGCGCGCCGGTGCTGCGGCAGGCGGGCATTCCCCTGGGCCGTGCCTGCGCCGATCCCGACCAGCTGTTCGCCCGCGGGCCCTATGACCTGGTGATGGTCGGCTCACCCAACCACCTGCACTTCGCGCACGTCAACCGCGCCCTGGACGCCGGCTTCCCGGTGTTCGCCGAGAAGCCGATCGTGCGCACCGAGACCGAGACTCTGGCTCTGGCGAAGCGGCTGGCCGCCGGCGGAACCCCGCCCCTGTTCATCGGCCTGGTGATGCGCTCCATGCCGATCGTCAAGGCGGTGATCGCCCGCGTCGATGCCGGCGAGCTGGGCGAGATCGTCTCCATCGACGCCACCGAGCACCTGCCGCCCGAGCACGGCGGCTACCTGGCCCGCAACTGGCGGCGCAAGGCCGCGTGGGGCGGCTCCTACCTGCTCGACAAGGTCTGCCACGACTTCGATATCTTCGGCCGGATCGCGGGGGCGCGGCCGGCGAAGGTCGCGAGCTTCGGCGGGCGGCGCATCTTCACCCCCGAGGGGGCGAGCCGGCCGCGCCGCTATGACACCGGCGAGGAGGCGTTCGTGCAGCGTGACGCCGGCTGGATGGGGGCCAACGATCCGTTCCACTCGGACATGGACGTCACCGACCACCAGACCGCGATGCTGCAATACGACAACCAGGTGCGCCTCACCTTCCACGCCAACAGCTGCGTGAGCTTGCCCGAGCGGCGCTGGTACGTGGCCGGGACCGAGGGCACGCTGATCGCCGACCTGGTGCGCAACAAGCTGATGGTCCGGCGCACGCTGGATCGCGGCAAGCCCCAGCGGATCGAGTACGGCGGGCTGACGGCTGACGCGCACAACGGCGCCGACCAGGCGATGGCGCTCGATCTCAAGGCGACGATGGAAAAGGGCGCGCCGTTCCCGGTGAGCCCGTTCGACTCCATGGCGGCGGGGCTCACGGTGATGGCCGTCGACCGGGCGATGGCGCTGGGCGAGATGCTCGACTGCGCGCCCATGTGGGCGGCCTACGACGAGGCCTGCTCCGCGCCAGCGCCCGTGAAGGCCTAGGCGCGCAGCTTACCGCGTCTGCCCGACCACCAGGGTCGGCTGGAAGAGCTCGACCGCGTTCCCCGACGGGTCGTCTATCAGGATCTCGTTGCCGCCGAGGCCCACGACGATGTCGTTGCGGAAGCGGACGCCTTGCTTGCGCAGCTTCTCCACATCGCCCTGCAGATCGGCGGTGTAGAGCACCAGTCGGTTCCAGCCGCCGGCCGCCGGCCGCTGGCCGTTCGGCATGGGCTGCGAGGCGCCGCCCGGCCCTTTGGTGGGGCTGAGGAGGAGCTGGATTCCGCCCCGCGACACCGCCGCGAAGGCGCGGCCGGATTGCATGTCGAGCTTGAAGCCGAGCTTCTCGGTGTAGAAGGCGACCGAGCTCGGCACGTCCTGCACCATGTAGCGGACCCTCACCTGAGCGGGGTTGGCGGTGGCCGGGTTCTGGGCGCTCGCACTGTGGGCTCCAAGCGCAAGCGTGATCACCGCGGCGAAGACAGCGGATTTCGTCATGTCAGACCCCTGCCTTGGCGGGCTGGGCCGCGGCGCCGCCGAACGCGGCGGCGGAGGGCTGGAAGACCTCGACGACGTTGCCGGAAGGGTCCTCGACCAGGATCTGCGAACCGCCCGGGCCGGACACGACGTCATTGCGGAACGTCAGGCCGCGCCCGCGCAGGCGCTCCACCTCGGAGGCGATGTCGTCGACGACATACTGGAAGCGGTTCCAGCCGCCGGGCTCCGGCTGGCGGCCGTCGGGCATCGGCCGGCCGGCCGAGCTCATCTTGCCGCTCAGCAGCAGACGCAGGCGCCCCCGCTCCACCGCGCCGAAGGCGGGCGAGGCCAGGACGACCTTGAAGCCGAAGTGAGCGACGTACCAGTCGACGCACGCCTGCACGTCGTCGACCATGTAGCGGAGGTTCACGATGTCGAAGGGATCGCTCATGTGCTTCTCCTGGGTTGTCAGGCCGCGGGGGCTCGATCGGCGAGCGCGGCGATCAGGAAATCGATGCGCCGCGCCAGCTCGGCCGCGGTCTCTTGGAACAGGGGGTAGGTGACCTCGTCCGGCTCGCCGGTCGCGGGGTTCGGGAGACTCCAGTGGACGGTCTGCGGATCGCCCGGGAATTCGGGGCAGACCTCGCGCACCCGGTCACAGAGGCTGATCACGTAGTCGAAGCTCTGGTCGGCGTAGGCCTGCAGGGGCTTGGAGGCGTGGGCGGCGAGATCGAGGCCGTACATTTCGCGCATCACGCGCAGGGCGTTCGGATGCAGGGGCCTGGGATGGCTGCCGGCGCTCACGGCCTCGACGGCCCCGCCCGAGCGCGCCCGCGCCAGGGCCTCGGCCATCGGAGAGCGGGCGCTGTTGCCGGTGCAGAGAAACAACACGCGGGCGCGACGGGGAGGCGCCTCGCGCAGCGGGCGCGAGAGACGAAGCCCGGGATGAAGCGCTCCGCCGGCCGCGGACAGGAGATCGCCCAGGCGGGCGAGATCGAGGCCGTAGTAGGTGTCGCGGCGATCGGCGGAGCTGCGCCGGGCGGCGACCAGGCGTCCGTCCCTGAGCTTGCCGAGGTGATAGGAGACCAGGTTCTGCGGCTCGCCCAGCCGCTGCGTCAGCTCGCTCACGCCGCGGTCGCTGCGGGCCAATTCCGTCAGCAGCCGCCAGCGCACGGGATGGGCGGCAAGCTGCAGGAACTCGGGCGGGGCGCTGTCGGCAGGATGTGGCTGGACGCTCATATCGGTGCTTATACATCAAGCAGCCTTGATACATCAAGCGCCATTGATGGAGTTGTGGCGCGGGGTCAGCCTTGGCGCCGGCGCCGGTCGGCGCGAATGTTCTTCGGCCGCGGGTCTTGAGGAGACGGCGAATGTTCACCCTGCCCCATCACGTCGAGTTCCTGTCGCAGCGCTGGATCGACGAGGCGCGGAGGTTCCTGGCGGGGGAGCATCCGAAGTTCCGGGAACGGCAGGCGCCGGCGGAGCGGCTGCGCGGGCGGGCCTTCTCGGCGAGCGGCCGCTTCACGGATGCGCCGCCGCACATGAAGCTGCCGGGCGACGTGGGCTGCTGCACGATCCGCTTCGACGGCCAGGCGTTCGCGGTCTCGGGAAGCTTCGATCCGGGCGCCGATCTCGTGGTGGAAGGCGATTACCAGGCGGCGCTCACCGGGGCGCAGATGGTGGGAATCGCCGCGCCCGGCGCGCTGCAGACCCTGCGGCGCGAGACGGCTCACCTCTATGGCGCAGAGGCGCTGACGGTGCGCGGCGGGCTCGCCGACCCGGCGGTGCGCGGCCTGCTGGAGAGCCTGTTCGATCATCTCGGCCGCATGACCGTGGAGAACCCGGACCTCGCCCACCGCGCGGCGCGCCAGGGCTTGAGCCAGAAGATCCGCGAGATGGACGCCCAGGGCTACACCATCGTCGAGAACGCCATCACGCCGGAGTTCGCCGACGAGGCCCGCGAGGCGATCGTCCGCACCCTGGCCGCCCATGGCTACACGACGATGAACTGGATGCTCTACCACGGGCGCGTCTTCGAGCGGCTGGCGCTCAACCCGCTGCTGATGACCCTGATCGACGCCTCGCTCGGCCGCGGCGCCGTCATCGGTTCCCTGAGCTGCATCCGCAAGCCCGCCGGGCCGGGATTCATCCCGCTGCACACCGACTACGCCCACGTGCCCGAGCCCTATCCGGACTTCGCCATGACCGGCGTGGGCGTCTGGGCCTTCGAGGACTGGACGGAGGCCTCGGGACCGACGGTGCTGCTGCCCGGCACGCATCGGATGCGGCGCGAGCCCAGGCGCGGCGAAGAGCTGGACGCAGGCGTCCCGATCCTGATGCCGAAGGGTTCGGTGGTGTTCTTCACCCAGGGCGTGTGGCACTGGCAGGGCGACCGGAGCGAGGCGGGGGACCGGATCACCCTGCACAGCCACTTCAACCGTGGGATCCTGAGGAGTCTCGAGGCCAAGAAGATCGACGCGCAGATGATCTGGCGCAACCCGCCCCGGCTCGGCGAGATGCTGGGCGAGGACGACTGGTTCGAGAAGACCACCGCCGAGGGCCGCGATTATGGGCGTTACGCCTACATGCGCGAGCTCCTGGCCTTCACCGAGGCGGGCAGGCAGAGAATTCTCGCGGAGGGCAAGGCTGCGGGGCCGGCCGCGGTGCGGACGCGGGAGACGACCCCGGCCTAGACGCGGCTACGGGACCGGCGTCCAGAGCACCTGCTCGATGCGCGAGGCGCCGCTGGCCAGCATCACCAGACGGTCGAAGCCCAGCGCGCCGCCGCTGGCCGGCGGCATGATCGAAAGCGCGGCGAGGAAGTCCTCGTCGAGCGGATAGCGCTCGCCGTAGACGCGGGCCTTCTCCGTCATTTCCGACTCAAAGCGGGCCCGCTGCTCGACCGGATCGGTCAGTTCGCCAAAGGCGTTGGCCAGCTCGACGCCGCAGGCATAGAGCTCAAAGCGTTCGGCGACACGCGCGTCATGCTCCGCCGGTCTCGCCAGCGCCGCTTCTCTCGTGGGGTATTGGTCAAGGATCGTCAGCCGTCCCTCGCCCAGGTGGGGCTCGATCTTCTCCACCAGGATGCGGCTGAAGATGTCGGCCCAGACGTCGTCGCCGGCCGTGCGCACCCCAGACGCCGCCGCCAGGCCGTCGCGATCGTCGAGAAGGGACAGGAGATCGACGCCGGCGTAGCGTTCGAACGCCGCTGCCACGCTCAGCCGCTGCGGCTCCGCGAACGGGTCACAGGTTCGTCCGCGCCATTCGAACGAGCGGCAGCCGGCCGTCTCCGCCGCCAGCGCCACGATCGCCGCACAGTCGGCCATCAGGGTCTCGTAGGGCGCCTGGGCGCGGTACCACTCCAGCATGGTGAACTCTGGCGCATGCAGGGCGCCGCGCTCGCGGTTGCGCCAGACCCGGGCGAAATCGAAGATCCGCCGCTCGCCGGCCGCCAGCAGCTTCTTGGCGGCGAACTCCGGCGAGGTGTGCAGGTACAGCCGCTCGGTGGTTCCGTCAGCCCGGACGCGCTCTGTGGCGAAGGCATGCAGGTGCGCCTCGTTCCCCGGAGAGACCTGCAGCGCGCCGGCCTCGATCTCGACAAACCCGTCCGCCTCGAACCAGGCGCGGATCGCCCGCTTGATCGCTCCGCGCGCGATCAGCCGCGGCCGCCGGCCCTCGTGGACAGCCGCGCTCCACCAGGGCGAGGACGGGGGTTGCGACAACTGGCTTGACCTTGAGGGCTGGCGATCTGGAGCGCATTCGTATAGGTGGGCGCCGCCAGCCAATAAAGGACAACCGATCCCGTGAAGGTCGCCGCCAGTTCACTCCGCAAGGGCGCGGTCGTCGATGTCGACGGCAAGCTCTATGTCGTGCTCAACGTCGATAACATCCATCCCGGCAAGGGCACGCCGGTGACCCAGCTGGACATGCGCCGCATCGCCGACGGGGTGAAGGTCTCTGAGCGCTACCGCACCACCGAACAGGTCGAGCGCGCCTTCGTCGACGAGCGGCCGCACAACTTCCTCTATTCCGACGCCGAAGGGTTTCACTTCATGAACCCCGAAACCTACGACCAGTATGTGGTTCCGGCCGACATGGTCGGCGACGCCGCCGCATACCTGAGCGACGG